>JAMOBE010000003.1:0-88325 GCA_039908285.1 Alphaproteobacteria bacterium
AGAAACACCCGCTCGAGACAGCGATCCGGCAGCGCCGCCAGCAGGGCGCGCGCATCGTCGGCGTACAGCCGCACGTTGGCGAGGCCATCCTCCTCCACGTGGCGCAAAAGGCTCGCGACCCCGTTGACGAAGACCTCGCAGCCGATGATGCCGACGTCGGGATTGGCCGCCGCCTGCGCCGCCAGGTGCTCGCCACTGCCGAAGCCGATTTCAAGCCACACCGCCCGCGGCCGCGACCCGAACAGCGCGATGGGATCGAGATCACCCTCTCCCGTCGCCGGAAGGGCAATGGACAGGCGCGGCAGCAGGGTCTCGACCAGAGAAAGGCGCCCGGGTCGCAGCTTCTTTCCCCGGCGCCGACCAAAGCTGCGCGGGAGCGGGGGGGGGAGACTCTTCAACAACATGCGGCTTTCAGTAATGATAGCGGCACTGGGCGATCTCGACCCGTTGATCCGTGCCGTTACCGCTGACGCGGTAAACCAGACGATGATCGCCGGTGATGCGCCGTGACCACCATCCGGCCAGAGTACCCCTGAGCGGTTCCGGTTTGCCGAGACCAGCGAAGGGTTGGCGCGTAACGTCGCGTATCAGGTCGTTGATCTTCCGCAGAATCGCTTTGTCGGTTGTCTGCCAGTAGAGGTAGTCCCCCCACGCCTGCCGGGTCCACAGCAGATTCATGATTCGTCGACAAGACCATGCGGCGCGGCGCCGCCCGCCTCGGCTTCGGCGACCGACTCCAGCAACCGCGCCGCATTGCGTGGGCTGCGCAAAAGATGAAGAGTCTCCTCAATGGCGTGATATTCATCAAGCGACATCATCACGACCGGACGAGCACTCTGACGACTGACGATGATCGGGACTCGTTCGTCGCACACGCCTTCCATCACCCGGGCCAAATTCTGACGCACATGCGTATAGGGCAGCACATCCATAGCCGTCTCCCTAAGTTTGTACAGAAATATGTACACCTGCGGACGGCACCTGTCAACTCCCCCAGACACCCTCTCCCCCCCCACTTCGAGGGGAGAGGACTCTTCCGGCCTTCCCCCGTCAGGCGAAGGCGGTCCGGATGGTGTCGGCCAGGTCCGTGCGCTCCCACGAGAAGCCGCCGTCGGCCGTCGGGGCCCGACCGAAGTGGCCATACGACGAGGTACGGGCGTAGATCGGGCGGTTGAGAGCAAGATGCTCGCGGATGCCCCGGGGGCTGAGGTCCACCAGGTCGGTCAGCACGGTCGACAGGCGATCCTCGTCGACGCGGCCGGTGCCCTGGGTATCCACATAGACCGACAGCGGCTTCGACACGCCGATGGCGTAGGACAGCTGGATCAGGCACCTGGTCGCAACGCCCGAGGCCACCACGTTCTTCGCCAGATAGCGTGCCGCATAGGCGGCCGAGCGGTCCACCTTGGTCGGGTCCTTGCCGGAAAAGGCGCCGCCGCCGTGGGGCGCCGCGCCGCCATAGGTGTCGACGATGATCTTGCGGCCGGTCAGGCCGCTGTCACCGTCCGGTCCGCCGATGACGAAACGGCCGGTGGGATTGACGTAGAACTGGTCCTCGCCGCACATCCAGCCCTCCGGCAGCACCTTGAGGACATGGGGACGGACGATTTCACGCACCTCGTCCTGGCCGATGTCCGCCGCGTGCTGGGTGGATACCACCACCGAGGTGGCCCGTACCGGCCGGCCGTCCACGTACTGCAGAGTGATCTGGCTCTTGGCGTCGGGGCCGAGCTTCGGTGCCTGGCCGGAGTGGCGGGCCTCGGCCATGGACTTCAGGATGGCATGGGCGAACTGGATCGGCGCCGGCATCAGTTCGGCCGTCTCGTCGCAGGCATAGCCGAACATGATTCCCTGATCGCCGGCCCCCTCGTCCTTGTTGCCGGCGGCGTCGACACCCATGGCGATGTCGGCGGACTGGGCATGCACCCGCGTCACCACCTCGAGGGTTCGCCAGTTGAAGCCCTCCTGCTCGTAGCCGATCTCGCGCACCGCCTTGCGGGCGGCCTCGATCATCAGCTCGCGGCTGACGGATGCCGGTCCCCGCACCTCACCGGCCAGCACGACGAAATTGGTGGTGGCCAGGGTTTCCAGCGCCACGCGGGAGTGGGGATCGGCGGCCAGAAAAGCGTCGACGATCGAGTCGGAAATCCGGTCGCAAACCTTGTCGGGATGGCCCTCGGACACGGACTCGCTGGTGAACAGGTAGTTGGTCTTCGCCACGGCTGCACTCTCCCTGGGGTTATCTCCACCATCGGTGCAGAGGATCCTGGCAGATCCATGACCGACAAGATGTTGTTCCAGGGAAGCGCCGGGACGTCAAGATTCTTTTCCACAGGCCCTTTTCACAGGCCCTTTTCCCGAAGCGCAGGAAAGAGACCCCGGCTACCGGGGGTCCCCTCCCGGCACCGGAACGCCCCACCGTCCGCCCGGGAGCCGCGCCCGACCGCGGCGCGGCCCCCGGGCCAGGAGTTCACTCCTGAGGTGTCGGCGGCTCGGAGGCCGCGACCTTCGCAGCGTCCGAGGCGCTGGCCAGGGCCTTGGACAGCTCGAACACCCGCTTGCGCACCTGCGGATCGGTGATCCGGTAGTAGGCGCGCACCAGTTCGAGCGTCTCCCGCTTGGTCATGGGATCGGCGTCGAAGGTGCTCGGCTCCTCCGTCATTCCCGAGAGCATGCGCGGGCTCTGGGCCGCTGTCCCCTCCACCATGTCGTCGAAGAAGAACGACACGGGGACGTCGAGAACCCGGCTCAGGTCCCACAGGCGGCTGGCGCCGATGCGGTTGGCGCCGCGCTCGTACTTCTGGACCTGCTGGAACGTCAGCCCGATGGCGTCTCCAAGCTTCTCCTGACTCATCCCGAGCAGCGTCCGCCGCAGGCGCACACGGCCCCCGACGTGCACATCGATGGGATTCGGACTGCCCGTTGCCGTGCGTCCCCGCGTCGAAACGCGGGCCGCACCACTCTCTCTTACAGCGCGTGCTGGTGCCATGGTCGATCCTTTTTCTGAACGATATCACAACATATTGGTAACCCGGTCGTCGGACCAGCAACTTGTGTCATACGATCGTATGACCGTCAACATCGACGAACGCCGATGATGATCAAAGAGTGCCGCCGACTACAGATAGTTGGGGATGGTGCTACCCCGAATTCAACCTCGACGAAGCGCCGCAATGGCGGTTCCGAGCAGAAATGATGCGAGGAGCAGGACTGGTCCGTCGCCCCACCGCGCGTAAGGAGTGGGATGAACGAGGGGGCGTGGGAGCGGCGCGTCGAGTACGCCCATCTCGCCCAGGTCCAGGCGCCGCAGGACCCGGCCGAAGGGATCGACCACGCCGGAAATGCCTGTGACCGCCACTCTTACCAGGGGCAGTCCTTCCTCGACCGCCCGCCAGCGGGTACTGGCGAAGTGCTGGTGGGGGCCGGCGCTCATGCCGAACCACGCGTCGTTGGTCAGGTTGAGGAGCCAGTCCGGCCTGTTGGTCGCGTCCACGACCTTTCCGGGGAAGATGGCCTCATAGCAGATGAGTGGACTGAACGGGGGGAGGCCCGACACGGTCAGGGTCTTCATTCCGGGGCCGGCCGAAAAGTCGATGGCGCCCACCGTCAGCTTGTCGAACGGCAGAATCGAGCGCAACGGCATGTACTCGCCGAACGGCACCAGGTGGACCTTGTCGTAGACGGCCACCAGGGTACCGTCATGGTCGATGGCCAACAGGCTGTTCCACACCTGGAGCGGCGATACGCCGGGCGGCGTCAGGCGCGGGGCGCCGGTGATGACCGCTCCTCCCGGCGGCGCCGCCGTCGCGATGATGGCCCGGTGCGTCGCATCGTGATCGAGGGAGAAGATCGACGCCGTCTCCGGCCAGATCACGTGGGTGACGGAGTCGATCCCCGGCGAGCGACTCAACTCGATCTGGCGGAGGAAGTTGGTTTCGCGAAGACTGGGACGCCACTTCAGGGTCTGGTCGATGTTGGCCTGAACCAGGCGGAGGGTCACGCCGGGAACGAGCGGCAGGTCCCCGACCGCTCCGGCCATCTGGAGGCGCACGGCGCCACCCGCCCAGACCAGCGCCAGGAGTCCCAGGGCGGCGGCCGGGAATCGCCGGTCCGCCAGGGCCGGCGTGGCGGCGATCAATACCGTCAGCAGACTGACGCCATAGGCTCCGACCAGCGCCGCTACCTGCATCATCGCCGGCACGTCGCTCCAGGCATAGGCGGCAAGTCCCCAGGGAAAGCCCGTGAACAGCCACCCCCGCAGCATCTCCGCCACCGTCCACGCCCCGGCCAGGGCCGCCACCCGGGCGGGACCGGGGCGCGACACGGCATGGGTCAGGCCGGCGGCCAGGGCCACGAAGGCGCCGAGACCCACCCCGAGCCCAATGATGGCGAAGGGCAGCATCCAGCCGAATCGCTCAGGGTCCACCAGAAAGGCGTGCCCCACCCAGTACAGGGCGGTGGCGAAGTGGCCGCTGCCGAAGGACCATCCCACCAGCGCCGCGCCACGCCAGCTCCGGCTGCCGTCGATGAGCCACACCAGGGCGGGAAAGGCGACCAGCAGCAGCGGCGCCGCCCCCACCGGCGGCTGGGCGGCGGCGGCCAGGACTCCCAGCAGCAGGGCCAGGCCGTGACGACGCCACCCGGCAAGCCCGCCGACGATGGTGGCCAGGGTCCGTATCATGGACGCGATGCCAGGTTTGTATGAAGGGCACTTCCCAAAAGCCCTCTCCCCCCTCTTTCGGGGGGAGAGGGTTGGGTGAGGGGGGTGCCGAAGCTCTCGAGATGGTGCCGGTTGCCCCACCCCCTCACCCCGGCCCTCTCCCCCTCGAGGGGGAGAGGGAGTGGATGACCTGACGTGAGTTGCATACGGCTACCCCACGCCTCTCACTGCATCTCTCCCGGCCGGGGCGGCAGATTGCGCAGGCGCAGGCGCCGGACCCGGCGCGGATCGGCGTCCATGACCTGGAACTCGATGCCCGAGGAATGGGTGATGAGTTCGCCGCGGGTCGGCACCCGGCCGGCCAGATAGAAGATCAGCCCGCCCAGGGTGTCGGTGTCCTCGCGCTCGTCCTCGGACAGCACCTGTCCCACCCGCTCCTCGAAGGCCTCGACGGGCACGCGGGCATCGGCCTCGGCGGTGCCGTCGGGGCGGATGATGAACTCGGGCTCGACGTCGGTGTCGTGCTCGTCCTCGATCTCGCCGACGATCTCCTCCACCAGGTCCTCGATGGTGACGAGGCCGTCGATGCCGCCGTATTCGTCCACCACCAGGGCCATGTGGGTCCGCTTGAGCCGCATCTCCAGCATGAGGTCGAGCACCCGGATCGACGGCGCCACGAACAGGATGCGGCGCAACAGGTGCTGCAACACCACCGGCCGGCGGGTAGCCACCACCGCCACCACGTCCTTGATGTGGATCATGCCGAGCACGTCGTCCAGAGTCCCCCGGTACACCGGCATGCGGGAGTGGCCCTGGCGGGCCATCATGTCGATCACCTGCTCGATGGGAGTGGCCACGTCGACGGAGACGATGTCGGCCCGGGGCACCATGACGTCGTGGGCGGTGACGTCGCGCATGTGCAGGATGTTGCCGAGCAGGAGTCGCTCATGGGAGTCGATGGGCGTTTCCTCGCCCCGCTCCTCGATGATCTCCTCGATGGCCTCGCGGACGGAGCTTTCGCCGCTGCGGCTCTTCATCAGCTCCTTGAGCCAGCGGGAGATGGCCCTGGCCAGGGACTGTTCATCGCCCGGCCCGTCGTCGCGGCCGGGTCTCGTAGAGGGGATGTCACTCATGATCGCATCGGTGTTCCGGAGTCGACTCGGGCGTATGGGTCGGCGATGCCGAGACCCGCGAGGCTCGCGGCTTCCAGTCGCTCCATGTCCAGAGCCGCGTCGTCCTCCTCGTGATCATACCCTATCAGATGCAGAACGCCATGGACGACGAGATGACTGAGATGATCGGCAAGGGACAGCCCCTCCGCCGCGGCTTCGGCCGCCGTGGTCTCGTGGGCGATGATCACGTCGCCCAGCAGCAGCGGCTCGTCCGGCTCCGGAAGGGGGTCGTCCCCGTCCAGGGCGGCGAAGGACAGGACGTTGGTGGGCTTGTCCTGACCGCGATAGTCGCGGTTGAACCGCCGGACCTCGGCGTCGTCGGACAGGACGATGGCGAGTTCGATCCCGGAGTCGACTCCGGCGAGCGGCCGTTCCCGCAGCCCGGCCGCCAGCGCCGCCAGTGCTGCCGCACGGCACCGCTCCTCGGCGTCGGGGAGGGATGCGAGCCAGGCCGGGCACGTCGCCTCGACCGCCATGTCCACGTCAAAGTCCATATCCATGACCTGACTCACTGCGAGTCTCCTCCCTCGCGGGCCTGGTAGGCGCGGACGATGCGCGTCACCAGGTCGTGACGCACCACGTCGCGGTCGGTGAAGCGGATGAAGGCGACGCTCTCCACGCCCTGCAGCGTCTCGATGGCGTCGCGCAGGCCCGAGCGGGCGCCGGACGGCAGGTCGATCTGGCTCATGTCGCCGGTGACCACCATGCGCGAGTTCTCGCCAAGGCGGGTCAGAAACATCTTCATCTGCACCGGGGTGGTGTTCTGCGCCTCGTCCAGGATGACGAAGGCGCTGGCCAGGGTACGGCCGCGCATGAAGGCGAGTGGGGCCACCTCTATCTCCCCCGACGCCAGCCGCTTCATCACCTGATCGCCGGGGAGCATGTCGTAGAGGGCGTCATAGAGCGGGCGCAGGTACGGATCGACCTTGTCGCGGAGATCGCCCGGCAGAAACCCGAGTCGCTCCCCGGCCTCGACGGCGGGCCGCGAGAGGATCAATCGATCCACCTGACCCCGCAGCATCATCGACACCGCCATGGCGACCGCCAGATAGGTCTTGCCGGTGCCGGCCGGGCCGAGCCCGAACACCAGATCGTTGTCGCGCATGGCCCTGAGGTACTCGGCCTGGGTGGGGGAGCGCGGCTCGACATGGCGCTTGCGGGTGCGCAGACCGAGGGCGTCGTCGTCGGCCTCCATGCTGGCCACCCCGTGGCGGGACATGCGCACCGCCGCGTCGACGTCGCCCATCTCCACCTCGTGGCCGCGGCGGATGCGGTCGTACAGGGCGTCGAGGGCCGAGCGGGCCGCCTCCACCATGCCCGACGGGCCGGTGATGGTGACGGCATTGCCGCGGGTGTCGAGGGAAACCCCGAGTTGACGCTCCATGCGATCCAGATTGGCGTTGCGGGGACCGAAAAGGACCTGAAGGTGCTTGTTGTCGTCGAACTCCCGCGTGAGTCGCACGCTGGCGCTCTGGGCCTGGGGGGCGATCGGGGTCACGCGTGGCCCTCCTTCGCCCCGCGGCAGGAGCCGCCGCAGCCGCAGGTGCCGTACTCGGGACCGGCCGAGTCGACCAGCGCTCCCTCCAGGCTGTTGGGACGCGAGGCGACGATGCGCAGATTGACGATCCGGCCGAGAAGGTCGTCGCCCGCGGTCACCGTCACCGCCTGCATATAGGGGCTGCGCCCGGCAAGCTGCCCCGGAAGCTGGCCCCGCCGATCCACCAGCACCGGCAGTTCCCTGCCGACACAGGCCTCGTTGAACAGCCGCTGCTGTGCCGAGAGCAGCGCCTGGAGGTGGGCGAGTCGCTCGACCTTGACGTCCTCGGGCACCTGGTCGGACGCCGCGGCGGCCGGCGTGCCGGGCCGTGGGCTGTACTTGAACGAATAGGCCTGGGCGAATCCGGTCTCACCGACCAGGCGCATGGTCTCGGCGAAGTCCTCGTCGGTCTCGCCCGGGAAGCCGACGATGAAATCGGACGACAGGGCCATGGCCGGCCGCGCCCGCCGCAGCCGCGCCACCAGCCGGCGGTAGTCGTCGGCGGTATGGCCCCGGTTCATGGCGGCGAGGATTCGGTCTGACCCCGACTGCACCGGCAGGTGCAGGAACGGCATGAGCTGGGGCAGGTCGCGATGGGCGGCGATCAGCGCCTCGTCCAGGTCCCGGGGATGGGAGGTGGTGTAGCGAAGCCGCTTCAGCCCCTCGATCCCGGCCAGGGCGCGCAGGAGCCGCCCCAGGCCCCACTCTCCCCCGTCCGGCCCAGCGTCATGATAGGCGGCGCCATGATAGGCGTTGACGTTCTGACCGAGCAGGGTGATCTCGCAGGCGCCCGTCTCCACCAGCCGCCGCGCCTCGTCCAGCACCGCCGCCACCGGGCGGGAATACTCGGAGCCGCGGGTATAGGGAACCACGCAGAAGGTGCAGAAGCGGTCGCAGCCCTCCTGTACCGACAGGAATGCCGACGGGCCGTCGGCGGCGGCCGGCGGCAGATGGTCGAACTTGGGCTCAGGCGGAAAGTCGGTCTCCAGGATGCCGCGGCGGCCTTCCTCCCCGGCGCCGCGCGCCACCCGCGCCACCATCTCCGGCAGGCGATGGTAGGTCTGCGGACCCAGCACGATGTCCACATGGGGGGCACGGGCCAGAATCTCGTCGCCGTCGGCCTGGGCGACGCAACCGGCCACCGCCAGGATGACGTCACCGCCCCCGGCGCGGCGCGCGTCCTTGAGCAGGCGCAGGCGCCCAAGCTCGGAGAACACCTTCTCCGACGCCTTTTCCCGGATGTGACAGGTGTTGAGGATGATCATGTCGGCGTCGTCGGGCTCGACGGCCACCTGGAACCCGAGCGGAGCCAGTACGTCCGCCATGCGCGCGGAGTCGTACACGTTCATCTGGCATCCGTAGGTCTTGATGAACAGCTTCTTGGTCAACGCACCCAGCTATGGACAGTCACCCGACGTGAACGTAGCACCGGCCGACGCAAAGTCAAGTTGGCCCGGGGACGCTCAGGGCAATCGGGTGAACCTATCAAAAGCCCTCTCCCCCCCCCTTCAGGGGGGAGAGGGAGTGAATAATGTTCCCCCCTACCCCTTTCCCGACGCGTCGTCCCCCTGGGACAGCGGCACGCCGTACAGTTCGAGGCGATGGGCGATGAGGCGGTATCCAAGGCGCGCGGCGATCTCCCGCTGCAGTTTTTCCACGTCATCGCTGCGAAACTCGATCACACGGCCGGAGTTGATATCGATCAGGTGATCGTGATGATCGCTCTGCGTCTCTTCATAGCGGGCGCGCCCGTCGCCGAAGTCGTGACGTTCGAGGATGCTCGAGTCCTCGAACAGCCGCACGGTGCGATAGACGGTGGCGATGCTGATGCGCGGGTCGATCAACGCGGCCCGGCGGTGAACCTCCTCGACGTCGGGGTGATCCTCGGCCTCCGAGAGCACGCGGGCGATGACCCGCCGCTGCCCGGTCATCTTCATCCCCTTGTCTATGCAGCGCTGCTCGATTCGCGAAACCATTGGACCCATCGCCATCTACCGGAAACATCCGCGGCCGTACCCGACTCCACCATCGCGTCAGCCACGATCTCCGCCTGGACTATAGACCGGACGGACATCCGGGACCAACAAGGAAAAGGCGTCGCCGGTTCATCACCGACAACGCCCCATTTCCCCGTTCCAGCCGGACGGCGCTCTCCTACTCGGCGGAGTGGCGCTTCTTGCGGGCCTTGGTGCCGAGGCCGATCTTCTTCGCGAGCGAGCTGCGATGCATGGCATAGCTCGGGGCCACCATCGGGTAGTCGGGCGGCAACTGCCAGCGTTCGCGATATTCCTCGGGCGTCATGTTGTAGGCGGTCTTGAGGTGGCGCTTCAGCATCTTCAGCTTCTTGCCGTCCTCGAGACAGATGATGTAGTCGGCCGTGACCGAGCGCTTGATGGGCACGGCAGCCTGGGGACGCTCTTCCTGCGCCGGCATGGTACCGACGGTGGAGAGAGTCTTGAACACTTCGTTTATAAGTTGTGGCAGATCGGCAACGGCCACGGCGTTGTTGGCGACGTGAGCCGACACGATCTCGGTCGTCAGCGACAGCAGTTCACTTACATTGTTCTGGTCCGACATCTACGGGCGTTCCTCTATTACAGATGAGGTGGCCAATATATAGATTGACCGCTCGGTTCTGGCAATCAAAAATCAGCAATCGGGAAATTTTTGCGAGGGAGATGGCGGCCGTGACTGAGGAGCCCGACTTCCGACTCGACATCACCGGCGATGTCTGCCCTATGACTTTCGTCAAAGCCAAATTGCTGATCGAACGAATGTCCCCCGGACAAGTCTGCGAGATCCGCCTGAGGGGAGTCGAGCCGCTGGTCAATGTCCCCCGCTCGGTGACTGACCTTGGGCATCGGGTGACTGGTCTTGTGCGGGAGGAGGGAGAACCCGACGATGGTATCCACCGGTTGAGAATAGTCAGAGGCTGATTTCCCGGCGCAGCAGAATGGCGTCGACGGCGCCGTCCCGCCGCGCAGGGTCGACGGCGCCGTCCCGCCGCGCAGGGTCGACGGCGCCGTCCCGCCGCGCAGGGTCGACGGCGCCGTCCCGCCGCGCATAATAGCCCCGGCGCCGACCGACCCGGACGAAACCTGAGGTTTCATACATCGCCATGGCATGGACGTTGTCTTCGGCAACCTCGAGGAACATCGACCGGGCCCCGGCGGCGGCCGCGGAGTCGCAGGCCGCTCCGAGGAGCCGCCGGCCGGTGCCGCGACTCCTGTCTTCCGGGCGGACGCAGACCGTCAGCACCTCGGCCTCATCGGCCGCCACGGAACAGAGGATGAGCCCCCGTGGCTCGGGCGGGGTTGCCGCCGCATCGACCGCCAGCAGGCCGAAACAGGTGGGCAGCACCAGGAGCCCGGCCACCGCTTCCTCGCTCCATGCGGGGTCGAAACAGGTGGCGTGCAGGGCCGCGGCCACCGCCGCGTGAACGGGGGCGAGGGGATTCAGAGTGATCATGGTGCAGCGGGGACGGGACGGCAGACGTCGGGCGGGCGAAGGTAGAGGGGCTCCGGGGGCAGCCCTCCCGAGTCGACTCGTCCAGCGGCGATGGCGGCCACCACCGCCGCATCGGGTCTGCCCGCGGAGGCTGAAAACAGCGCCCGCTCCCCCAGATGGGGACGCAACCGCTCCGCCGCATCGCCGGCGACCACCAGAGGCCCATCGGGCACCAGAGCCGGACCGTCCTCAGGGGACGCCGACGTCGGCGGACCAAGGGGCGTCGCGTCCGCGGCGAAGGCCTGTAGATAAAGGTCGGCGCGGTGTGACTCGAGAACGACGAGAATCGGGCGTCCCCGCCGCTCGGCGTCGGGTACCGCCCTGGCGACGGCTTCGGTGGTGGTGACGCCATGGACCGGCACCCCGGCGGCCAACCCAAGGGCACGAGCCGCCGCCAGCCCGGTCCGCACGCCGGTGAACGACCCGGGACCGACGGTGACGGCGATGAGGTCGAGTTCCCCGAAGTCCACCCCGGCCTCGCCCATGACGGCGACAACCATGGGAATCAGGGCCTCCGCCTGCCCCCGCTCCATGGCCTGATCGGCCGCCGCCAGCACCCGTCCATCCCGCCACACGGCCACCGAACAGCCAGCCGCCGCACTGTCGACCCCAAGAACCAGCAAGCATCCCCCCTGCGCACCTTTCTGGCCAAGACTTCGACCAGAGGTCCCAACTCCGCGACCATATCACGCGGCGACACTCCACGCGGTCCGGAATTTCCGCGCGGTTCGCCTGCAAATCATCCTTGTGGCGTGTCCCCCCTTTCTGTAAACTTCCGTGGGTTTCTGGTGGGGGAGCTTTTTTCCCAGCCTGGCTATGGGTCGGGCCCCGGCCGCATTTGCCACAACGACTGATTTAGGTTGTCCGCTCAATGGTCCTGTCGCAGAGTCGTTGTATCGCCCTAGGCACAGTCATGCTGCTTGCCGGGTGTTCCTTCGCGTCCGACGCCCTGTTCCCCTCCATCACCGGGGGTGAGACGGTGGCCGCACCCGCGCCCGCGCGGTTCGACGCCATAGTCGCCGAAGCGGCGGGAAGTTCGGCTTATGGGACGCCCCCGGCCATGGGCTCCACCAATTTCGAGCCACCGAGCGTCACTCCTGGTCGCGCCACCGGTACCTTCGTCGGCCACAAGGTGCAGACCTACCGCGACGAATTGCGCCAACTCCAGAATACCATCAAGGGTCGCAACAACGGCCTACAGAACCTGCGCAATCAGACGGCACGGGACTCCCTCGGCTATCACGAGACGGTCGCCGCCATCAACGCCAAGCTCCAGCTCGGCACCACCCCCGGCAATCCGGTGCTGGTGGAGAAGATGAAGGCGTCGGAGAATCAGCTCAACCTGATCAACGCCGACATCGTCCGGATGAACCAGCTCGCGACGGACGTGGCTGCCGATTCATCCATGGCCGCCTACCTGCTCGACTCGGTCCGCGCCGCCTTCAACCTCCAGGGTGCCGTCGAGGAGGATCACCGGCAACTGCGCATCCTCGAGGATGAAACCAACCAGACGGTGGTGCTGATCGAGCGGCTGCTGACCGAACTCAGCACCGACATCACCCGTCAGCAGCAGTACCTGGCCAACGAGAAGAGCAACCTCAACACCCTGGCCGTCGCCATCCAGAACGGGCAGCTCTATGGCACCAGCCTGGCCAACAAGATTCGCGCCGGCGCCCCCCAGATGCCCAGCTCCGCGCCAGCCAACGTGGCCGGCGTGACCAGCCAGCGCCCGCTGGTGGTGATCCGCTTCGACCGGCCCAACGTCGCCTACGAGCAGGCCCTCTACCAGGCGGTCGGCAAGGCCCTGGAGCGCAAGCCCGGCGCCACCTTCGACCTGGTGGCGGTGACTCCGTCCACGAGCGGAGCCGGCCAGGCCTCCATCACCGCCAACGCGGCGCGCCGCAATGCCGAGGCGGTGCTGCGCTCCCTCAACAACATGGGCCTGCCCGCCGACCGGGTGCGCATGTCGGCCATGAACAGCACCTCCGCCACCAGCAGCGAAGTCCATATCTACGTGCGGTAACGGTGGGATACGTAAGCAACAAGTAAGGAAGAACGTGAGGGGCCGAGAGGCCCCTCACACTCCCCGTTCCCTCCAGGATGAAAAGTCCTGGGGAGCGCGAGGGGCCTCTCGGCCCCTCGCTTTCTTACTTCCTTTCCTGCACATAGACCTGCATCCCGAACCAGCGCCATCGCCCCTGATCGGTGGGCACCGTGCAGTTGATGCGGCCGCGAGTCGGCGGAAACGGCCGGGGCGGGCGCATGGACACCCGCCGGCCGTGACGCTCGACGACGAGGCGTCCGGTGTGGGAGGCGTAGCAGCCGATGCGCTCGAGGCCTTCCACGCCCTCGGCGACGGTAAACTCGACACGCGGCGGATTGGACGTCAGCGCCGGGTTGGCGGGGCGGACGTCCTCCACCGGCAGCGGCAGGGTGCGCAGGATGCGGCGGAAGCGGTCGATCCCTCCCTCCTCGCGACCAAGGGGAAACCGCGGCAGAGAGTGAAGGTCGGCGCCCGGATGCACCGGACCCGAGTGCTGCCCGAAGGCCGCGCCGTACCCCGCCGCCCGCACGAGGTCGATCTCGGCGGTGCCGGCCTCGCCGTAAGGGTAGGCGAACAGGGTCGGGCGATGGCCGGTCTCGGCGGCGATGCGCTGGTTCGCCGTCTCCATCTCCGCCCGATTGCGATCGGCGGACTGGGCCGGCATGTGGGGATGGTCGTGGGTCTGGGCGCCGATCTCCACCCCGGCCCGGGCCAGCTCCCGCAACTGGTCCCAGCTCATGTAGGCCCGGCCGCGATGGTCGACGACCGAGGTGGTCACGAACACGGTGAACGGCAGCCCCGCCGCCCTCAGCCTGGGCCAGGCCACCTCGTAGGCCGAGCGCGGCGCATCGTTGATGGTGATGGCGACGGCAAGGTCAGGCAGCGGCTGCCCGTCGCGGATCGCCTCGACCACCCGCGACAGCGGCAGCACCGCATAGCCCCCGGACCGCAACTCGGCGAGCTGGGCCTCGAACTGGGCGATGCCGGTGTTGGTGGACGAGCCGCCATCGCCGAATCCATGGTACATCAGCACCACCGCCGACGTGCCGGCTTCGCATGGACCCGGAGCGCAAAGGGCGAGGCTCGCCGCCAGGACGGCCGCCAGCCGATGGAGACGCATGCGACTCTCCCAAAGGATGTTGCGGATCGTGTCATATTGGAGGATTGTGGGACACTCTCAACCGCGGGGAAAGGAAAAAGCCATGGCGGACGCTCTGAACGATACGGCGCTCGACCAGCTCTTTCGCGCCGCCCGAACCCATGTGACCTGGCTCGACCGGCCGGTCGCCGACGACATGCTGCGGGCGATCCACGACCTGTTCAAGATGGCCCCCACCAGCGCCAACTGCCAGCCGGCGCGGATCGTGTTCGTCAGGACGCCCGAAGCCAAGGCCCGACTCCGTCCGGCGTTGATGGAGGGCAATGTGGCCAAGACCATGGCCGCCCCGGTGACGGCGATCATCGCCCACGACCTCCGCTTTCACGAGCTGCTGCCGACGCTGTTTCCCCACGCCGACGCCCGCTCGTGGTTCGAGGGCAATCCCGCCCTGATCGAGGAGACCGCCTTTCGCAATGGGACCCTGCAGGGTGCCTATCTGATGATGGCCGCCCGGGCGCTCGGCCTCGACTGCGGCCCCATGAGCGGCTTCGACAAGGCCAAGGTGGACGCGGCCTTCTTCCCCGACGGCCGCTGGGCATCGAATTTCCTCTGCAACCTGGGCCATGGTGACCCGAGCGGCCTGTACCCGCGCAGCCCCCGGCCGTCCTTCGACGAGGTGTGTCGCATCCTCTGACCGTCAGCCCTCCTGCGGCATCATCGGCCGGGGCAGGACGCTGTCGCTCAGCACCGGGTATCGGCGCGAGTCGAACACCTGGTAGTGCCACCACTCGTTGCGATAGAAGTCCCACCCGGCCGCGGTCATCAGGCCGATCAGGAGCAGGCGGTTGCGCTGCGCCGCCACCGGAATGTCGAGGGCGCCGTGGTGGGAGGTGGGACTGAAGGTGTCGAACGGCGTTCCCATGTCGAGATCCCGCCCCTCGCCATCCATCAGGGTGACGTCCACGGCGACCCCGCGCGAATGGGGCGAGCCGCGCCGCGGGTCGGCCAGGAACTCCGGATCGGGGGTGTGGTTCCACAGCACCCACTGCGCCTCCGCCGGGCGAAAGGCGTCCAGCACCTTGAGCCGCAGGCCGAGGGGGGCGGCCAGGGCGATGGCGCGGCTCAATAGCGCCGCCGCATCGGGATGCAGGTGACAGGCCGGCCGGGCATAGACCGCCCGGCCGGTGAAATTGGCTGCGGTGGCGTAGACGATCTCCACGGCGACGTCGTAGGCGGGCGGGGCGATTTCAACCAGCATCTTCACGATCCTCGCATGTCGGAACAGGCGTGGTAAAGTGACCCAGGTCCGGACATTCTGGAAACCCCAAAGTGGACCCCATTGCTTGAACAGCGGAGGGACGGAATTATGAGAGGGTTCCGCCGGGGGGCGCACCACTCCCACCCCCTCACCTCACCCCCCTCACCCTCACCCTCACCCTTGAGGGAGAGAGGGGGGAGAGGGGCGCCAATGTTCAGGCATTGACCCATGCGTCGCGCTGGCGGTCCGCCGCCCACCCCGTCCACGGGACGACGCAACGATCTTGCGACCATGCGCCGGCTCCTGCCCTACCTGTGGCCCGAGGGCGAGCCCGGGCTGCGGGCCAGGGTGGTGGTGTCCCTGCTGCTGCTGCTCGGGGCCAAGGTGGCCAACGCCTGGGTGCCGATCGTCTACAAGCACGCGGTGGACATCCTGTCCGGCCGCCAGGGGGCGATCGCCGCCGTGCCGGTCGGGCTGGTGCTCGCCTATGGGCTGGCGCGGATCCTGACGCAGGCGTTCGACGAACTGCGCGATGCCGTCTTCGCCAGGGTGGGCGAGCGGGCGGTGCGGACGCTCGGGCTCAACACCTTCCGCAACCTGCATGGCCTGGCGCTGCGCTTTCACCTCGAGCGACAGACCGGGGGCCTGAGCCGCGCCATCGAGCGGGGCACCCGCGGGCTCGAGATGCTGCTGCGGCTTGCCCTGTTCCGGGCCGGGCCGTCGCTGATCGAGCTGGTCTTCGTGTGTGGGGTGCTGTGGTGGCTCTACACCTGGCTTTACGCGGTCGCCGCCCTCGTCACCATCGGCGGCTACGTGGCCTTCACCCTGATGGTGACGGAGTGGCGGCTCAAGTTCCGCCACGCCATGAACGCCACCGACTCCGAGGCCAATACCCGGGCCATCGACTCGCTGCTCAACTATGAGACCGTAAAATACTTCGGCAACGAGGAGCACGAGGCGCGGCGGTTCGACCAGTCCCTGGCCGCCTATGAACAGGCGGCGGTGCGAAGCCGGACCACCCTGTCGTTCCTCAACGTCGGTCAGGGGGCGATCATTTCCCTCGGACTGATGGCGATGATGACCATGGCCGCCGCCGGCGTCATCGACGGCACCATGACGCCGGGCGACTTCGTCCTGGTCAATACCTACCTGATCCAGCTTTACCTGCCGCTCAACTTTCTCGGCATGGTCTATCGGGAGATCAAGCAGTCGCTGACCGACATGGACGTGATGTTCGCCCTGATGGAGCAGAAGCCCGAGGTCACCGACCGGCCGGGGGCCCCTGCCCTGGCCATCGCCGGCGGCACGGTGGCGTTCGAGAACGTGCGGTTCCACTACCGTGACGATCGCTCGATCCTCAAGGGGGTGTCCTTCGTCATTCCCGCCGGTCGGCGGACGGCCATCGTCGGCCATTCGGGCTCGGGCAAGTCCACCATCGCCCGGCTGCTGTTCCGCTTCTACGACGTGACCGGCGGGCGGATCACCGTGGACGGCCAGGACCTGCGGGAGGTGACCCAGGCCTCGCTGCGGGCGGCCATCGGCGTGGTGCCGCAGGACACGGTGCTGTTCAACGACACCATCCTCTACAACATCGCCTATGGCCGCCCGGGCGCCAGCCGCGAGGACATCGAGCAGGCCGCCCGCGTCGCCGAGATCCACGACTTCGTCATGAGCCTGCCCGAGGCCTACGACACCCGGGTGGGAGAGCGCGGCCTCAAGCTGTCGGGGGGCGAGAAGCAGCGGGTGGCCATCGCCCGCACCATCCTGAAGGCGCCGCCGATCCTGATCTTCGACGAGGCCACCTCCGCCCTCGACTCCCAGACCGAGCAGGAGATCCAGGCGTCGCTGCGCCGGGTGTCGGCCAACCTGACCACCCTGGTGATCGCCCACCGCCTGTCCACGGTGGTGGACGCCGACGAGATTCTGGTGGTCGAGGACGGCACCGTGGTGGAGCGCGGCCGCCACGAGGCCCTGCTGGCCGCCGACGGACGCTATGCCGCCATGTGGCGCCGGCAGCAGGAGGCCGCCCGTCTCGTCCTCGCCCTGGAAAAAACGAGCGGAATAGACCCGATGGCCAATCATCACGATTGACGCTCCCCCCCTGCGCATGCGATTGCCATGGCGGCGGCGCCGTGTAATGGTGCTATACTGTAGTCTGGTCGAGCGGTATTCGGGTCGTATCCTCATGGCGAATTTTCTGGTCGACTTGTTGCTTTCCCTGGTGTTGTCGAAAAAGGCCAGGCGCAATCTGAAGGCCTACAACCGGGCCGTGGCGGCACAGAAGAAACCCGCCGCCGGTGCCGCCGGCAAGGGCTCGACCCGCGAGCAGCAGATCAAGGCCATGCAGGACAACGCCAAAGGCCTGGTGACCGAGGACCGGGCCGAACTCATCCGCAAGGCGATGGAAATCCGCAAGGCCAAGCAGACGGTACTCGCCAACCTGGACGACGCCCAGCGCCAGAAGCTGGTTGCCCTGGCGCTGAAGAAGCTGATGAATGAGTCTCCCAAGGGACAGGACGACCGAAAATAAACGATTCCTTCATTCATTGGCCACCAGGATGCCTTTGATTTCTTCACCGTATGCTGTTAGGGATACCCTGCGGGGGGCGGGGCAACGACGATGCAGGATGAAGCACAGCTAAAAAGAGAACTTGTCGGACTGTTCAGTCACATCCAGCGCATACGCCACGAGATTGCGGCAATCCGCAAGCCAGGCTCGCCGGATGAAGACAATTTCAGCAAGATGAGCGACGAACTCGACGCCATCGTCGAGGCGACCGAGGACGCGACCAACACCATCATGGAAAGCGTCGAGGGCATCGAAGCCCTGGTCAGCGCCGCCAAGCCCCACGTCGCCGACCCCGCCGCCGCCGCCGCCCTCGACCAGGTGGGAGACCGGATCGGCGCCGTGTTCGAAGCCTGCGCCTTCCAGGACATCACCGGCCAGCGCGTGACCAAGGTGGTCAAGCTGCTGAAATTCATCGAGGAGCGGGTCAACAGCCTCGTCTCCATCTGGGGGGAGGACGCTCTGGCGGAGGTCAAGGTGGCCGAGCAGCAGCGGGGGGAATACGAAAAGTTTCTCCACGGCCCCCAGCTCAAGGGAGCCGGGGTCAGCCAGGACGACGTCGACCGCATGCTGGGGGGCGGTGGCACGCCCAAGCCCGCGCCGAAGCCCGCCGCGACTCCCGCCCCCGTCAAGACCCAGGCTCCAGCCAAACCCACCGCCGCTGCCGCTGCCAAACCCGCCCCGGTCCCGGCCCCCGTCAAGGCTCAGGCCCCGGCCAAGCCCGCCGCCGCTCCCCCGCCAAAGCCCGCCCCTCCTCCTCCCGCCGCCGCACCGGCGGCACCGGCGGAGGATGGTCCTTCGTACTCCCAGGACGACATCGACAAGCTCTTCGGGTGAGGGAGTTGCAAGCTTCACTCCCTCTCCCCCTCGAGGGGGAGAGGGCCGGGGTGAGGGGGTGGGGCAAGCGGCACCATCTCGGGAATTTCAGCCCCCCCCTCACCCAACCCTCTCCCCCCGGAAGAAGGGGGGGAGAGGGCTTTTGACAGGTTCACCCGATTGCCCTGCGCATCCGGTAATAACCTCTGCCCCGGAGCGATGGTCGTTGCTATGATCGGGGCCGTCTTCGAGCCGTCGGCACCGGCTCGACGCGGGGGCTCCCATGGTCGCTGAGTTGGTACAGCCGGTATTCGATTGGGGTAAGGAACTCGTGGACCTGGTCGCGGACCTGGTCTGCGTGTGCCGAGAGGGGCGGGTGGCTTTCATCAATGCCGGTGGAGCCCGCATGCTGGGGGCCGATCCGCGGGCGCTGGTGGGGCGGCCGTTCATCGAGTTCCTCCATCCAGACTCAACCGGAGGTGGCGACCTGGCCGTCCTGGTCAGGGCGACGGCCCCGACGACGCTGACGATGGTGCATGGGAGCGGCGCGCCGTTCCGGGTCTCGGTGCGGGCCCGCAAGAGCCGGGGTGCCCCGGGCACCGTCCTCGTCTACGCCCGCGACCTCACCGGAACCGCCCGCACCGCCGAGTCCCTCCGCGGACGGGAGCCGCCGCCGCTCGCGGTCCTGGATCCCCTGGCCGAGGCCGTCGTCATCGCCGATGGCTGGGGAACCATCGCCTCCGTCAACCGCGCCGCCGAGGTCCTGTTCGGCTATCCGGCGGACGAGATTGGCGGCCGCCCGCTGTCCTATCTGATTCCCGGCTGCGACCTGACGTCCCCCGGCATCGGCCGCGCCATGGTCGGCCTGCGTCGCGACGGCAGCCGATTCCCTCTCGACGTGATGCTGACCGAGGTGACGTACCAAGGCGAGCGGATGCGAGTCGCCACCATCCGCGACACCGGCGGACGCCTCGAAGCCGACGACAAGCTCCGCCTGGCCGAGGCCGTGTTCGAGAACGCCGACGAGGGCATCGTCGTCTGTGACGGGGACTGGATGGTCAGTGCCGTCAATCCCGCCTTCTGCGACCTCACCGGCCTCGCCATGGACGAGTTTCCGGGGCCGCCGCCGCCGTTCCTGGCCGAGGGCGACACGGTCCAGGCCATGCGCGCGGCCCTGGAGCAGGATGGCCGCTGGCGCGGCGAGCTGTGGACCGCCAACCGCGACGGCGAGTCGCAGGTGCTCGGCGTCGCGGCGACGGCCATCCTTGGCGATGGCCGGACGCCACGCCTGTTCTCGCTCCTGGTGACCGACGTCACCGAGCGGGCGCGCGCCACCGACATGGGGGACTACGGGACCGGCCACGACTCCGTGAGCGGCCTGCCCAACCGGGCGCTGCTCCTGGACCGGCTGGCCCAGACCCTCGCCGCCGCGTCCCGCACCGGCCAGAAGGTCGGGCTGATGTCGATCCGACTCGCCGGAGTCCGGCGGCTTCGCGATACCCTGGGCCTCGAGGCCGGCAATCAGGTCGTCAAGGAAGTCGCTGCGCGCCTGTCCACCTGCATGCGCCCCTACGACACGGTGGCGCGGTTCGGCGAAGATGTCTTCATGGTGATGATGCCGGCCATCGAGGCTCCCCACCACATCGCCATCGTCGCCAAGCGCATGCTGGCGAGGCTGTCGCGGCCGATCGTCCTCGGTAGCTCGGGCAGCCGGCGCGTCGAGGCCGGCATCGGCATCGCCGTCTATCCGGACGACGGCCCCGACGTCGACACCCTGCTGCAGGGCGCCGAAACCGCCATGCGGAATGCCGGGGCGCGGGGCGAAAGTGCCTTCGAGTTCTATGACGGGGCGCTGAACCACGAGATCGAGACCCGCATCGCCCTGTGGCACGCCCTCGCCCAGGCCCTCGAGCATCACGAGTTCGAGCTCCACTGGCAGCCGCGGGTGGAGATCACCACCGACAAGGTGACGGCGATCGAGGCCGTGTTGCGGTGGCGCAACCGCTCACTCGGCGCGATCGAGCCCCGGACCTTCATCCAGGCCATCGAGGACTCGGGCCACATGGAAGCGGTGGGCGCCTGGATCATCGATACCGCCTGCCGTCAGCAGGCGGAATGGACCGCCCAGCGCCTGGTGGACTTCCGGATTTCCATCAACCTGTCGGACCGGCAACTGCGCCAGGGGAGCTTCGTCACCGGATTTCGCGACGCCCTGAGCCGCACCAATGCCGATCCGGCCCGCTTCGAGGTGGAGATCACCGAGGACATGCTGGCGCGGGACACCGTGAGCTGCGTCGCCACCCTCTGGCAACTGCGCGAACTTGGCGTTTCCATCGTGCTCGACGATTTCGGAACGGGGGACGCGTCGCTGACACGCCTGCGCCACTTCCCCATCCAGGTGGTCAAGATCGATCCCAGCCTCACCGCCGGAGTCGCAGGTCCCGGTCGAGAGGCCGACACCATCGCCGCCATCATCGGCATGACTCACGCCCTCGGGCTCAAGGTGGTGGCCGAGAGCGTGGAAACCGAAGACCAGCTCGAGCGGCTGCGCCATCTCGGCTGTGACGAGGCCCAGGGGTTCCTGTTCTGCCGCCCGCTGTCCGCCGCCGACCTCACGGCCCGGCTCGAGGTCTGCGTGCCCTAGCCCGGTTTTTTCACCGGCCATGTTTGCGCGCGTGCCCTTATTCATGTATTGTCGAGCAGGGATGGGTGGGGTGCCTGTCCCATGCAACGATGTTGATGCCTTGGGCGCACACCGGAAAAAACGGGCGATCGAGATCGTCATCGCGGAAAAGAACCCTCTGCTGCAGAGCGGCCTGATCAAGCTTTTTGCCGGTGACGAGCGCTTTTCCCTTCTGGCCATGGCCGCCGACGGCGAGCGTTTCCTGGCGGCGGTGGAGAAACTCACCTTCGATGTGGGTCTGATCGGCTGGGAAATGCCCTACCTGGACGGCCGCGGCGTGCTGCAGGCGATGCGCAACCAGCCGGGCAGTCCCCGCATGATCGTCTACACCGGCAGCAACAATCCCGACGTGCCGCGCCAGGCGATGGCCCTGGGTGCCGCCGGCTTCTGCTCCAAGTCGGACCCCCCGGGCCAGCTTCTGGAGACCGTGGCCGCGGTGGCCGCCGGGCGGATGATGTTCCCGTTCGTGGACGTCTCGCGGCTCGCCAGCGATCCCTTCAGCGACCTCACACCGCGCGAGAGGGAACTGCTGGCGTCACTGGCCGGGGGCCTCACCAATGCCCAGATCGCCGGCAAGCTGGACATCTCGGTCAACACCGTGAAGTTCCACCTGAAGAACCTCTACGACAAGCTCGGTGTCAACAACCGAGCCCAGGCCGTCGCCTCGTACCTCAAGGAGCGGGGCGCCACCGGGCCGGTCTGATACTGGCGAGCGTAGAGACTACCGCAGGGCATCCTCGAGCACGACGGTGGCGTGGGTGCCGTTCTCGGCGGTCACGGTGTAGCTCTGCTGGTCGGGGGCGATGGTGACCTCGGCGTCCTTGAACACCAGGTGCTCCACATTGCGCAGGGTGTCGTGGCTGCCGCTGCTCCAGTCGATGGCGACGTCTCCCGGCCGCTTCGGATCGAGGGCAATTCGCGCCTCGCCGATGGTGCCGTCGAAAAAGGCCGTGTCGATCCCGGCTCCGCCGTCCACCAGGGCGTCCCCGTTCCAGACCATCAGGATGTCGTCGCCGTCACCTCCGAGGAAGGTGCCATCGCCTGGAGCCGCCGCGCCGGCGCCCTGACTGGACGCGGCTCCCTGCGCCGAAACCGGCTCCGGGTCCACCCGGTCATGCTCCGCCGGAACCTCCGCCGCCACATGCGCCGGCGGTTGCGGCTCGGGATGGTCGGTCCGGGGAGCGACCGGCTCGGGGTCGTGATAGGGGGGCCAGATGTCGCGGCTCGCCACCCGGATGACGTCCGGACCGGACGCATGGTGGCCGTCCACCGCCGCCGCGGTGTCCTCCAGATGCCCGAGCACCACGCCCCAGTGATGGGCGATGGCGGAGTCGTCAAGGGGGGCGGTAACCAGGTGGGGAAGACGGTCGGGAGCCTCCACGGTGACGGACATGCGGGGCTGGCTGAGGATCTGGCTGCCGCTGTCGTTCTGGATCAGGACGTGTCCCGCGTCGGAGCCCAGCATGACCACCCGCAGGGACCCGCCGACGCGATAGTCGAAGGCCACCGGTCCGTCTTCCAGTGTCATGGTCGCGACGGGAGTGTGCACCACCGCCGACTCCCCCAGCCCCGTCGACGTCGGGCGATGGCCGATGAAGGAGAAGGAGCCATGCAGCACCGTCAAGCTCATGGCGCCATGATGGTCACCCGACTCGGTGGACGTCACGTCCAGGACGACGCGGCCATTGCGTCCCATGGAGAACGCCTGGTCGCCGGCGAGCGCCACACTCAACGCACCATCCGAACCTGTGTCCAGGGTATCGCCCGGATGCAGGGCGGTCCCCACCTCCAGCGCCACCCGCGTGCCGTCGGACCGGATGGCCATCACCGTACCCTCCAGCCGGTCCACGTGACCGATGGCCTCGGCTGCCTGGGCGACCTGGTTGCCGGCGATGTCGTGAACGAACCGGCCGCCGATCCTGGCTCCCCCGGCGGACAGCAGATCGACCGGCCTCTCGCCGCTGAAATAGCCCTCAAGCTCCACCCGCGTGCCGTCCAGTCCGACGATGATCAGATCGTCGCCTGAGCGCATGAACTCAGCCCCGGCCAGCTTGAGCCCCCTGGGAAGCCGGAACACCCCCGGGGACGCGGTAAGGGGGACCGTCGCGGACGCGTAGCGGCCCTGGTCGAAGACATCCTCGGACTGCCGCGCGATGAGTACCATCGAGTCTCCATCCTTTCCGAGCGGCCGGAACACATGGCTCCCCGCCATACTATCAGGACGGAAGACGGTCAGGCATCCGACGAAAGGGGCCCCCTCCCCTACCTAAGGGGGGGGCTCCTCCCCCCTCACGCAACCCGGAAGTTCTTGAACTGCCAGGGATCGTCGGCGTCGGTCTCCTCGGCGAACAGCAGGCCGCGGTCAACGAGCGGCGTCCAGTCGCTGTAGACCCCGACCACCCGGCCGAGATAGGGCATGGTCACCTCCAGCACGGTCCGGTGGTCCATTTCGTCGGGTTCGACGATGCCGGCGCGGGGATTTCGCAGGGCCCACACCACGCCGCCCAGGACCGCCGCCGTCACCTGCAGGCTGGTAGCGCTGTTGTGGGGGGCGAGGGTCCGCGCCTCGCCGATGGACAACTGCGAGCCGTACCAGTAGGCCCCCCGGGCATGCCCCATCAGCAGCACGCCCAATTCGTCCACACCCTCGACGATATCATCCATCAACAGCCGCTGGGTCTCCTGCTGGCGCCAGTTCTTTCCCGCCATCTCGTGCACCGACAGGACGGCGTCGTCACAGGGGTGATAGGCGTAGTGCACGGTCGGCCGATAGCGCACCTCGGCGCCATCGCACAACGTAAAGTAGTCGGAAATGGAGATCGACTCGCCATGGGTAATGAGGAAGCCATGGAACGGCCCCTCCATGGGCGTCCAGGTGCGCACCCGGGTCGCGGCCCCCGGGCGGCCGAGATAGATGGCCGATCCACAGCCGAAGTCATGGCGAAAGCCGTCGGCGGGCCAGTGGCGCTCGTGACTGCCCCAGCCCAGCTCGGCCGGCTGGCGGCCCTCGCCGCAGAACCCGTCGATGGACCAGGTGTTGACGAACTCGCCGGGCCGCTTCGGCGTCGCCGAGACCTGGGTGTCGCGCTCGGCGATGTGGATGACCCGGATGCCGAGCCGTTGGGCCAGCCCCGCCCAGGCGTCGCGAGTCGTGGGCGGAGCCACCTCCACCCCGGTGTCGGCGGCGATGTTGACCAGGGCCTGCTTGACCAGGTGCGACACCAGGCCAGGATTGGCGCCGTGGGTCAGCACCGCCGTCGCTCCCCCGGAAAAGCGCCCCCGCACCGCAAGGGCCCGCTCGCGCAGGGCGTAGTTGGTGCGCAGGGCCGGCGCCAGGGTGGTGTCGCAGTACCCTCCCACCCACGGCTCGATGCAGGTATCGAGGTAGAGGATGTCCCGTTCCTGGCAAAAGGCGATCAGGTCGACGCTGGACACGTCCACCGATAGATTCAGCAGGAAATCCCCCGCCCGCAGCCGGCCTTCCAGCCGCGCCACGTAGGTGTCGGGATGCAGCGGGCTGACGTCGACCTCGATGTTGTACGCCCGCGCCTCGTCAAGCCCACGCTCGTCGGCGGTGATGATGGTGATCTGCTCGGGAAGCATCGCGACATGACGAAAGAGCAGCGGCAGCACTCCCTGGCCGATGCTCCCGAATCCGACGATGACCATGCGCCCCCTCAGCGCAACGTGCCTGACGTAGTCTTTCAATGCCCCTTCCCCAATGCCGATGCGTCCATGTCCGCGTCCTTTGCAACGCCCGACATATGCGATGTTTCCGCCCGGAATGTAAATGTTTGTTTGGGTGGGTGGATGCCGATCCGGAGCCACGTGACGGCATAACCACCCTCTCGCCAATTCCGTGACATTGTTGTAGACAGGAGATGTCCGAATGACGTGCCGGAGAGGATCATGCTGAAATCCCTGACGACGGAGGGCGTGGGTCCAGCCCGCCGCTTCCACATGGACCTCGCCCCCCGCCTCAATCTGGTCACCGGTGACAACGGACTCGGCAAGACATTCCTGCTGGACGTGGCGTGGTGGCTGTGCGCCCACGACTGGCCGGACCAGCCGGCGTTGCCAAATCCTGCTTTTTCTGGCCAGACGAAGCCAATACTTACGGCGACAATTGAGCAGCCCGTTGAAGAGGGTGCAAAAATTGAATACTCTTTTTATCGAGAAATGAATGCTTGGGAAGCATATGATGATTTTAGTATGAATATTCCAGGAATTATTTTGTATGCTCGCGTTGATGGTGGTCTTTCATTTGTTGATAAAGTTCGTGTTTACGTCAAGTTCGCCCAGGATTTCCGATTTTCCGTTCCGGCTTTTCACCTTTCGAAAACTGAGGTGTGGACAGGTCGGAGGGATGACGTTGGCACGACCGTGTGCCGCGGCCTGATCGTCGACTGGCTTGATTGGCAATCCACCAGGGATCCGGCGTTCGAAGCCTTCAGCAAGGTCCTGAACGCGTTGAGTCCTCCCGGCGAGCCGATCCGTATCGCCGAGAAACCGGTCCGTCTGCCCGGTCCATCGGTGGATAGGATTCCCGCCCTTGAGATGCCCTATGGGATCGTCCCCATCACCCTGGCCTCGGCGGCAATGAAGCGGATCATCGCCCTGGCCTACCTCATCGTCTGGATGTGGACCGAACACAAGGCGGCAGCCGAAGCCAATGGCCAGAAACGCCAGAAACAGATCATCTTGGTGCTGGACGAGATCGAAGCCCACCTCCATCCACGGTGGCAACGCAGCATCCTCCCCGCCCTCCTGGACGTCGCCCGCCACCTGGACGGCGAGGTCGCAGTACAGTTCATCGTCTCCACCCATTCGCCCCTGGTGCTGGCGTCGGCGGAGCCGGTGTTCGATGCCGATAAGGACAAATTGTTCCATTTGCGCCCGGTCGACGGTAAGCCTGTCCTGGACGAGGTGCCCTGGCTGACCCGTGGGAGTGCGGGAACGTGGTTGCGGTCGGAGATCTTCGGTCTGGAAACCGATCGCTCGCTGCCGGCCGAGGAGGCGATCCGTCGCGCCGAGGCGATGATGGAAGCCCCACCCGCCGCCGACGATCCGGAAATACCCAAGTTGCAGGACGAGTTGGCCGGCCTGCTTCCCGGCACCGACCCATTCTGGGCGCAGTGGCACAGATTCTTGTTCGTCCTGAACAGGAGCCGCCCATGATCCCGGTTTCTCCCGCCCCCGAACCGCCTGGCTTCGACAAGCATGTCCGGCAAAAGGGGAACGAATGGCTGAATAATAATCCAGGCGCTGACTCCAGCGATTATAAAGATTGTTGGAACGATCAAGACCATTGCCGCAGTCCTCTTCAAAAGGCCTTTCACTGCCGTTGCGCCTATCTTGGACACTGGATCCCGAAAGGCCAAGTGGATCACTTCATCCCAAAGAGTGCAAATTCGAGAGAGGCTTATGAATGGACCAACTATCGCTATGCCGAAGCGTCTGTAAACAACAAAAAAAGAGCGCGTGAATTTCTTGATCCATTCACGATCGATAATGATTGGATCGAGATTGATCCTGTTACTCTCAATTTCAAGTATACCAATAATGTGCCGCCGACGTCACTCAAAGCAGCAAAGACCACTGTCGATGTTCTCAATGACAAGGAACTGGTTGACGCCCGCAAGGCGCTGCTCACCGCGTTCGGAGATCTGAACGCCGCCTACGAACAAATATTGGATTTCTTCCCCCTGCTCGCCCGAAGCCTGCAAGAGGCTGGGCTTGTGAAACAGCCGGAACCCGTCCCCGCGTGACCCCGTCGTTCACCGTCGTCCGGATCTGGGGTTGAGCCCTGGGCCGGCGGCGAGGGCTGAGCGGAGGCGGGCCACCACCGGCTCCCAGGCGCCGGCCTGGTCCTGGCGGAAGAGGCGCAGGGTGGGGTACCAGGGGCTGTCGTCGCGATCCAGCAGCCAGCGCCAGTCGGCGGCGTAGGTCAGCAGCAGCCACGCCGTCTGTCCCAGGGCACCGGCCAGGTGGGCGACGGTGCCATCCACCGTGACCACCAGGTCCAGGGCCTGGATGGCCGCCGCCATGTCCTGGACGTCGCCGAGCATCGGCCCGAGATCGGAAATCGGGGCCTGGTGGCCGGCAAGGTCGGCGGCGCGCGGCCCCTTCTGCAGGCTGAAGAAGGCGGTGCCGGGCACCGTGGTCAGGGGCGTCAGCAGCTCGAGGGGGCACGACCGGTCCGGCACCCCAGGCCTGCCGGCCCAGCATATCCCGACCTTCAGCGGCTCGCCCCGGCGCCGGGGGCCGGCCATGACCCGCACGGCCCGGGCGGCCGGGTGGTCGCCGTCGGGAGCGGCGACGTAGGGAACCGGGGCCGGCACCGTGTCGAGGGTGGTGCCGAACAGTCGCGGCAGGCTCATCAGGGGCGCGTGGCGATCGAAGGCGGGAAGGGTCTCGCCGAAGCCCACCACCTGGCGCACCCCGGGGACGGTGGCGAGCAGTCCCCTGAGGTCGGGATGGCAGAGCAGCACCACCTTGTCCACCCGCCGGGCGGCAAGGGGGATGTAGCGGGCGAACTGGATCGTATCGTCCACGCCCTGCTCTCCATGCAGGAGCAGGGTGCGGCCAACCAGGTCTCCCGTCCAGGCCGGCCGGTCGAACCGTGGTCGCGGGGTGCGCGACGCCCCGCGTTGCCAGCGCCATTCATGGGCCTTGAAACCGTCCTCGAACTGGCCGCGGGTCAACTGCGCCAGGGCCAGGGTACAGTGGCCCTCCACGTGATCGGGATCAACCCGCACGGCATTGGTGCAGGCCGCCACCGCGTCACCCACCTTTCTCTGGCGCAGAAGGGCAGCCCCGAGATTGGCCCAGGCGTCGGCGAATCTGGGCCGACGCTTGAGGGCGGCCCGCAGGTGGGTTTCCCCCTGCTGGTAATCACCCCGCTCGGTGAGGGCCTGGCCCAGGGCATTGAGGGCCTCGGCATGGCCGGGGTCGAGGGCCACGGCCGTCTCGAAGCAGGTCAGGGAGTCCTCATCCCGACCCAGGCGGCGGAGGACGAGCCCAAGGTGAACGGCGAGTCCGGCATCATCGGGGGCCAGTCCCGCGGCGGTCAACAGCGGGCCCAGGGCCTCGTCGTCCCGCTCCAGCCGGTACAGAACGCGGCCAAGGGTGCCGTGAAGTTCGGCGTCCCGCGGCGCCACCGCCAGCGCCCGGGTCAGGGGCGGAATGGCCGCCTCGGCCTGCCCCCCCTCCAGCAGGGCCAGCGCCAGTTCTTTCAGGAGAGTCGGGTCATCGGGGGAGATGGCCAGCCCCAGCCGGAACTGTTCCACCGCCTCGGCGTGGCGCCCGGCGTGACTCAGGGCCAGGCCAAGATTGCCGCGGAGTTCGGGGGAGTTCGGGTCCGCGGCGACGGCCTGCCTCAGGCGGTCGATGGCCTCGTCCGGGCGATCCAGGGCCATGGCGATCAGCCCCATGAGGTGCAGGGCCTTCGGGTCCCCGGGGGCGGCGATCAGGGCCTCGGCACAGGCGGCGTGGGCCTGCGCCGGCTCGCCGACCTGAAGGAGGCGCAACGCCTGGCGAAGGGCGACCGCCGGGTCCGTCATAGGGTCAGCGCCCCCGGACCGGAGCCGGGGCCGACCGGGCGGCGGGCGGGGCGATGCCGCCGGAGGCCTCGACGCCGCTCGACGTTCCCTGCGGCGAAACGACGAAATCGACCTCGCTGTTGCCGAGAGGAGTCGCCTGAATCTGGATCGTGGCGATGCGATTGCCCCGGCGATAGGTCAGCACGCTGACCGCCGAGCGCACGCTGGTGATTTCCTCCCAGCCAAAACGCGGCATTTCCGCATGGTAGAAGTCGAAAATCTCGCTGGACCCGTAGCGGGCGGCCAGCATGAGCCGCCCCACCCAGGCGTCCCGGGACCCGAGCACCAGCGTCCCCTTGACGTCCATGGTCGAATTCTGGGGCACCGGAATATCGCTGAACTGGGAAAAGCTGGGCGTGGACGGCATGGCCGTGTCGGAGCGGCTGCTCGGCACCAGGGCGGCATCGCGTTCGCAGGCGCCGAGCCCGAGCCCCACGACCATTCCGAGCACGACGGCTCCGACAGCCTTCGTCATCCCCCGACTCATCCCCATGCGACCGCCAGCCCGCCTACGTCGCCACCGCACCCTCTTTACCACAGGCGGAGCAGGGGGGCCAGCCGGATCGGCCCTGCTCATCACGTCCGTGGTGAGGCGGTGACGTGCTCCAGTTGGCGGGCCACCCGGGCCACGACGTCGGTCCAGTCGTCGCGGTGGCGCTGGCGGAACAGGCGGGCCGTCGGATACCAGGGATTGTCCTCGCGGTTCTCGAGCCAGCGCCAGTCGGGGCGGAGCGGCAGCAGCACCCACACCGGCCTGGCCATGGCTCCGGCCAGGTGGGCCACCGACGTATCCACCGTGATCACCAGGTCGAGGGCGGCGACGATGGCGGCGGTGTCGGCGAAGTCGTCGATGTCGAGGGTGAGGAGGGCCATGCCGGACGGCGGCGCCGAGGCCTGGTCGGCGGCTGGTCCCTTCTGCAGCGAGACGAACAGGACGTCACGAACGAGGGCCAGGGGCGCCAGGTCGGCCAGGCACAACGAGCGCAGATGGTCCCGGTCGTGGGCGCCGCCGCCGGCCCACACCAGTCCCACCTTCAGGGGTCTCCCCTCCCCGACCGTTGCGGCGGCGGCGGCGATGGGGTGGGTGTACGTTTCTACCAGCCGCGGTTCGGCGCCAAGATAGGGAACGTCCGCCGGAATGGCGCCGAGATCGATCCCAAGCGCCAGCGGCAGGCTGAGCAGGGGACAGTGGACGTCATAGGGCGGCAGGGACTCCACATAGGGAAAGTCGGGGCCGCGGTCGATGACGGCGACCCGCTCCCCATCGAGGCTTTGGGCGAGCAGGCCCCTGACCTCGGGCTGAACCTCCACCAGGACGCGGGCGGCTCCGCGACGCAGGACCGTGGCGACGAAGCGGACGAACTGGAGGGTATCGCCCAGGCCCTGCTCCGCGTGCAGCAGGATGGTGCGACCACGGAGGTCGTCTCCGGACCAGGCGGGAACGGGAAACGGCCGCGGCAGGAAGGAACTGATGTCCGGATGCCAGCGCCACTCGTAGAAGGGCCAGCCCTCGGCAAGCCGGCCCTGCTGCAGCAGGCACAGGCCCTTGTGGAAATTCGCCTTGGGATGCTCGGGCTCAAGGGCGATGGCCCGCTCGAAACAGGCCACCGCCTCATCGAGCCGCCCCAGGTCCACCCAGGTGTTGCCCAGGTTGACGTGGGCGGGGAGATAGTCCGGGACGGCCTCGGCGAGGACGATCTGCATGTTGGCGGCACGGATGTACTCGCCCCGGGCCTTGAGGCCGCTGGCGTAATTCAGGCGGATGGAGATATCGTCGGGATCGAGGATCAGCGCCCGCTCGTAATACCGGAAGGCCTCGTCCATGGCCCCCAGGTCGCGATGGATATCGCCGAGCGCGGAATGGAGGGCCGCATTGGCGGGCACACTCGCCAATGCCTCGTGGAGGAGTGAGAGCGCCTCGTCCGTCTCCCCGGCCTGGGCGCGGGCAAGCGCATAGGCGACGATCTCGGCCACGGTGGTGACGGCGCCCTCCGTCTCAGTCATGGATGGTCATATCCTGCGGCGGACGATGTCGGCGATCTCCTCGTCGGTGAGCACCACCGGGTTGGTCTTCATGCTGCTGCCACGGCTGCCGGCGACGATCTTCGGGAGATGCCCGGGCTGCACGCCGAACGTGGACAGGCGGGGAAGCCGCAGTTCCGTCACCCATCGGCGCAGCGTCTCCACCAGCGAGTCCAGGGCCTCGTCGCGGGAGGCGAACACCCGGTCGGCCAGCAGGGCGCCGACGCGGGCATAGCCGTCCAGGGCGGGACTGGCCGGGGAACGCTCGCGCAGAGCGCGGATGTTGACGTCGGTGGCCTCGGCCAGCAGGGTGCCGCACACCACGCCGTGGGGAATGAGAAAGAACGAGCCAAGCGGCGGCGCCAGCCCATGCACGGCACCCAGCCCCGTCTGGGCCAGGGCGATGCCGGACATCAGCGAGGCATAGGCGGTGGCGGAACGGCCGGCGGCGGCGGCCGGCTCCACGCCGTCCCACAGGGCCGGGAACCCGGTGCGGAAATGCTCCATGCCCGACCAGGCCAGGGCTCCGGTCATGGGATTGGCCTTGAGGCTGACGAAGGACTCGAGAAGCTGGGTGAAGGCGTCCATGCCGTCGGCGGCCAGCAGCGAGCGGGGACAGGTGGCCAACAGGTCCGGATCGACGATGGCGAGCCGCGCCACCAGATCGTCATGACGGAAGGATTTCTTGTAGCCGTCCTCACCGGGCTGACTGAGGACGGCGTTGCGGGTCGCCTCGGCGCCACTGCCGGCGGTGGTCGGCACGGCGATGAACGGCACCGCCGGTCCCTGATAGGGCAGTTCCGGCCCCACGCCCTCCAGGTGATCCATCACCGAGTTGCCGGGACGCAGCAGCCCGGCGACGGCCTTGGCCAGGTCGAGGGGACTGCCGCCGCCGATGCCCACCACCACGTCGAAACCGCCGCCCCGGTGCTCCGCCACCGCCTGATCCACCAGGGCCGGCGAGGGTTCCCCGGCGACGGCCAGCTCCGCCCAGGTCACGCCCCGGACCGCGAGCCCCTGACGCAACTGGTCCCAGTGGGGCGTGGAGCGGAACGACCGCGCGCCGGTGACCAGCAGAACGCGTCGGCCGAAGGCGGTGACCTCCGCCGGCAGGGATGCCACCGTCCCGGCGCCGAAGACGATCCGGGGCAGGCGCGCGATGCCGAAGGGGGCGATACTGAAGGGGGGCACCACGGCTCAGGCCTCCGGGGCGAGGCAGTGATAGGGCACCCCGCTTCTCGGCTGCGCCATCATGGGGGCCACCGCGTCGCGCCAGGCCAGGTAGTGGGGCGTCTGCTTGTGCAGGGCTGCCGATTCGGCCGAGTCATAGGCCTCGTACAGGATGAACCGGGTCGGGTCATCCGGCGCCTGGAGGACATCGAAGCGGCGGTTGCCGGCCTCGGCCACCGAGCCCAGGTGGTTGGCCCGGGTCGCGGCGATGAAGTCCGACACGCGGTCGGGCTTGACGCTGACGTGGACGAGCGTGACGTGCATCGGTGTTCTCCCTCCCCCTGGTGCGGACGGGAGAACTCTACACGCTCCCGCCGCCGGCGTCAGTGCGATTTGCTCCATCCGAACATGACACTGCCGACGCCCACCACCGCCGCCAGGAGGATGGCCGTCAGGGCGACGGCCCGGCGGTGGGAGGCCTCCCGAGCCTCCGGAGAGAGAACCGTCGGCACCTCGACCTGGGTGGGATTGTCCTGAACGATGCGGCGGGCGATGGCCCGCTGTTCGCCCAGCAGCGCATCCAGACTCCCGTCGCCGTCGAAGGGGCGGTAAAGGTTGGTGGCGACCAGAAGCCCATTGGCCAGGGTGATGGTGGTGATGCCGGCCACCGCGGTGACGCCGCCGTCGATGGGGAACAGACCCACGTTGGCGATATGGACGGCGGCGGCATCCCGCTCGATCACGCCATAGCGAAGGCTGGTCACCTGCGTCGAGCCCCTCGCCAGCGCCCGGACGACGGCCTCCTCGAGCCCGGTCCGGTCCAGTCCGGGCAGGGCCTTCTCCACCTCGGCGAGGAACCCGGCGCGGTCGGTGTCCACCATCGGCCGCACCTGGCCGCCGGTGATCGGCACCAGGTAATGGCCGTGGCGCGTCAGGGCGCGGGGCCTCCCCTCGCGGCGATCCGCCAGGTCCCGGCAGTCGGCGAACACCATCAACACCTCGTTGCGGCCGGCGTTGGCCCGCCGCAGAGTCTGGACCAGATCGGACACGTCATACGCATCGTCGACAGTCCCCGGACTTTCGACGATGCCGCGCTCAATCGCCGCGCGGCCTCCGGCCTTGGCTTTCGGCGCAGGGGCGCCGGCCCGCGTTGCGGGCTCGGTTTCTCGAAAATCTGAAGATTTTCGAGAAACCGTATCAGTGCCGGATCCCGACAGCGGGCAGTAGCCGGGCGGCGGAACCAGGGCTAGGCTGCGGCCGGCGATCACGACGTCCCCGGCCATGGAGATAGCGGGGGCGGTGGTCGCGGCCAGGAGCAGGGCAAGGGCAAAGACCATGAAGCCACGCATGGACGACTCCTCGAACCGAAGGCTGAGCCATGGCTGAAGATGGACTCCGTGTCGACAAATGGCTGTGGCATGCCAGGTTCTGCAAGTCCCGGTCACTCGCGCAAAAGCTCTGCGAGGGGGGCGCGATCGACGTCAACGGCCGGACGGTGACGAAAAGCCACCACACCGTGCGGCAGGGCGACACGGTGACCATGCGAGTCGAGCGGGGTCGGTTCGAGCAGGCGGAGAGGACGGTACGGGTGCTGGCCCTGGGAACGCGCCGCGGCCCGGCGCCCGAGGCTCGCTCTCTCTACGAGGAACTGTGAGACATCTCCGGAAAGGATGACGGGGGCAGCAGGCCGACATGGCGCTCCAGCCGGCGCACCCGTTCGTCCACATCGCTGATGAGGATGCCATGACCCATGACGGAGGAATGGTACTCGGTCACCGCCTGCCGGAGGAAGACGACGTTGCTGTCAAGATCGCCGACCTTGCGGTCCAGGTCGCTGAGCTTGCGGTCGTGGCCGCGCACCACCTCCGCCAGTTCATCGAGCTTGCGGCTGTGCTCCAGCAGCACCTGGCCATGATTTTCCAGAACACGGCCATGCATGCGGAGAGTCTCCTTCATCTCGCGCACATCCGCCGCGATGGTCCCGAGCAGCTGAAATACCGCAGCAATATCCACTTCGCCCATGAGTGCATCCTCCATCCAGGCCCACTATCCTAACCCGGATGGCCCGGACCTGTCGAGTGCCAGGTCCCCCGCCAGATCCCTCACTTCCCCTGGCGACGAATGGCCTGGATGGTGGTTTCCAGGGCTTCGAGGAGGCGTGAGCGGTCCCGTTTGGTGAAGGCGGCGTTGTAGGTGGTGGCCTCGCCGGTCTCGCGCAGGCCGGCCATCAGGTCACGCATCGCGAGGGTCATGCCGATGGAGGCCTCGGCGAAGGGGCGGCCGCCGTGGTCGAGGGCTCGGGCGCCCCGGTCGATGCAGCGGGCCGCGAGGGGGATGTCGCCGGTGACCACGATGTCGCCCGGACCGATGCGCTCGGCGATCCAGTCGTCGGCGACGTTGGCGCCGCCTGGAACCAGCACCTTGTTGAGCCGCGGCCGGTCGGGGACCCGCAGCCACTGGTTGCTCACCAAGTGGACGGTGAGGGCGTGGCGCTCGGCCACCCGCAGCACCTCCTCCTTGACCGGGCAGGCATCGCCGTCGATGTAAACCTCGAGCATCGCCGGTCAGCGGCCTTCCATCAGGCGGACGAAGCGCTCGAACAGGTAATGGCTGTCCTGGGGGCCCGGCGAGGCCTCGGGGTGGTACTGGACCGAGAACACCGGCCGGCCCGTCACCTTGAGCCCCTCCACCGAGCCATCGAACAGCGAGACGTGAGTCTCCACCACCCCCGCCGGCAGGGAGGCGCGATCGACGCAGAAGCCATGATTCTGACTGGTGATCTCGACGCGGCCGGTCTCCAGGTCCTTGACCGGCTGGTTGGCGCCGCGGTGGCCGATGGCCATCTTGCCGGTCCGGGCGCCAAGGGCCAGGGCCAGAAGCTGATGGCCGAGACAGATGCCGAACAGCGGCACGCCCGAGGCCAGGACCTCGCGGATCACCGGCACCGCGTAGACGCCGGTGGCCGCCGGATCGCCGGGGCCGTTGGACAGAAAGACTCCGTCGGGCCGGTGTCCCAGAATCTCCGCCGCCGAGGCGCCGGCCGGCACCACCGTCACCCGGCAGCCCACCGCCGCCAGGCTGCGCAGGATGTTGCGCTTGGCTCCATAGTCCACCGCCACCACGTGGAAGCGGGGCGCCTCGAGGCGCCCATACCCCCGCCCGAGCGCCCACAGCGTTTCATCCCAGGCGTAGCCCTCGCGGCAGGTCACCTCGCGGGCCAGGTCAAGTCCCTCGCTGCCGGGCCAGCCCTCGGCCTGGCGGCGCAGGGCGGGGAGGTCGAGGATCCCGTCGGGGGCGTGGGCCACCACGCCGTTGGGAGCCCCGCCGTCGCGGATGCGCCGCGTCAGCCGGCGGGTGTCGACTCCGCAGAGGCCCACCAGATTGCTCTTCTTCAGCCAGGCATCGAGGTGCAGGCGGGCCCGCCAGTTGGACGGCTCGGTGATGTCGGCCCGCAGGACGCAGCCACGGGCGGCGGCCGACGGGGCCTCCATGTCCTCATCGTTGGCGCCGACATTGCCGATGTGGGGAAAGGTGAAGGTGATGATCTGGCCGGCGTAGGAGGGATCGGTCAGAACCTCCTGGTATCCGGTCATGGCGGTGTTGAACACCACCTCCCCGGCCGCGGAGCCGGTGGCCCCGACGCCACGGCCCCAGTAGACCTCTCCATCGGCAAGGACCAGAGCGGCGGTGGCGCCGACGGGACGGCGATCGGTACTTGGGACGGCGGACACGGTCGCGGTCATTTCCAGCGTCGTTTCCAACATGGGGTGCGGTCCTCAAGCCGGTCCGTGCCCGACACGCGGTGAACTCGACTGGGGCAGTAGATAAGCAAATCCGTTGCGGCCGTCAAGTCCGCAGCCATCTTTTGCCATGGCGCCGCTTTTCCTGTAACGTCGTGGCGACTGACGATCACCGCCGCACGAAAGGGGCAACGTCCGATGCTGCGCACGGTCCTCAACGACGCCTTGAAAAAGGCGATGCTGGCGAAGGACACCCGCTCCGTTTCCACCATCCGGCTCATACTCGCGGCACTGAAGGATCGCGACCTTGCCGCTCGCGGCAAGGGCCACGCGGAGGGAATCGACGAAGCGGAAATCCTGCAGATGCTGCACTCCATGATGAAGCAGCGCCACGACAGCATCGTCCTGTACGAACAGGGAGGCCGCCCCGAACTGGCCCGGCAGGAGGAGGAGGAGATTGAGGTGATCCGCCGCTTCCTCCCCCGCCAGCTTGGCGACGACGAGATCGCCGAGGCCGTCGCCGCCACCATCGAGGAGCTGGGCGCCACCGGCATCAAGGACATGGGACGGGTGATGGCGACCCTCAGGGAACGCCACGCTGGCAGCATGGACTTCGCCAAGGCGGGCGCGGCCGTCAAGGGACGGCTGGCCGGCTGACGAGGACGGATGGCAACCCACTCCCTCTCCCCCTCGAGGGGGAGAGGGCCGGGATGAGGGGGTGGGGCCGGCGGCACCATCTCGGGAGCCTCGCTCCCCCCTCACCCAACCCTCTCCCCCCTGAAGGGGGGGGGAGAGGGCTTTTGGGAAGTGCCCTGAAGATAAAGATGCAGGACGGATGGCCTTTCCGCCGCAGTTTCTTGACGAGATCCGCGCCCGCGTGCCCCTGTCCGGAGTCGCGGGGCGGCGGGTGCGGCTGCAGCGGCGCGGCCGCGAGTTCTCGGGTCTGTGTCCCTTTCACAATGAAAAGTCTCCCTCGTTCACCATCAACGAGGACAAGGGCTTCTTCCACTGTTTCGGCTGCGGCGCCCATGGCGACGTCATCACCTTCGAGATGCGGGCCGCCGGGCTGTCGTTCGTCGACGCGGTGGAGAGGCTGGCCGGCGAGGCGGGACTCGAGGTGCCGAAAAGCTCCCCCGAGGAGCGCGACCGCGCCCGCCGCCACGCCACCCTGCACGAGGTCATCGAGGCCGCCGCGGTGTTCTTCGAGAAGCAGCTCCGTATGCCCGCGGGGCGGGCTGCGCTCGAGTATCTCCACGGGCGGGGGGTGGACGAGGAGACCATCGCCCGCTTCCGCCTGGGCTACGCCCCCGGCGGCAACGCCCTGAAGGCGGCGCTGCGGCGCGAGTCGGTGGACGAGGAGCTGATGGCGGCGGGTGGCCTCATCGGCGTTCCGGACGATGGCCGCCCCGCCTACGACGTCTTCCGCGACCGGGTGATGTTCCCCATCACCGATCGCCGCGGCCGCATCATCGCCTTCGGCGGCCGGGTGATGGGGGACGGCCATCCCAAGTACCTGAACTCCCCCGACACCGACCTGTTCCAGAAGGGCCACGTGCTCTATGGCCTGGCCCAGGCGCGGACGGCGGCGCAGGAGAAGGGGGCGATCATCGTCGCCGAGGGCTACATGGACGTGATCGCCCTGAGCCGGGGCGGGTTCCGCCACGCCGTCGCCCCCCTCGGCACCGCCCTCACCGAGACGCAGATCGAGGAGCTGTGGCGCCAGGCGCCTGAGCCCGTCCTGTGCTTCGACGGCGACGCCGCCGGACGCCGCGCGGCCCAGCGGGCGGCGGAGCGCGCCCTGCCGCTGCTGCGCCCCGGCCTTTCCCTCTCCTTCGCCATGCTGCCCCAGGGCAAGGACCCGGACGACCTGCTCCGCGCCGAGGGCGCCCCGGCCATGGCCGCCGTTCTGGGTAGTGCCATACCTCTGTCCGAGGCCGTGTGGCGCGCGCTTTCGGATGGACGCAAGGCCGAGACTCCTGAGCAGCGGGCGGCGCTGGACAAGGACATCGACACCACCGTCGAGCGCATCGCCGACCCGGCGATCCGCCAGCACTATCGGACGGTGCTGCGGCGACGGGCGTGGCAGTTCTTCCTGCCGCCGCGGCGGGACGGCGCGGCGCGGCACGGCGGCGCCCAGGTCCATGCCTTCCCCGCGGCGGCGACGCCCGAGCCCCGGGTGGGCGACGGCGTGATGCGCGATGTGCTGGCCCTTCTCCTCGGCCGGCCGCAACTGCTGGTCTCCCACTTCGAGGAGGCCATGGAGATCCTGGCCGGCGCCGACGCCCTGGCCAGGCTGGCGCAGGAGGCGGTGTCGGAGCTGTCCGTCAATCCGGACATCGAGTCACGGCCGCTGGTGGGCCTGCTGCATGACCGCGGCCACGGAGCCACCCTCGAGCTGCTGAAGGGCCGGATCGAGGCCCTGTGGCGCAGACTGGAAGCCACCGTTGGTGCGGGGGAGGAGGAGGAGGAGCAGCCGGACCAGGACCTGATGACCGTCGCCGCCATCGAGCAGGAAATGGCCGCCCTCCGCGACCTGCCGGCCATGAGACTTGACGACATCCGCCGCTACGCCGACCTTCGCCGCCGGCGGGATGCCCTGCGGGACGACCAGCGACCGGATCCGGACGTCGAGTGGCATCAAATCTCGCTCGGATTCCACTGCATCCGACTGTTCGAGGACCTGACCAGAACGTGGACCGCCCTGATGGCCGACGTGGACCAGGACTCGTTCAACCGCTACCGCGACCAGCTTGCCCTTTACGTCGAGACCAGGACCCGCATGTTCGATTGATGACGGGAACAAGTAAAAAGGAAAGAATAACACGGATAGGAAGTAGAGTCGAAGACGGGCGCGGTTCCTGCACCAGTTCCAATTATGAGCCGCCAGACGACTTTCTGGGCTACCGCCCCGATCCCCGTTTTGGGCGATGCCCGAGGCTCGCCTCCGCCCCCTTTTGGAGCGCTTCTTCGAATTGCCGCAACAGTCACGGGCAATCCATGCCATGTTCGCGGCAATATGAAAATGAGGGGATCCATGAGCTTCCATGCAGATCTGACCGCAACCATTGCAGCCGCACGTCACTCCACCTCCATCTCCCTGACCCGCAGGTCCGTTCCCCCGGTGACGTTCAGTTTGAAGCCGCCGCAGTCCGGACAGGCATCGCCCCGGCGGGAGACGACGACGGTCTTCGAACAGTCCATGCACCAGGCCTCACCGGGTGGCTCGAGGATCACCAGCGTGGCTCCTTCGGCGATGGTCCCCCGGCTGGCGGCGTCGAAGCAGAACCGCACGGCCTCGGGCTCGACCTGGGACAGGGCGCCGATGTCCAGCCACACGGTCGTCACCCGGGTAAAGGCCCCGCTCCTGGCCTGCTCCTCCAGGATCCGGATGATGTTGTTGGTGAGGGCCAGTTCATGCACGGTCTTCTCCCCACCCCGGCGGCGGCGACCATCTTCACCGCCATGATCGCACGCGCTCATTCCCCTGGGGATGGGAAAATGTGAGTCCAGGGGGCGGCGGCGGTTGACAGGGAATGGGGAATCGATTCGGATGTCCGCCTCGCAGGCCGACGGGGTAGGGACTGGACATATGGAAATCGTCTTTGGCAAGCATTCGGTTCGAGCGGTGTTCCTCACCAGGCCCGAGGATGTCCATCGCGTCATCCTCCTCGCCGGCAAGATGCAGCCGCCCGAGGAGTTCATCGACCTGGCGCGCAAGGCCGGCATCGAGCCGGAAATCCTGCCCTGGGACAAGTTCCTGCGGGCCGGCAAGCTGACGGAGACGGACACCCATCAGGGGGTCTGCATCGTCGCCGAGCCGCGCACCATCTATGACGAAAGCGAGCTGGACATGCTGGCCGAGAGCCGGTCGGTCCTCGCCCTCGACCAGATCTCCAACCCGCAGAACCTCGGCACCATCCTGCGCAACGCCGCGTTTTTCGGCGTCGATGCGGTGGTGATGCTGCGCAACCGCTCGGTGGACGTCACCCCGACGGCGGTGCGGGTGGCGGTGGGAGGGGCCGAGTTCGTCATGATCTATCGGGTCACCAACCTGGCCCGCAGCCTGGATCGGCTGAAAAAGCTGGGCTTCTGGATCTACGGGCTTGACGAGCGCGGCACGCGCACCCTGGCCGAGACCTCGTTCGCCGAGAAGGTGGTGCTCGTCGTCGGCGCCGAGGGAGAAGGCCTGCGCCAGCGCACCGGCACGTTCTGTGACGAGCTGGTCCGCATCCCCGGCGGCCGCCCCGGACTGGAAAGCCTGAACGCCGGCGTCGCCTCCGCCATCGCCCTGGCCGAACTGTTCCGGAACCGGAGGGACCAACCATAAGGACATGGCATGAGCCAGACGCTTCCCCTTTACGAGCGGCCCAAGGCCGGCCCCCGCGCCGCCTTCCGCCTGGTGTCCGACTATCAGCCGGCCGGCGACCAGCCCCAGGCCATCGCCGAGCTGGTGGCCGGCCTGGAGCAGGGGGAGCGTGACCAGGTGCTGCTCGGGGTGACCGGCTCGGGCAAGACCTTCACCATGGCGAAGGTGATCCAGGCCACCGGCCGCCCGACTCTGGTCCTGGCCCCCAACAAGACCCTGGCCGCCCAGCTTTACGGCGAGATGAAATCCTTCTTCCCCGACAACGCCGTCGAGTACTTCGTCTCCTACTATGACTACTACCAGCCCGAGGCCTATGTCCCGCGCACCGACACCTACATCGAGAAGGACGCGGCCATCAACGAGCAGATCGACCGCATGCGCCACGCCGCGACCCGCGCGGTGCTGGAGCGTCGCGACGTCATCATCGTCGGCTCGGTGTCGTGCATCTACGGCCTGGGCTCGGTCGAGTCCTATGCCCGGATGACGGTGCGGGTGGCGGTGGGCGAGGTCATCGACCGCAACGCCCTGTTGAAGAAATTCGTCGAGTTGCAGTACCGGCGCAACGACCTGGCGTTCACCCGCGGCTCGTTCCGGGTGCGGGGTGACGTCATCGAGCTGTTCCCGGTCCACCATGAGGACCGCGCCTGGCGGGTGAGCCTGTTCGGCGACGAGGTCGAGGCCATCCACGAGTTCGACCCCCTGACCGGCGAAAAGACCCTGTCCATGGAGGACATGGTGGTCTACCCCAACAGCCACTACGTCACCCCGCGGCCGGCCCTGTCGCAGGCCATCAGGTCCATCAAGGCGGAACTGAAGGAGCGCCTGGACCACTTCGTCGCCACCGGCCGCCTGCTGGAGGCCGAGCGCCTGCAGCAGCGCACCCAGTTCGACCTGGAAATGCTGGAGACCACCGGCCACTGCAAGGGCATCGAGAACTACAGCCGCTTCCTGACCGGCCGCGCCCCCGGCGAGCCGCCGCCCACCCTGTTCGAGTATCTGCCCGAGGACGCCCTGGTGTTCGTGGACGAAAGCCACGTCACCATCCCCCAGCTCGGCGGCATGTACAAGGGCGACTACGCCCGCAAGAGCACCCTGTCGAATTACGGCTTTCGCCTGCCGAGCTGCCTCGACAACCGCCCGCTGAAGTTCGAGGAGTGGGACACCATGCGCCCCCAGTCGGTCTACGTCTCGGCGACGCCCGGCGGTTGGGAGATGGAAAGAACCGGGGGCGTGTTCGTCGAGCAGGTGATCCGCCCGACCGGCCTCGTGGACCCGGTGTGCCTCATCCGCCCGGTGGAGCGGCAGGTGGACGACCTGATGGAGGAGTGCCGCACGGTGGCGGCAAAGGGCTACCGCGCCCTGGTCACCACCCTGACCAAGCGCATGGCCGAGGACCTGACCGAATACCTGAGCGAGCAGGGGGTGCGGGTGCGCTACATGCACTCGGACATCGACACCATCGAGCGCATCGAGATCGTCCGCGACCTGCGACTTGGCGCCTTCGACGTGCTGGTGGGCATCAACCTTCTGCGCGAGGGCCTGGACATCCCCGAGTGCGCCCTGGTCGCCATCCTCGACGCCGACAAGGAGGGGTTCCTGCGCTCCACCACCTCGCTGGTCCAGACCATCGGCCGCGCCGCCCGCAACGTGGACGGGCGGGTGATCCTCTATGCCGACCGCATGACCGACTCGCTGACCCGGGCCATCGCCGAGACCGACCGCCGGCGGGAAAAGCAGCAGGCCTACAACGCCGCCAACGGCATCACCCCCGAAAGCATCCAGAGCCGCATCTCCGACGTGCTGCACAGCGTCTATGAGCGGGACTACATGACCGTGGACACCGGCGATGCCGGGACCCCGCACCTGGTGGGCCACAACCTGCGCGCCCACCTCGCCGACCTGGAAAAGCGCATGAAGGCGGCGGCGGGGGACCTCGAGTTCGAGGAGGCGGCCCGGCTCCGCGACGAGATCCGCCGCCTCGAGGGCCTGGAACTGGGCGGCGGCATCATGGTGCAGACCGGCCCCACCCCAACCGGCCGAGCCCCCTCCAGCACCGCCGGCAAACCAGGCACCCGCACCCCCGGCCGCGGCAAGCGGCGGCGGTAGGGAGGGGATAATGCGCGGTCACATCTTAGATGCGCAGTCATTTAGCTTGAACGTATCGCCAAATATTTCTGCGATATACTTATTGCACAATTCTATCGCCGCCCTATTAACTTGCGATTCTTCCGTGAAATCGCTTCTTATTCGCCACACCTCGAGATTGAGGTCTTCTGGATAATTCTTTGCCTTGAAGGGAACCTTGCATCCACGCAATCCTGGGCGTCCGTTCGTAATGCAGTATTCATGATAGGCGTTCAGAGTCAGAAAAATATCACCGGCATCTGTGGCGGAAGACATGCGACAGGCGTCCACTACTCCCGCCCCCACCACGATCAAGTGGTGCCTGCTGTCCATCCGCCAATACGCCCGGTCCATCGCAATCCCAATACCAGCACCGAACGCCCGACAGTTGTATCTGAGAAATGGTCGAAGGGATTTCAGCAAATAGTCAACTGCAACAACCATCTCATCCGCACAAGCGACGGCGGCCAGCATAGCCTTCTCCTTGTGGTCAACCTTTTTGAGGTCTTCGGGAAGAAAATGCGCGATAATGCCGTCGCCGGTGAATTTGTCGAACACACCCATGTGTCGATGAACGAGCGCGCGAAGAACCGCCACCATGACGTTCAGCCACATAGCGAACATACCCGGGTTAGCCGCCTTTTCCATTGCAAGAGTAGATCGACGCAGGTCCAGCGATACTGTTATTGTGTCAACGACTTCTCTATTTTTCGACCATGGTGGCAACCAGCGGTCTTGGCCAAGTCTTTTATGAGCCTCTCTCAGATAATATGAGGACAATACACCAGGAAAGTCGGCGTATACATCGCACCTCTGCCGAATAGCCTCGTCAAATACATAGGTAATTGAACTCCAAAAAGTGGTATCTGTCTTCTCTCCATCAAGCGCTTGAGAGCTATCAACAAGCACAGCGCAATCAACGATGCACTTTCCCCCTTTTTCTTTTGTTGAAAACTTCTGAACTGAAAAAAGAGAACACGAAACAACACCACATGAAACGCCTTCTTCATTCGTGTATGGGTGTACAAACTTGATGTTATCGCAAATTTTACTTGACACGGGTTCGTGCTGTGCCTGGCGTTGTGACGGAGGATATGTCATGAACTTTGAGAATGCATCAATTACTGAGCACATTGTGTCTTCGTTTCTCTTAGTGTTGGAAACGAATTCAAATATTTCGCCTTTACTGTTCCTGCGAAGAAACGCATATACACCCAGAGGCGGCATCTTTGTGCGAAATACACCTGCCAATCGGCGGTCGAAATCATCATCGCCAATGCAATCCTTCAAATCGGCCACAACCGCAACAAGCGCCTCATAATTCTCAAGTTTTGGAGAATAAACGCATTCGCCACATTTTCCACTACGCTTACTCATCACCGACCTCGCTTGGTCCGATATTTGATCCCAAGCATGTTCAACACAGCCTCTGTGAATTCTTCAATAGGCGGCGGCTTTTCCCAAACTCTATCATTTCCAATTTCATTCAATATCTCCTGCTTAACGCCACGTCTGTAGGCAGTCAGAAACATAATTCGCATTTTCTCCTCTGCATTACGGCTGTTGAATATGCTCTCACCAGCATTTGAAGTAATCCCAGCCGCTGAATACGGCATCATCAAATCAATAATGATGAGTGTACGCGACAAATCATCTGGTATAATATGCTTCAGCATGGACTCAAATGCCTCAATATCATCAGTAATATTATATATTATTTTGAACGGCGTATTGGCTTCGTTGACGCAAATTTCTACTTGACGCCCCTTTCCTTTCCGAACAAACCCGGCGGGATCATCCTCCAATGATGGGTAATGGTCACAAAGTGTTTCGTAAATAGACAGAGGAATCCAGTTAACTGTATGGATTTCATCATCGAAGTGAAAAACACGATAGAACTGAGGCGCAGCAGCCCCGACACCCATCGAGCTAGGATTATGATCAGTCATTTCGCCTCTCGGAACACTCTAGGAATGGGGATTGTAAAAACAGTAACAGCAGCCGTTGTGTTTGCAACAGGTATTGATGTAACGTCGATTTCGTAGCGGGCATTATGCGCCTCAAGTATCTTTTGTGCGACCGCCAAACCCAGTCCGGTGCCTGGACGCCGGGAGTCCTGAGGAGCATCAACAGACAGACGACGAAATTGGTCAAACAGATGCAATATCTGATTTTCAGGAATATGTACGCCAGTATCTTCGACTTTGACGAGCCAATCGTCTTGCGTAGCGGAAACAGAAATATGAATTTGCTTATTTCTATAAGAGTATTTAACTGCATTATCTATTATATTAAATAGCAAAATATAAATCATATCGCGATCTGCCCACCCCTTCGAAAATTGTTGGGGCATGTTGTTTTTTACTATAATCTGACACTCCCTATCCTCGGCATCAGGGTACAGGCATTGTACTATATCAAGAATCACCAACTCTATATCGAAGAACGTGATCTTCATCTCCTCACGCTTGATGTTTGCGATCAAAAAGCGATTCTGGTCAAGAAAAACCTTGGTCCGTTCGGAAAACAGGTACGCCCACTTCAGAGAATGGGCAAACGTCTCGTCCCGCAGCAATCGTTCATAGGCAATCCCCGGGTCTCGTGTGCCAAAGCGGTTAAAAAGCTTCAACGCCACCCGCATATGACCCAGCATCCCGGTAAGCCCAGCGCGAAGAATATGACGAACCTCGGTCTGGTCACGGATAAGTTTCTTGTAACGAAGGCGATCTCCGATGAATCCGGTTACTTCCCTGGCTAGGAGCAAAAGAAACTCCCGACGGAACGAAAGAATGTAACTGGTGGAAATGCCTATGACCATGTGGCTGGCGAACCCCTCAAGGCCAGAAAGAGGAATGACGTAAGCATGGCCATAATCACGCACGAACTCAATTATTGTATCTTCAGTAATCAGCTTAATTACTTGGAGCGACGCATCAAGTGATGAAGAATATTCCTTTGAACCAATATAGCGAATATTGTCATCTTCGATAACAGCAAGAAATGTTGAGCACGGGGCCACCTCGTGAACCAACGTGTCGACGGTCTCATAGATCTCCAAAACCTCTGTTGCTGAGGTGATGTTTGCCAGCCGATCACCAATCGTCTTCAATGCTTCGGCAGCTTCCAGGCGCGGAAGCACATTGGCCAGCATCGAGGCGACACCGTCAATGAAGCCCCGGTCCGTCTCGCTGAACGACGAATAGAAATGCCCGGGAGGGTTCTTTCCCACCACCTCGATCACGCAAATCGAGCCCTTGCCGCTGGTATCTTTGTTGTTCCATGAATCAACCTCTACGGGCACGCCGAGCCAGGAGAGGAACGGCCTGTCCGGTCCAGGCCCCTCGTCGGGCCGCTCCTGGATAGCCTCTGGATCGGTAACGTCGAACAGACGGAGTGGTCTGGGGGCCACCCGCATTCTTCTCCTACACGGCTCCGTGTCCGGTGGGCTAAACCCCGGAGACGAGGACCCACCGTCCCATTTGGTCTCACAACGGTCACTGCGACAGTACGTGATCCGACAGTGCTGGGCATGGCTTCCTCTCCGAACAAGGTCGGCCGCCACTCTGGTTGCGTCGTCGATGGTGGCGGCAGCCAAGAGATGCTTGCCCATTTCGTTATGAACACGCCATATCCGTTGAATGCGGCTACGTTCGATGTCACTGGCCAGCGCCTGGGCAGCCACTCGTAGCTCGGCGCCTTCGAGCCAATCGTTATCGCGCTGAGGCGCCCGCTCCGTTGCTCGATCAATCATCTGCAACAGCGCGATCACACGCTCACCGTGACTTCCATCATCCTCATGGTTGAAAAGGGGACGAAAATTATCGGATATGGCGTGTCCAGTATCGGGAAGGAGTCCGGGAATTATTTTCAAAGGCGTATCCGGGCCACCAACGGCCAACCATTTCTTGGCTGCTTGCAAAACAGTCTGCTCATTGGCTTCGCCGCGGAACCGGACAAAAATCCCAGGTGCCCCTTCTTCCCCACTTCGTCTGACATCATTGTCCCTGCGGATGAAAGCCTGCTCGAGACGCAATTCGCAGAACTCTGCGTCCCTGTCGAGCAACCATAGACACACAATGGTATCTTCGTGTGAATTCGCCGACGCAATAATAGATAGATACTCTCCCCGATATTCGTGGTGGTTCGCAATAGAATACGGACGCCCAAGGCACTTGAACAAACGCTCAATCCGCCACGTCAGTTCAGGAACTGGAATACGACTCGTCATCGTCTACTCAACCAATCGTCCAGATAAACTGCCGAAAGAACAACCCTGGAGCAGTTTCATATCCAAACTCGCGACCCTCAGCGCAAGGGGTGCTGCATGAAAAAATCACCAAGGCGTCGGCTTTGAAAGCCTTTCACGCGCACCCCCTCACCACTGCAGGGCAGAGTAGCATCGAGGGGATTGCAGGGCAAGACGTTTTCTCCACTACTATCCGTAGCATATGATCTGATGGCCCCAGGGGGCGATTCCATTACCGGTGTCGAGGAGGCTAATGTTCGTAGACGCACGCTCTCCTACTCCCCCTGCGGCAGTCCCATCAGGCTGCGGGCGAAGTCGCGGGCGGTGAAGGGGCGGAGGTCCTCCACCTTTTCGCCCACGCCCACATAGTGCACCGGCAGGCGGAACTTTTCGGCGAGGGCCACCAGGACGCCGCCGCGCGCCGTTCCGTCCAGCTTGGTCAGCACCAGGCCGGTGACGTCGGTCATCTCGCGGAAGATCTCCACCTGGGAGTGGGCGTTCTGGCCGACGGTGGCGTCCAGCACCAGCAGGCAGGTGTGCGGAGCCGCCGGTTCCAGCTTGCGCAGGACCCGGACGATCTTCTGCAGCTCGGCCATCAGGTGGGTCTTGTTCTGCAGGCGGCCGGCGGTGTCGATCATCAGGATGTCGTCGCCGCGCTCGCGGGTCTCCTTCAGGGCGTCGAACACCAGGCCGGCGGCGTCCGAGCCGGTGTCGCGGGCGATCACCGGGCAGCCGGTGCGCTCGCCCCAGATGCGGAGCTGCTCGACGGCGGCGGCGCGGAAGGTGTCGCCGGCGGCGATGGTGACCGAGTGGCCGGCATCGCGGAACTGGCGGGCCAGCTTGCCGATGGTGGTGGTCTTGCCCGAGCCGTTGACGCCCACCACCAGGACCACATGGGGCCTGGCGGCGGGATCGATCTCCAGCGGACGGGCGACCGGCTCCAGGATGGCGGCGATGTCCAAGGCCAGGGCGCCACGCACCTCGTCGGGTGAGACCTCCTGGTTGAATTTGGTCTTGGCAAGTCCTGCCGCCAGCTTCGCCGCGGTGGTCACCCCAAGGTCGGCGGCGATCAGCAGTTCCTCCAGTTCCTCGATCGCCTCGTCGTCGAGGCGGCGGCGGGTGAACAGGTCGGCGATACCCTGGGTCAACCGACTCGACGAGCGGCTCAGGCCCTCCTTCAGTCGCTGGAACCACCCGATACGGGGTTCCGCCGGTTCTTCTTCCGGGAGGGACTCGGGCTCGGGCTCGGGTTCCGGGACGGGCTCGGGCTCCGGGACGGGTTCGGGTTCGGGTTCGGGTTCGGGTTCGGGTTCTGGCTCGGGCTCCGGTTCTGGCTGCTGGTCGGAGGGTTTCCCCCGCAGCCAGCCGAACAAGCCGGACCGCGGCGCCGACGGCTCCTCCTCGCGAAGGGGTTCAGGCTCCGGCTCGGGCTCAGGTTCGGGTTCCGGGACGGGCTCGGGTTCGGGTTCGGGTTCCGGCTCGGGTTCGGGTTCGGGTTCCGGCTCAGGCTCAGGTTCGGGTTCCGGGACGGGCTCAGGCTCAGGTTCCGGCTCGGGAACGCGGTTCGGCTCCCATCCGAACCAGTCGGTCAGGGGGACCGCCGGGGCTTCCCCGAAAAAGGTGTCCTCCTCCGGTTCGGGCTCAGGTGCTGGTGCTGGAATCAGCGCTGGTGCTGGAACAGGCTCGGGCTCCGGCTCGGGTGTCGGCTCGGGTGTCGCTTCCGGCGCCGGCTCGGAGTCCTTCCCCCGCAGCCAGCCGAACAGGCCCTTCTTTTTCGGGGCGGCCCCGGAGTCGTCCGGCGTATCGTTCATGGCAGACCCTCTCCAACGAGTTCGGCTCCGGATGCGGCGCGGATGCGGGTCCGAACGATGGTTCCGGGAACTCCCACTCCCCCGTCCAGGTGCACCGGCAGATAGTGCTCACAGTGTCCGAAACCCGGGCGCTCCACCAGCACGCCGGCGACCGAGCCCTCCCGGCCGCGGCAGAAGGCGGCGAGGGCGGCAAGACCCGCCTCGCGCAGACGGGCGGCGCGGGCGCGGACCACATCGCCCGGCAGGGCCGGCATGCGGGCGGCCGGGGTATCGGGGCGGCTCGAATACGGAAACACGTGCAGGTGCGTGAGCCCGCAGTCGCCGATCAGGGCCAGGGAGGACCCGAACATGGCCTCGGTCTCGGTGGGAAAGCCGGCGATGAGGTCGGCCCCGAGGGCGATGCCGGGCCGCGCCGCCCGCAGCCGCTCGGCGACGCGCCGGGCGTCCTCGCGGTCATGGCGGCGCCCCATGCGCTTCAGAATCAGGTCGGCGCCGGCCTGGAGGCTGAGATGGACGTGGGGCATGAGCCGCTCCTCGCCGCCGATGACGGCGAACAGGTCCTCGTCCATCTCGACCGGGTCGAGGGAGGACAGGCGCAGGCGCTCCAGCTCCGGCACCCGCCGCAACAGCTGGGCCACCAGGCGGCCCAGGGGGGGGCGGTCCGGCAGGTCCAGGCCATAGGCGGTAAGGTCCACGCCGGTCAGCACCACCTCGCGGTAGCCGTTGGTCACCAGGTCACGCACCTGCGCCACCACGTGTTCGACGGCGACGCTGTGACTCGGACCGCGGGCGAAGGGAACGACGCAGAAGGTGCAGCGATGGTCGCACCCCTGCTGCACCTGGACGAAGGCCCGGGTGCGCTCGCCGAAGCCCTCGATTCGGATGGGCGTCGTCTCCCCGACCGCCATGACGTCGCCGACCGTCACCCGGTCCGTCGCCTCGAGACCATAGCTGCCGGCCTTCAGCTTGTCGGCGTTGCCCAGCACCCGGTCCACCTCGGGCATGGCGGCGAAGGCCTGCGGCGTGAGCTGGGCGGCGCAGCCGGTGACGATGATGCGCACCCCCGGCCGCTCCCGCCGGAGCCGGCGGATGGCCTGGCGCGCCTGGCGTTCGGCCTCGGCGGTGACGGCGCAGGTGTTGACGATCACCGTGTCCGCGAGGCCGGCGGCCTCGGCATGGCCGCGCATCACCTCGGACTCGACGGTGTTGAGACGGCAGCCGAAGGTGATGATCTCGGTGGTCATGACCAGATGCCCTCATCCAGGACCCCGGTGAAGCTGACCCGCGCCGGCCCGGTCATCAGCACGCGCCCGTCGTCCCGCCAATCGATGGTCAGCGTCCCACCATCCAGCACCACCGCCGCCCGCCGCCCGGCCAGGCCACGCCGCGCCGCCGCCACCACCGCGGCGCAGGCGCCGGTGCCGCAGGCCCGGGTGATGCCCGAGCCCCGCTCCCACACCCGCATGCGCAGCCGCGCCGGCCCCAGCACCTGGACCACCTCGATGTTGGCGCGCTCGGGGAACAGCGGGTCATGCTCCAGCGGCGGCCCAAATCTCGCCAGGTCGACAGCCTCGGCATCGGCAACGAAGAACACCGCGTGGGGGTTGCCCATGGACACGCCCACCGGGTCGGCGAGCGGCCCAGCACCCAGGTGCAGATGGAGTGTGTCCATCTCCACCGCCAGGGGAATCTCGCGCCAGTCAAGGCGGGCCGGCCCCATGTCCACCGAGACCAGTCCGTCCTCGGCCCGCCGCGCGTCGAGAAGGCCGGCCCGGGTCTCGATGATCACCCGGTCGCGCCCGGTCTCGGCCATCAGCAGGGCGCCGACGCAGCGGGTGGCGTTGCCGCAGGCCGAGACCTCGCCCCCGTCGGCATTGCGGATGGTCATGAACACGTCGGCCGTGGGGGCGTGCGGCGGCTCCATCACCACCAGCTGGTCGCAGCCGACGCCGGTATGGCGATCGGCGACGGCCCGCGCCTCGGTGGGACCAATGGCCAGCGGCGCGGCGCGGCCGTCGAACACGACGAAGTCGTTGCCGAGCCCGTGCATCTTGAGAAAGGGAACGCCCCGGGCGTGCGCAAGGGACACTAGCCGAGACTCTGGCGGCCCATGGCGAGAAACTTGTCCCGACGGCGAGCCCGCAGGACTCCGCCCTCGGTGCCGATCAGCTCCTTCAGCGCCGACTCGAGGGCGGCGCCGACGGTGGCGATGGTGTCCTTGCGGCCACGGTGAGCCCCGCCCAAGGGTTCGGGGATGATGCCGTCGATCACGCCAAGCCGCTGTAGATCCTGGGCGGTGAGCCGCAGGGCCTCGGCGGCGGCCTGGGCCTGATCGCCGGAGCGCCACAGGATCGACGCGCACCCTTCCGGCGAAATCACCGAATAGACCGAGTTCTCCAGCATCAGCACGGTATTGGCGGCGGCGATGGCGATGGCCCCGCCCGAGCCTCCCTCGCCGATGACGGCGCAGAGGAGGGGCACCCTGAGGGACAGGCAGGTCTCGATGGAGCGGGCGATGGCCTCGGCCTGACCGCGCGCCTCGGCGTCGATGCCGGGATAGGCCCCGGCCGTGTCCACCAGGGTGATGACCGGCAGATGGAACTGGTCGGCCAGCTCCATCAGCCGGCGGGCCTTGCGATAGCCCTCCGGCCGCGCCATGCCGAAGTTGTGCCGGACCCGGGACTCGGTGTCGTGGCCCTTTTCCTGGCCTATCACCACCACCGAATAGCCGCGGAACCGCCCCAGACCGCCGATGATGGCGGCGTCCTCGCCGAAGGTGCGATCACCGGCCAGCGGCGTGAAGTCCTCAATCAGGCCGGCGATGTAGTCGAGACAGTGGGGGCGTTCGGGGTGGCGGGCGACCTGGGTCTTCTGCCATGGGGTCAGACGGCCGTAGATGGCGCGGAGCTGCTTGTCGAGCTTGGTCTGGAGCCGCCCCACTTCCTCGGCGATATTGATGGTTCCGTCGCCCTCGCTGAGATGGCGCAGGTCCTCGATCTTGCCTTCGAGTTCGGCAACCGACTTCTCGAAATCGAGATAAAGATGCTTGTGCATGGGAGGGTTAGCTACCACACCGGAGTGGCCGACGCCAGCCCGGCGTCAGGGCTTTGTATAGGGCGCGCGCCTGTAGGCATACACGTGAAGCTTGCCCTGTTCGACGACACCGTCGGCCTCGCCCAGGGTCTTGTACGTCTTCACGAAAAACCCGACGACGTCCGCCGCCTGCACCTCGGAATGGGCCGTGCGCAACAGCCCAGGATCGCCCTTCTTGACCTTGTGCCTCGTGTACAGGGACTGCTTGGGGTCCGTCGAGGCCCCCACGTACCACTCCCCATAGCGACCGCCGAACTTGGCGATGTAGGTGGTGATGTCCGAAATGATGTCGCCCTTATCCTTGGCCATGTTCGCTCCCTCCGCACGGCCTCTTTCCCGCCCCTGGACTTTTTTCGCTTTTGCGGGAGTTTCACATCGACCGACGGCACTTGTCAACCAATGGATGCCCAGGAGTCGGACGGGCGGGGCCACGCAAACCAAAAAGAAGCCGAAGGTAGTCCGGCTCGTCGTCGGCGGTGACGAAGCCATGGCGGATGGCGAAGTCGATCAGGACCAGGTTGACATTGAACTTGAAGGTATCGGTCGAGCGCACGGTCTCGATGACGTCGGCGACCGGCCAGAGCATGAACTCCGCCATTTCGCCATCGGTGTTGCGCGGTACGAAATCCGTGGGCAGTTCGATGTCATAGCAGAACATGCAGTCGGGCCGGAGCCCGCGCTCCCCCTCCATGCAATAGGTGATGGCTCCGACCGGCGTCGCCCGCAGGGCCAGGTCGCGAGGGATGTCGGCTTCCTCGGCGCATTCCTTGACCAGATTCTCGGTCAGGCTGAGGCCGGCCGGCTGACCGCCGGCGACGATGTTGTCGAGCTTGCCCGGCGCCACCCGCTTGGTCAGGCTGCGCCGGCCGACCCACATCATCATGCCCTGGCCGGTGCGGACGAAGCCGTTCAGATGCACGCCATAGGCCCGCACGCCGAACAGGGGCACCGCGGCGCGGTCGATGCGCATCAGCTCGGGCGCGCCATAGCACAGGGAGACGGCGAACGGCTCGCCGCGCAGACGGGACAGGACGCCCCGCTCCACCAGCCGCTCCAGGACCTCCGCCATGGCGGCGGTGCGATCGGCGGGTGTCGTCAGACGGCCGGAGAGGACGACGGCTCCATCGGTGACCTCGAGGGTCTCGGGGTAGTCGCGCAACCGCTCCGCGACGTCGTGGGAGACCCAGCCGAGACGCTCGCCGCCGATGATGAAGGGGCGGAACCGGGTCAGGTCATGGCGATTGCAGGCGGTGATATGGTCGGTGAAAGCCATCGTCCCTCGAGCGTCCCTCAAGCGGCCGATACCTTGCCGGGCGGTCGGCCTCGCGTCAAGCCCGTTGCCCTGTCCCGAGGTGACGGAGTAAACTCCCCCCCATGCTTCAGCACCTTCTCACCAAGTATGATCTTCGCCTGCCGCGCTATACGTCCTATCCGACGGCGCCCCATTTCTCGCCGGCGGTCGACGCCGATACCTATGGGCGCTGGCTGTCCGAGCTGCCGGCCGAGTTGCCGGCCGACGGGGCGCTGTCGCTTTATCTGCACATCGCCTATTGCGCCGAGATGTGCTGGTTCTGCGGCTGTCACACCAAGATCACCCGACGATATGCCCCCGTCGCCGCCTATCTCGATTCCCTGCTGGCCGAGGTGGATCTGGTGGCTGGGCGACTGCCGGGGCGACTCGCCGCCCGCCATGTTCATTTCGGCGGCGGCAGCCCGACCATCCTCTCTCCCGACGACTTCAGCCGCACCATCGAGCGCCTGAGGGCGCGCTTCGCCATCGCCAGTGATGCCGAGATCGCCGTCGAACTGGACCCGCGCACGGCCGACGAGGCCTATGTGGCGGCCATGGCCCGGGCGGGGGTGACCCGGGCCTCGGTCGGGGTCCAGGACTTCGACGAGACGGTCCAGCACGCCATCAACCGCATCCAGCCCTACGCGGTGACCGAGCGGGTGATCGCCTGGCTGCGCGGCCATGGCATCGCCGAGGTCAACATGGACCTGGTCTACGGCCTGCCCCATCAGACCACCGCCAGCGTGATGGAGATGGTGGATCGGGCGGTGGGGCTGCGGCCGCGGCGCCTGTCGCTGTTCGGCTATGCCCACGTGCCGTGGATGAAGAAGCACCAGCGCCTGATCCCCGAGGACGCCCTGCCCGGCATGGCGGAGCGCTGGAGCCAGTACGAGGCGGCGACGCGGCGGCTCGGCGCCCATGGCTATGTGGCGGTGGGCCTCGACCACTTCGCCGCCCCCGACGACGAACTGGCCGTGGCCCAGGCGGAGAAGCGACTTCACCGCAATTTCCAGGGCTACACCACCGACACGGCGGCGGTGCTGCTGGGCTTCGGCGCCTCGGGCATCGGCTCGCTGCCCCAGGGGTACGTGGTCAACGAGGGCGACATCGGCGCCTATCGACGACTGATCGCCGCCGGGACCCTCGCCACCCGCCGGGGCATCGCCATCGGCGCCGCCGACCGCCTGCGCCGCGACATCATCGAGCGGCTGATGTGCGACATGGCGGTGGACCTGGACGAGGTCGCCGCTCGCCATGGTGTCGCTCCCGGCTCGTTCGCGGCGGAACTGGCGGCCCTGGCCGACCTGGACGGCGACGGCGTCGTCAGACGCGACGGCCCCCGGATCACCATGACCGACGAGGGCCGGCCCCTGGTGCGGGCGGTGTGCGCCGTCTTCGACCAGTACCTGAAGCGCGGCGAGGCCCGACACAGCAAGGCCGTGTGACGCCCACGAGTGCTTGGCCTGCTATTGATACCCCGTAGATCCGTGGTGGGTGCAACGGAACCCAGATCCACCTGGAGAACGTTGCGTGAAATATGTCGACGAGTTCCGTGATGGCCAGGTGGCCCGCATGCTGGTGGAGAAAATCCGGCGGGAGGCGGAGCCGAGTCGCTCGTATCGGCTGATGGAGTTCTGCGGCGGTCATACCCATGCCATCTTCCGGTTCGGTCTCCCCGACCTGTTGCCCTCCAACGTCCGCATGGTCCATGGGCCGGGGTGTCCGGTGTGCGTACTGCCCATCGGTCGGCTGGACATGGCGATCCGGCTCGCCTGCTCCGATGACGTCACCCTGTGCACCTATGGCGACATGATGCGGGTGCCGGGCAGCGGGCGCCGCTCGCTCATCACCGCCAAGGCCGACGGGGCGGACGTGCGCATGGTCTATTCGGTCATGGATGCCCTGGCCGTCGCCCGGGACAATCCGCAGCGCACGGTGGTATTCTTCGCCATCGGCTTCGAGACCACCACCCCGCCGACCGCCGTGGCCATCATGGCCGCGCGGGTGGAGGGATTGGCCAACTTCGTGGTGTTCTGCAACCACGTCCTGACCCCGCCGGCCATCGCCAATGTCCTGGAGAGTCCCGACGTGCGCGCCATCGGCTCGGTGCCGATCGACGGCTTCATCGGGCCGGCGCACGTCAGCGCGGTGATCGGCTGGCGGCCGTTCGTCTTCTTCGCCGAGGAGTACGCTCGCCCGGTGGTGGTGGCCGGGTTCGAGCCGCTCGATGTCCTGCAGGCCATCCTGATGCTCATCCGCCAGGTCAACGACGGCCGTGCCGAGGTCGAGAACGAGTACGGCCGGGCGGTCAGCCGGGAGGGAAACCAGAAAGCACAGGGTATTGTCGCCGATGTCTTTGAGTTGCGCCGTGAGTTCGAGTGGCGTGGACTTGGCATCGTTCCCTATAGCGCGCTGAGGATCAAGGCCGACTTCGCCGACTTCGACGCCGAGCGGCGCTTCGACCTGCCCTATGACTCCGTCCCCGACAACAAGGCCTGCGCGTGCGGTGCCATCCTGCGTGGCGTCAAGGCACCCACCGACTGCCGGCTGTTCGGGACGGTGTGCACGCCCGACCAGCCGATCGGCTCGTGCATGGTCTCGTCGGAGGGCGCCTGCGCCGCCTATTACCGTTTCGCCAGCCGGCGCGAATGATACCGTCGAGCGTAATGACTGACCCACGAAAGAATTGGGCTGCCGCCCAAACCCGCTTGGGGCCTGGAGGCACCAAACCCCCTTTTCCTTTTTCAATCGAATAGAAAGGGGGGCCGGGGCATAGCCCCAGGCGGGGTTTGGGGCGGCAGCCCCAAGTGCAAGTGCCGAATATTGGATTAGAGGACCTGGACGGTGCGGATCCTGTTTCTCACCCATGCCTTCAACGGCCTGACCCAGCGGCTGTACGTCGAGCTGGCCCGACGCGGCCACGCGCTGTCGGTGGAGTTCGATATCAACGACGCCGTCACCGCCGAGGCGGTGGCGCTGTTCCGGCCCGACGTGGTGCTGGCGCCCTTCCTGCGCCGCGCCATTCCGATGGAGGTGTGGCGGCGGTGCCCCTGCCTGGTGGTCCACCCCGGACCCGAGGGCGATCGCGGCCCGTCGGCGCTCGACTGGGCGATCATGGAGGGGGCGGCCACCTGGGGCGTCACGGTGCTGCAGGCGGAGGCGGCGTTCGATGCCGGGCCGGTGTGGGCGTCCGTTCCCTTCCCGATGCGCCCGGCGGCCAAGTCCAGCCTCTACCGCAACGAGGTGACCGAGGCGGCGGTGGTGGCGGTGCTGGAGGCCCTGGCCCGGTTGGAGCGGGGCGACCATCACCCGCGGCGTCCGGCGGCGAGCCACTGGCGGCCCCTGATGACCCAGGCCGACCGCCGGATCGACTGGGAGACGGACGGCACGGCGAGCATCGTGCGGAAGATCCATGCCGGCGATGGCTCTCCCGGCGTGCTCGATGTCGTGGACGACGGCCGGCCCTGCCACCTGTTCGGCGCCCATGCCGAGGAGGGACTCCGTGGTCCGCCGGGACGGATCGTCGCCCAGCGCGAGGGGGCCATCTGCCGGGCGACGGTCGATGGGGCGGTGTGGATCACCCATCTACGGCGCCAGGCTTCCCCGGGCGAGCCCTCCGCCAAACTCCCGGCGGCCCTGGTGCTGGGCGGGGCCCTGCGCGAGGTGCCGGAGGTGCCGGCGGTAGCCAATGGCACGACGACCTTCCGCGACCTGTGGTACGAGCGGCGGGGAGCCGTCGGCTATCTCCACTTTCCCCTGCACAACGGCGCCATGAGCGCCGGGCAGTGCCGGCGCCTGACCGCCGCCTGCCAGGAGGCCCGCCGCGACGACGCCCGTGTCCTGGTGCTGATGGGTGGAGACGATTTCTGGAGCAACGGCATCCACCTCCACGTCATCGAAGCCGCCGACAGCCCGGCCGATGAGTCCTGGCGCACCATCAACGCCATGGACGACCTGTGCCACGCCCTCCTCACCACCACCGACCGCCTGGTGGTGGCAGCCCTGCACGGCAACGCGGCGGCCGGCGGAGTCTTCCTCGCCCTGGCGGCGGATCGCGTGGTGGCGCGGGAGGGCATCGTGCTCAATCCGCACTACCGCAACATGGGCAACCTCCATGGCTCCGAGTACTGGACCTATCTCCTGCCGAAGCGACTGGCGCGGGCTGGGATCGGCCCTGAGGGCATCGATGCGGTGATGGCGCGCCGCCTGCCCATGGGCGCGCCCGAGGCCCGGGCTCTCGGCCTGGTGGACGAGTGCCTGCCCGGCTCGGTGGCCGAATTCCGCCGCGCCGTCGCTAAGCTGGCCGAAGACCTGGCCGCCCTCCCCGACCTCGACGACATCCTCCGCCGCAAGTCGGCCGAGCGGGAGACCGACGAGCGCGTCCGGCCGCTGGCGGCATACCGGGACGACGAACTGAGGCGGATGCGGCTGAACTTCTACGGATTCGACCCCAGCTACCACGTCGCCCGCTACAACTTCGTCTTCCGCGTGCCCCACTCGCGCACGCCGCTCCACCTCGCCCGTCACCGTGGCCCTCGGGGGGTGATGGCCTCGTGCCGGGCAATCGGGCGAACCGATCAAAAGCCCTCTCCCCCCCCTTCAGGGGGGAGAGGGTTGGGTGAGGGGGGTGCCGAAGCTCTCGACATGGTGCCGGTTGCCCCACCCCCTCACCCCGACCCTCTCCCCCTCGAGGGGGAGAGGGAGTGAAGATGGCGGTTTCCACGTCACCCGATTGCCCCGTGGCCTCGTGCCGACGAGATGGAGAACCCTGAAATTTCGAGGTACAGTGGAGGGGAACACGTCTTGCGGCCACGGCATGGGAGAACGGCCATGAACGACGTTGTCACCCCCACCCTCACGCCCACCCTCACGCCCTCCCCCATGCCCGGTGGCGATCTCGCCTGCCTGCGCGCCCTGGAGCGCAAGGTGCTGTGGCTGTCGAGCTGGATGATCCATCACGCCAATCACGTGCGCCAGAGTCGGGACGGGCTCAAGGTGGGGGGGCACCAGGCTTCTTGTGCCTCGCTGGCGGCGGTGATGACGGCGCTGTACTTCCGCGTGCTGCGGCCCGAGGACCGGGTCGCGGTCAAGCCCCACGCCGCGCCTGTGTTCCACGCCATCCAGTACCTCCTCGGGCGGCAGTCACGGGACAAGCTGGAGCGGTTCCGCTCCTACCAGGGCGCCCAGCCCTATCCCTCGCGCACCAAGGACACCGACGACGTCGACGTCACCACCGGCTCGGTCGGGCTCGGGGTGGGGATGACGCTGTTCGCGGCCATCGTCCAGGACTACGTGCGGATGAAGGACCTGCTGCCCGCCGACTGGCCGCCTGGACGCATGGTGGCCCTGGTGGGCGACGCCGAACTGGACGAGGGCAACGTGTTCGAGGCGGCCCTCGAGGGCTGGAAGCACGACGTCCGCAATCTCTGGTGGGTCATCGACTACAACCGCCAGAGCCTGGACGCGGTGGTGCGCGACCGCCTGTTCACCCGCATCGACACCCTGTTCCGCATGCTGGGCTGGCGGGTGGTGACGCTGAAGTACGGCCGCAAGCTCGCCGCCGCCTTCGCCGAGCCCGACGGAGACCACCTGCGGACCTGGATCGACGCCTGCCCCAATTCCCTGTACTCGGCGCTGGTGTTCAAGGGCGGCGCAAGCTGGCGCGAGCGGCTCCGCGGCGATCTTGGCGCGTACCCGGGGATTCTCCGGCTCCTCGAGCACCACGACGACGCGGCGCTGCACGAGCTGATGACCAACCTGGGCGGCCATGACCTGGAGACGATTCTGGAGACCTTCGACGCCGTCCGGGACGACGTGCCGACCTGCTTCATCGCCTACACCATCAAGGGGCGGGGGCTGCCGCTGGCCGGCCACAAGGACAACCACGCCGGCCTGATGACCGTGGAGCAGATGGCGACGCTGCGCGCCGAAATGCGGATCGGCGAGGGCGAGGAGTGGGACCCGTTCGCCGGTCTCGACATCGACCCGGCGACGCTCCGGGCCTTTCTCGCCGACGTGCCGTTCGGGGCGCCGGGTGAGCGGCGGTTCCAGCCGCCGGCCGTGCCCGTGCCCGCCCGACTGCCCGTGCCCACCGGTCCGCGTCTGTCGACGCAGGAGGGCTTCGGCCGGATTCTCAACGATGTCGCCGCGGCGGGGGGAGAGTTCGCCGACCGCATCGTCACCACCTCGCCGGACGTGACGATTTCCACCAACCTGGCGGCCTGGGTCAACCGCCGCGAGGTCTTCAGCCACACGCCCGAGGAAGACACCTTCATGCACGAGCAGGTGGCGTCGGCGCTGAAGTGGCGGAAGTCGCCGCGGGGCCAGCACGTGGAACTCGGCATCGCCGAGCACAACCTGTTCCTGATGCTGGGGGCGCTGGGTCTCGCCGGACCGCTGTTCGGCGCCCGGCTCCTGCCCATCGGCACCCTCTATGATCCCTTCATCCAGCGGGGCCTGGACGCCCTGAACTATGGCCTGTACCAGGACGCCCGGTTCATGGTGGTGGCGACGCCGAGCGGCGTCACCCTGGCGCCCGAGGGCGGCTCCCACCAGTCCATCGCCACGCCGCTGATCGGCATCGCCCAGTCGGGTCTCAGCTATTTCGAGCCGGCCTTCGTCGATGAGCTGGCGGTGCTGATGCGCTGGTCGTTCGCGCACATGCAGCGGGACGACGGCGGCTCGGTGTACCTGCGGCTGTCCACCCGCGCCCTGGAGCAGCCGACCCGCACCCTCGACCCGGCGCTGGAGGACGCCATGGTGGCCGGCGGCTACTGGCTGAAGCCGCCGGGAGCCGGCGCGTCGCTGGCCATCGTCTATTGCGGCGCCGTGGCGCCCGAGGCCGCGGAGGCGCATCGGCAGCTTTTGGAGGATGTGCCCGATGCCGGGCTGCTGGCGGTCACCTCGCCCGATCGCCTGTACGCGGGCTGGACCGCCGCCCGCCGCGACCGGGAGATCAGCCACGTGGAGCGACTGCTGGCCCCCCTGGGGGCGCGGGCGTCGCTGGTGACGGTGATGGACGGCCACCCCCTGACCCTGGCCTGGCTCGGAGGGGTGGCGCAGCACCGGGTGCAGCCGCTCGGAGTCGACCGCTTCGGCCAGACGGGTGACCTTCCCGACATCTATGCGGCCTATGGGCTCGACGTGGACGCCATCCTGGACGCGACGGCGCGGTGCTTCGTAGGAGGGACCCCATGAAGGATACGGTGACCGACGAGCGCATGGCGGCGCTCTTTGTTCTAGGCTGGCTCGGGTTCAACCCGCCGCTGCTCACGGCGTTCGATGGGAATGCGATGGTTTTCGGCGTTCCGGTCCTCTACGTCAGCCTGTTTGCCGGATGGCTGCTGCTGATCGTCCTCCTGGCGCTGGCCATCGAGAGTCGGGACAGTCATGCCGACGGCGATCCGGTCGTCGCGGCGGCGGTGGACGATCCCCACGATACGATATGATATGATTTGAGGGCGGAGCGATGCTTCAGGGCTGGGTCATTCTGCTGGTCTCCTTCGCCTACCTGTTCCTTTTGTTCGGCATCGCCCACTGGGGCGACCGGCGGGCCGATGCCGGTCGCAGCCTGATCGCCAATCCCTACATCTACACCCTGTCCATCGGCGTCTACTGCACCTCGTGGACCTACTACGGCAGCGTCGGGCGAGCGGCGTCGAGTGGCATCGGCTTTCTGCCGATCTATCTGGGGCCGACGCTGACCTTCGCCTTCGGCTGGTTCGCCCTGCGCAAGATCCTCGCCATCAGCAAAAGCCAGAACATCACCTCCATCGCCGACTTCATCGCCTCGCGCTATGGCAAGAGCCACCTCATCGCCGGGCTGGTGACGGTGATCGCGGTGGTCGGCATCATGCCCTACATCTCGCTGCAACTGAAGGCCGTGGCCACCAGCTTCGACGTGCTGGTGGGCAGCACCATGGCGACCACGGTGGGTGACACGGCGCTGTATGTGGCGCTGATCCTGGCGGCCTTCTCCATTCTGTTCGGGACCCGCCACATCGACGCCACCGAGCACCACGAGGGGATGGTGGCGGCCATCGCCTTCGAGTCCCTGGTCAAGCTGGTGGCCTTCCTGGCGGTCGGAGTGTTCGTCACCTTTCACCTGTACGACGGGGCCGGTGACCTGTTCGCCAAGGCGGCCCAGCACCCCCGCATCGCCGCCCTGTTCCACACCGACACCGTCATTGCCTCCGGCAACTGGGTAACGCTGATCCTGTTGTCGATGGCGGCCGCCATCTGCCTGCCCCGGCAGTTCCAGGTCACGGTGGTGGAGAACGTGGACAGCCGCCACTTCGCCAAGGCCATCTGGGCATTCCCCCTCTACCTCCTGGCCATGAACGTGTTCGTCCTGCCCATCACCGTCGCCGGGCTGCTGCTGTTCCCCCGCGGCACCGATGCCGACACGTTCGTCCTCGCCCTGCCCATGGCCGCCCATCACGAGACGCTGGCCCTGCTGGCGTTCCTCGGCGGGCTGTCGGCGGCGACCGGCATGGTCATCGTCGAGTCCATCGCCCTGTCCACCATGATCTGCAACGACCTGGTGATGCCGGTCCTGCTCAACATGAAGTGGCTTCGTCTGGCCGAGCGGCCTGAACTCGGGGCTCTCCTGAAGAACATCCGGCGCGTTGGCATCGTCCTGGTGCTGGCGCTTGGATACACGTACTTCAAGGTGATCGGCGAGTCCTTCGCCCTGGTCACCATCGGGCTCGTGTCCTTTGCGGCGGCGGCCCAGTTCGCGCCGGCGATCTTCCTCGGCATCTACTGGAAAGGCGGCACCCGCAGGGGAGCCCTGGCCGGGCTCAGCAGCGGGTTCCTCTTGTGGGGCTATACCCTTCTGGTGCCGTCGTTCGCCCGCTCGGGCTGGCTTGACGCCGGGTTCGTCGAGCACGGCCTGTTCGGCATCGCCCTGCTGAAGCCGCAGGCGCTCCTTGGGATCCAGGGTCTCGATCCCCTCAGCCATGCCCTGTTCTGGAGCATGCTGGGCAACATCGGCATGCTGGTGGCGGTGTCGCTGTTCGACCGCCAGAGCTCCCTGGAGCGCACGCAGGCCACCGTGTTCTGCGAGGTGTGGCGGGCGACGCAGGATGTCCATTCGGGCTCGGGGTGGCGGGGGAGTGCCAGCGTCGCCGATCTCCTGGCGCTCGCCGAGCGCTTCGTCGGCCACGAGCGCGCCGTCGAGGCCTTCGCCCAGTATGGCCGCTCGCGAGGCCTGAATCTTGGCGCGGTCAAGCGCGCCGACGCCGGCACGGTGCAGTTCACCGAGCGCCTGCTGGGCGGGGCGATCGGGTCGGCGTCGGCGCGGGTGGTGGTGGCCTCGGTGGTCAAGGGCGAGGGCGTCGGCATGGACGAGATGCTCGAGATCCTCGACGAGGCCTCCCACGTCATCGAGTACTCACGCCAGCTCGAACAGAAGTCCTCGGAGCTGGAGCAGGCCTCGGCGGACCTGCGGGCGGCCAACGAGCGCCTTCGGGAACTGGACCGGCTCAAGGACGAGTTCCTCTCCACCGTCACCCACGAATTGCGAACACCCCTGACCTCGATTCGCTCCTTCACCGAGATTCTGCACGACAATCCCGATCTCGACGTGACACAGCGCCAGGAGTTCCTCGGCATCGTCATCAAGGAAAGCGAACGGCTCACCCGTCTCATCAACCAGGTGCTGGACCTGGCCCGGATCGAGTCGGGACGCATGCAGTGGCATATGGCGCCCATCGACATGGGGGCGGTGCTGCGCGACGCCATCAACGCCATGCACGGCATCTGCGCCGAGCGCGCCATCCATCTCGACCTGTCAGGGGTGCGGCCGACCCGGCCGGTTTGGGGCGACCACGACCGTTTGCAGCAGGTGTACATCAATCTCCTGTCCAACGCCGCCAAGTTCGTTCCGTCCGAGGGCGGGCGCATCGCCGTCGACCTGCGGGATCTGGGGGACGTGGTGCGGGTCTCGGTGACCGACAACGGCCCCGGCATCCGCCGCGAGGAACAGGACATCATCTTCGAGAAGTTCCGTCAGGCCGGCTCCACCACCGGCAACCCCGGCGGCACCGGCCTCGGGCTCGCCATCTGCCGCCGGATCGTCGAACACCTGGGAGGGAGCCTGTGGGTGGAGTCGGAGCCGGGGGAGGGATCGACCTTCAGCTTCGTCGTCCCGGTCGCCGGAGAGGCCGACAAAGCCGCCAGGGAGCCCGCCGACGCCCATGCGGTATGATCCGATCAGCCCACCCGATCGCCCCCCTACAGCCGCACTTCCATCTCGATCGGTCCCTCGGCGCGGCCGTGGACGAACTGGTCGACGTAGGGGTTGCCGCTGTCGTTGACCTGCGAGGCCGGACCGACCCAGATCAGCTTGCCGTGATAGAGCATGGCGATGCGGTCGGCGATCTTGCGCGCCGAGGCCATGTCGTGGGTGATGGACAGGGCCGTCACCCCCATCTGCTTCACCGTCTTGACGATCAGGTCGTTGATCACGTCGGCCATGATGGGGTCGAGGCCGGTGGTCGGCTCGTCGAAGAAGATGATCTCGGGGCGGGTGGCGATGGCCCGCGCCAGGCCCACCCGCTTCTGCATGCCGCCCGACAGCTCCGCCGGTGACAGGTCCGCCACATCGGGGCCGAGCCCCACCTGGACCATGGTCTCGAGCGCCTGCTGCCGGGCCGTCTCCCGGTCCATGCCCTGGCCCTGGATCAGGCCGAAGGCGACGTTCTCCCACACCGGCAGGCTGTCGAACAGGGCCGCTCCCTGGAACAGCATGCCGAACTTGCGATTGATGCGCTCGCGGTCGCGGTTGCCGGCGCCGACTCTCTCCTCGCCGTCCACCTTGATGGAGCCGGAGTCGGGCCGCAGGATGCCGAGGATGCACTTCAGCAGCACCGACTTGCCGGTGCCCGAGCCGCCGATCACCACCACCGACTCGGCAGGGGCGACCTTCAGGTCCACGCCGTCCAGCACCACCTTGCGGCCGAAGGCCTTGTTCAGCCCGGCAAGTTCGATCTTGGGCACCTGGGGGGTCTGGGGCTCGGTCATCTGGCGAAGAACAGTTCGGTGATGATGTAATTGGAGGTCAGGATCAGGATCGAGGCCGACACCACGGCGTTGGTGGTGGCCTGGCCCACGCCCTGGGCGCCGCCGCGCGAGTGGTAGCCATGATAGCATCCCATGAGGGCCACCAGGAACCCGAACGCCGCCGCCTTCACCAGGCCGGAGATGACGTCGAGCGCCTCCATGTACTCCCACGTGCGGCTGATATAGCTGTTGGGGTTGAAGCCCAGCTTGTAGGTGCCGATCAGGTAGCCGCCGAACACCCCGACGATGTCGCCCACCAGCACCAGGAGCGGCAGCATGGTCAACCCGGCGATCAGGCGGGGCGCCAGCAGGTACTTGAAGGGATTGGTGGACAGGGTGGTCAGGGCGTCGATCTGCTCGGTCACCCGCATGGTGCCGATCTCGGCGGCCATGGAGGCGCCGATGCGTCCCGCCACCATCAGCCCGGCCATCACCGGCCCAAGCTCGCGGGTGATGGAGATGACCACCACCGTGGCCACGGCGCCCTCGGCCGAGAAGCGGGCGAAGCCGGTGTGACTCTGCAGGGCCAGCACCATGCCGGAAAAGAGACAGGTCAGCCCCACCACCGGCAGCGAGTAATACCCGATCTCCACCATCTGCCGCCAGATCAGCCGGGGATAGAACGGCGGCCGCACGCAATGGGAGATGGCCCGCCCGGTGAAGATGGTCAGCCTGCCGGTGTGCTGCAGAAAGGCCAGCACGACACGACCGACCAGCGCCAGGAAATCGAGCACGGTCATGCCTCCATCGGTTCGCCCCAGCGGGCGTCGACGCCGTGGACGTGGACGTGGACGTCGACGCTACGGACCGGCAGATGCTGCCGGTGGTAGCGGCCACCGAGGGAGGTCAGAATTTCATAGGCGATGGTGCCGGCGTCGGCGGCCACCGCGTCGATGGGAGTGCGGGGACCGATGAGGTCGATCAGGGTCCCCGGCCCGGCACCGGTGCCGTCGTCAGTGACGGGGACGGCGGACACGTCGAAGGTCGCCAGATCCATGGACACCCTTCCCACCAGAGGAACCCGGACATCGCCGATGAAGCCGCACCCCCGGTTGCTCAGGGAGCGCAGATAGCCGTCGGCGTAGCCCACGGCCACGGTTGCGATGCGCCCCCGGCCCGGCACGCGGTAGGTCGCACCATAGCCAACGGTCTGGGGTGAGTCAACGTCACGCACCTGAATGATCTTGCCCTGCAACCGAACCACCTGCGCCATGGGATTGGGCAGGAGGGGCGTCGGGTTGACGCCGTAGAGGGCGGCTCCGGGCCGCGCCAGGTCGAACCTCCACCCCGGTCCGAGGAAGATGCCCGGCGAGTTGGCGAGGCTGGCCCGCAGCCCGGGGAACTTCCGCCGCAGGGCGCCGAAGACCCGCCTCTGCTCCTCGTTGAGCGGGCAGGCCGGGTCATCGCCGCAGGCCAGGTGACTCATCAGCAGGGTGAGCCGCACCCCGTCCAGGCGGTCGGGACACTCGAGCAATGCCGCCGTCTCGGCGGGGCTGAGCCCAAGCCGGGCCATGCCGGTATCCACGTGCAGGGCCGCGTCCAGCGCTCCGGCGCCGCGGGCATAGGCGTGGTCCCCCCAGCGGCCGATCTGGTCGGGCGAGTTCAGGACCGGTAGCAGCCGGTGCAGCGTGAAGTCGGGCTCCGACCCGGGCAGCGGCCCGTTGAACACGACGATGCTGGTCCGCGTATCGGATAGTACCCGGCGCAGGCGGATGCCCTCCTCCACGTGGGCGACGAAGAAGGTGCGGCAGCCGGCGGCATGGAGCGCCGGGGCGATGATTTCGGCGCCCAGACCATAGCCGTCGGCCTTGACCACGGCGCCGCACTCGCAGGCCCGGCCGCAACGCTCGGCGAGCCGCCGCCAGTTGCCGACGACGGCGTCGAGATCGATGGTCAGGATGGCTCCGGCCTGGGCTGGGGTGGGCATGGAGTCGGCGGGGCTACACGGCGTAATCGGGCATGTGATCGTCCGGCATCAGGTCCTTGAACTCGGTGAACTCACCGTTGAAGTGCATCTCGACCGTTCCGGTCGGGCCATGGCGCTGCTTGGCGATGATGACCTCGGCCTTGTTGCGGGCGTGGACGAGCTGTTCCTCCCATTTCGCCACACGCAGGGCATGCTTGTCATCGGCCTCGCCGGGCTTGAGCGGGGGCTCCGCCCGCTCTAGATAGTATTCCTCGCGGTAGATGAACATGACCACGTCGGCATCCTGCTCGATCGAGCCCGATTCGCGCAAGTCCGACAGCAGGGGCCGCTTGTCGTCCCGCTGCTCGACGGCGCGGGAAAGCTGCGACAGGGCCACCACGGGGACCCGCAGCTCCTTGGCCAGGATCTTGAGCCCACGGGTGATTTCCGACAGCTCCTGCACCCGGTTCTCGTTCTTGCGCCCCATGGGGGGACTGATGAGCTGTAGATAGTCGATCACCACCAGGTCGAGTCCTTGCTGGCGCTTCAGCCGCCGGGCGCGGGTACGGATGGCGCTGACCGTCAGGCCGGGGGTGTCGTCGATGTAGAGCGGCATGCGGTCCAGATCCTGGCAGGCGCCGACCAGGCGGTGGAACTCCTCCTCCCCCAGGGTGCCGGTGCGCATCTTGTGCGACGAGACGTGGGTGGAGGTGGCGAGCACGCGGCCGGCAAGCTGGTCGGACGACATTTCCAGGGAGAAGAAGGCGACATTGGCGCCGTGCTCCGCCCCGCGGGTCATGCGTTCATAGGCGGCGTTGAAGGCCATGTTGGTGACCAGCGCCGTCTTGCCCATGGCCGGCCGCGCCGCGATGATGATGAGGTCCGAGGGATGCATGCCCCCGAGCTTGTTGTTGAGGTCGATGAAGCCGGTGGTGACCCCGGACAGCCGGCCGTCGCGGCGGTGAGCCGCCTCGGCCATGGTGATGGCGGTGGTGAGGGCGGTCGCGAACTTCTGCAGCCCGCCCTCGAAGGTGCCGGTGGTGGCCAGGTCGTAGAGCTTCTGCTCGGCGGTCTCGATCTGGTCGGTGGCCTCCTGGTCGACGGTGGCGTCGAAGGCGTCGGTGACCATGTCCTGCCCAAGGGCGATCAGCTCGCGCCGCAGGTGAAGGTCATGGACCAGCTTGCCCCGGTCGTGGACGTTGACCATGGCGGCGGCGGGACTGGCGAGTCGCACCAGATACGCGACTCCACCCACCTCGGCCAGACCGGGGTCGTTCTCCATGTAGGTGCGCAGGCTGACCGGGTCGGCCTGCAGGCCCTTCTCGATCAGCTTTCCGCACAGTTCGAAGATGCGGCCGTGGACGGCGTTGGCGAAGTGCTCGGGGCGGAGGAACTCCGACACCTTTTCATAGGCGCGGTTGTTCACCAGGATGGCGCCCAGCAGCGACTGCTCGGCATCCTGGTTGGATGGCGGCGCGCGAAAGCCGGCGCCGTCCTGGCGATCGTCGCCGGTGCCCTTGCGGACGGCGGGATGAGGAATGGTGACCATGGGCCGGCAAACTAGCAGACCCCCGCGAAGACGGCTGCCGAAATCGCTCCCCCGACTCTGTTGATAGCGGGGATAACTTCCGGCGGCCGCTCCCTCTCCGAGGGGCGGGCTATTCGTGGCTGTAGCACCTGCCGGCGGGGTCTATCCACAGCACATGGAACACCCGCCCATCCCTATACCCAAGGAACCGGGCCAACTGACCGAAGCGGAATGCGACGATACGCCCGCGCTTGTCGGCGGGGACGGTGCCGGGGATGGTGACGTTCAGGCTGCCGATCTTCTCAAACCCGAGCCCCTGGCGTGGTGCTCGCATGATTTCCGCCCATGTCATCCTCGAGCGGTCGCGGATGGCGACGGCGAACTCGGCGCGCCCCTGCTGATTGCACGCTGTCAGGTCGAAGTCATCACCCACCGCCAAGTGCTCGAGGCTGAAGTGGGGCTTCAGGGTGTTGGTGTCGTCGGCGGCGGAATGGGGTGGCGCGAGGCGACCACTGCCGGTGACGATCGGCCTACGCGGCTTCGCCATCGGCCACCTGGGTCCGGAAGTAGCGGGCGAGCGCGTCATCCGTGATCGTCACGTTGCGGCCGGGCCGATAGGCGTCCCGCCACGGCGGCTCCTCATGGGTCATGTTCCGCAACTTCCAGGCCGAGAATTGACCGTAGGTGTTCCATACGTCGTTCAGCAAGTCCCGCTGCTCTTCCTCCAGGGCGGTGTCGGTGGCTTCGGGCGTGGGGATGGGGGCACTTCCGAACTCCCTGTACGCCTGCCAGGCAGCGGGCACCACCGGCCCGTGGTCCCATGCCTCGATGGTCTCGGGGAACAGCCGGCCGCCGGAGATGGCGATGTGGAAGCCCTGCGCGTAGTACAGCAGCTTCTGGAGCTTCAGATGCGTCAGCCCCTCGCCGTCCTCATCGACGGCCGCGAGCGCGAGGAAGTGACTGGCCACGTCGCGCACGGCTGCCATGACGGCCCCTTCTGTTCCATCGACCTTGCACCGGCATCGGTCGTCGTCCGCCATGGTGCGGCCCGAGACTGGCTTCGTCAAGCCGGTTGTCGCCCGTACCCTTGCGGACGGCGGGATGAGGAATGGTGACCATGGGCCGGCAAACTAGCGGACCCCCGCGAAGACGGCTGCCGAAGGTCGCCTAACTTCCGGCGGCCGCCCCCTCTCCGAGGGTGAGCGTCAGTGCGGCCTGGGGCAGGTGCTCATGCCGAACGGCTGGTAGGCGGGACACCAGCCGATCAGCCCGGTCAGCAGGGGCACGACACCGATGTATCCCCATGGCGTGAACAGCCCCGTGATGGCCGAGGCGATCAGGGCCAGTCCGACGATGATGCGCAGAAGGCGGTCGATGCCGCCGACGTTCCTGGTCATGGTAGTCTCCCTGGTGAGTGGCGTAGCGGAACACGTGTCCTAATGTGGCGGAACCGCAACCAAAAAGATACGTATTACTGATCTCAAAAATCTTCGCGGCGCGCGAAGATTTTTGAGATCAGTAATACATGGGTCAAATGGGTCAAATGGGTCGTATTTCAACCAGAGTCGATGTCATCGGCATTAACCTATGTTGAGGCGGAAGAGGGGCATCGGATCCACGGTACCCGTTCGCGCACACGCTCTTCGCCGCCGGGCGCCGACACTAACCGCGACGCCGCAGGGTGGCGCGAGGTGGGAGTCGCGAGCGACGGGTCGCGATGGAGCGGTATGATGTTGATGGCCTCGCTGTTCCCCTCACGGTACGTGCAGGGGTATGACGCGATCAAGGGGCTTGGCGCCGAACTGGCCCACTTTGGCAGGAGGCCGGTGCTGATCGGCGGCCGGTTCGTCCGGGAGGAACTGCTCCCGGACCTGGAGGCGGGGCTGCGTGAGACCGTCACGGCGACGTGGATTCCGTTCGGGGGCGAGTGCTGCGACGCTGAACTGGCCCGCCTCGCCGTTCTCGCGATCGAGGAGGGGGCCGACGTCATCGTCGGGGTGGGGGGTGGCAAGGCGGTGGACGCGGCCAAGGCCGTCGGCGAGGCGCTGCACCTGCCGGTCGCCGCCGTTCCGACCATTGCCTCGACCGACGCCCCCTGCAATGCCCGGGTCCTGATGCACTCCCCCGAGGGGCGGGTTGACCGCTGGCTCCGGCTTGAGCGCGACCCCAGCCTGGTGGTGGTGGATACCCGCATCATCGCCAGAGCCCCGGTACGGTTTCTCGTGTCCGGCATGGGCAATGCGCTGGGTACCAGCTTCGAGGCCGAATCCGGTCGTCGGCGTCACGCCGTCAGCGCCGTCGGCGCGGTGGGGACCTCCGCCGCCTTCGCCGTGGCCAGGATGTGCTTCGAGATCCTGATGGAACAGGGAGGATTGGCCCGGACCGCCTGCGAGGCGGACACCGCGACTCCGGCCCTCGAGCACGTGGTGGAGGCCAATATCCTCCTGAGTGGCCTGGGCTACGAGAGTGGCGGCATGGGAGCCATCCATGCCATCTGCACGGGCCTCAAGAGCGCCCCCCGTGCCTATCTCTGCTCCCATGGCGAGATGATGGCGCTGGCGTCGCTGGCGTCGCTGTTCCTGACCGAGCAGTCCTACTGGCGGGTGGACCGTGTGTTCGCCTTCTGCGAGAATGTCGGGCTGCCCACCACACTTGAGGACATTGGCCTCGGTGAGTCCTGCCACGACAGCGGCAGTTGCCATTCGGAATCCCAGCACGCCTGGTGGCACGGGGGGGGGCTGATGCGGTGTGCCGAGGTCGCCTGTGCCGATGGTAGAGGGCTCCTCTCCAGCGAGATGGGGATGGTCACGCCGGTGGACGTCCATGCCGCGCTGCTGGCGGCCAGTCAGGAGGGCGGTCGCCGCCGGTCCCTGATGCCGAAGGGGGCGGCGCTCCATGGCCGCCTGCAGCGAAATGAAACGGATCGGCGGCATCCATTGGAGTTCAGGCGGTCGCTGTCGTGAGGGTGTGAGGGGGTTTTTCGGTCCGTCGGCGACGGGATCGGCAAAAAAGCCGGGAAAACGGCCGGCAACTATCCGGGTTGGTACTTTCGCGGCCAGACCGCATCCTGTATGTTGCCGAGGATTGATAGTCCGATCGCCGACGACCGAGGAAACCATGAAACTGATCGCAAAGAGAATGTGGGGGAAAGTCCGTCTGGCCGGCGCCGTGCTTGCGGCAGCCATGGCTCTCGGGGCGTTGCCGGCGGGCGCTGGCACGGCCGTGGAGTACTCGGCTTCGGTGCTGAGGGGGGGGCGGCTCTACGACAACTGGGCCCTGGAGATTCACAAGAAGGCGCCGAAGCAGGCCCACCCCGCCTATCCGGCCGAGGGGAAGTTCGCCCACGCGCCGCAGCAGAACTGGCGCTGCGCCGAGTGCCACGGCTGGGACTATGAGGGCCGGGACGGCGCCTTTTCCAAGGAAAACGAGCACTTCACCGGCATCAAGGGCATCCGCGGCATGGTCGGTGCCGATCCGGCCAAGGTGGTTGCCCTGCTGAAGGACAAGTCCCACGGCTATGACGAGTTTCTCGAGGATGCCGATCTCCAGGACCTGGCGGCCTTCGTGAGCAAAGGCCAGGTCGAGGTTGCCCAGTACATCGACCGCAAGACCACCCTGTCGCGCGGCAACCGCAAGCGTCATGCCGCCTTCTTCGAGACGGTCTGCATCAACTGCCACGGCCGCGACGGCACCGAGATGCGCCAGACCATGCCGCTTGGCCGCTTCGCGCGGGAAAACCCTTACGAAACCCTGCACAAGGTGTTCTTCGGCCACCCCGGCGCCAAGATGCCGTCGTCCGTCGTCCTCGGCACCGAGCTGGTCAGCGATACGGTGGCGTACCTCCAGGAACTGCCGTCCGAGGAGATCCTGGCCTCGATCGTCCGCGGCGGGCGCCTCTATGACAACTGGATCGGCGAGACTCGACGCACCCCGCCGAAGGCGCCGCATCCGACCTATCCCCCCGGCAAGGAATTCTCCAACAGCCCCCAGGATACCTGGCGCTGCAAGGAATGCCATGGCTGGGACTACATGGGGCGTGACGGCGTCTATGGCACCGGCAACCGGGCGACCGGCTTCAAGGGCATCCGGGCCCTGGTCGACGCCAACCCGGCGGCGGTCGTGTCCATCCTGAGGGACGGCAAGCACCGCTACGACACGGAACTCGACCCGCAGGACCTTCTGGATCTCGCCAACTTCGTCAGCAAGGGCCAGATCGACATGGACAAGTACATCGATCGCGAAAGCCGGAAGGTCAAGGGCGATCCCAACCGGTACAAGTCCTATTACGAGGCGATCTGCAGCCGTTGTCATGGCGCGGACGGCACCAAGATCACCAACATCTCGCCGCTCGGCCATATGGCGCGCCAAAATCCCTGGAACGCCCTCCACAAGGTCCTGAACGGCCATCCCGATGAGGTGATGACGCCGATGCGGAGTTTCGACACGCAGATTTCCGCGGACATCGTGGCCCTGTTGCAGACTCTGCCGGCCAAGTGAGACTCTGCCGGTCAAGTGAGACTGGGACGACACCAGAGTCGTTGGCAGCCCTCTCCTCCGTTCCAAGGGGAGAGGGTTGGGCAGGGCTCCGGTTGACACTTGCAGCGCGGGCCACTCCGACCTAACTTACGGAGCAGGGTCCCGTGTCGGTGATTGGGTCTCGTTCGCATCTTCGAGATCCACTCCGGCGGCACTCGTTCCCTCCGCGGCGGTCATGACCGGGTGGTCCGCGGATGGATGTATCGCATGGAAACTTTTTTCCAAACAGAGGCATTGACCATGGTTTTTTATCCTCAGGAACGAATCGGGCTCTTCATCGATGGGTCCAATCTTTATGCGGCGGCACGGGCCCTCGGTTTCGACATCGATTACAAGCGGCTTCTGGAGGTGTTCGCGTCGAAGGGACGGCTGATACGGGCATTCTACTATACGGCGCTGGTCGAGGATCAGGAGTACTCGCCGATCCGGCCCCTGGTCGATTGGCTCGACTACAACGGCTATACCATGGTGACCAAGCCGACCAAGGAGTTCACCGACTCCTCCGGCCGGCGCAAGATCAAGGGCAACATGGACATCGAACTGGCCATCGACGTGATGGAGATGGCGCCGCACCTGGACCATATCGTCCTGTTCTCGGGCGACGGGGATTTCCGCCGTCTGGTGGAGGCGGTCCAGCGCAAGGGATTGCGGGTCACCGTGGTCAGTACCGTGCGCTCGCAGCCGCCGATGGTGGCGGATGAATTGCGGCGTCAGGCCGACACCTTCGTCGAACTTCTGGAACTCGAGTCCACCATCGCGCGGACGGTCACCCAGCGTGACGATCGGATGTCGGCCGACCATCAAGCCCCGGCGGCGCGATGAACGACGCAGCCTTCCCGGCCGGGGTCTTCGCCGACCCGGGCCGGGACTGCCCGTCCTGTCCACGGCTGGCTGCCCTGCGTCAAGCCAACCGCGACGCCTTTCCCGACTGGCACAACGCCCCGGTTCCCGCGTTCGGCGGCCTGGATGCGTGGCTCCTCGTGGTCGGCCTGGCCCCGGGGCTGCGTGGGGCCAACCGTACCGGCCGACCGTTCACCGGCGACTATGCGGGAGACCTGCTCTACGCCACCCTGGCCCGCCATGGCCTGGCCGAGGGGGACTATCAGGCCCGCGCCGACGACGGGTTCCGGCTGCTCGGCTGCCGGATCACCAACGCGGTGCGCTGCGTTCCCCCGGAGAACAAGCCCCTGCCGGCCGAGTCCGCCGCCTGCCGCCGCTTTCTCACCGCCGAACTGGCGGCCATGCCCGCCTTGCGGGTGGTGGTGGCGCTGGGAGCGATCTCCCACGGCGCGGTGCTGTCGGCCCTCGGCCTGCGCAAGTCGGCCCACCCCTTCCGCCACGGCGCCCGATACGCGGTGCGGGAGGGACTGGTCCTGGCCGACAGCTATCACTGCTCGCGCTACAACACCAACACGGGGCGCCTCACCGAGGCGATGTTCAACGAGGTGTTCGCGGCGGTGACGACGGAGAGAGGACGATGAGACAATTTGCAGGATAGGCGTCGCCACGACCCGAAGTGGACATGGACATTCGTCCGAGCACGGCGTTTAGGACGCGTTTGCGTTCAGCGTCTCCTCTATCGCCGACAACACCAACTCGATGTCTTTTGTCTCTGGCTCGACAGATAGATCACCATGCACAATCCTGTTTCGAAGTTCAATCAGGGCGCGCAAGCGTCGTTCCATATCAGGTTCGATGTAGCCGTTCATGGCAAGCTCTTGCACGACCGTGCCCAGTGTGTGCGGACGGCTACCCGCTTCGCCACCCAGTGTCCGAAGTGCTGCTTCCAGTATTGACCAAGCCATAATGAAGGCCGGACGAGGATGTCCTTGGGCAGTCAGAGCGCGAATTTCGTTCATGTGGTTGCTGATTGTCACCGGTGCAGACGTCGGGATCGTCATAGACTGCAACGGATCATTGGCGCCCATAAAGACGACGTGAAACTGCCAATCGGGACGCCCCTTGAACAATTGCCGTATACGCCCAAGCGTGCGCTCCGTTGATAGACTCTGCCGGTTCTTCACTTCAATAACGATGTTGTGTCCCGGCTTTTGAGCAAGCGCATCGGGAGCATAGGAGCCCAGGAAGTCAGGTAGCTGCGCGGCCTCAGGATGAGCCGTGAACGTAAAGCCTTCATCTTCATAGCGCGCGCGCAGACCCTCGATGAACTCCGTCTCCGCTTCCTGCTGCCGAGATTGAAAATGTGGAGCCATTAGAGCGTCCTCCATCCCAGATCATCATCGACGCGGACATACACCACGGGAGGATCGGTATCCAACGCTGCGGTGAGTTGTTCGCTGGGATTAACAAAACTCCAATCAACCTCTGGCTCAAATTTCTGGACGACAACCCGTTCGACGGTCTTGTCGTCTAGGTAAGCGACCCCGATAAGCGCGTCCATGATCCACTTCACAATGTTGTCAACGTCGCCCACCATCTCCTCTACCGTGAAATAATAAACAGTGAGGGAGAGAGGGCGCCCATCGAGGAAACCATGCCAATCAGTCTCATGGACTCGGTCCCATGCCGCTTTTTTGATTGTACATTTCCATCGTTCTTTCGACTTTGTGCTTGCTTGAAGCGAGAGTGGCGTCCCGGGGACAAAGAACTCAAAGGGGTAAAGATCGGCCAACGTTCCGCTCGTCTGCAATCAGTTCGTAAATGGCTATCTTCAAAGAGTATGTCAGCGAAAACGAATGTCTGCAATGGGCAGAGCAGACGCCGAGGGAGCTTAGGTCGAACGTCCCCTTGGCATATCGAATGGTGCCTACCGCCCGCGATAGGGCGGCACTCCCTGATCCGGCAGCCACAGGCCGGCCGGCGGGGCGCCGGTCTGCCAGAACACGTCGATGGGGATGCCGCCGCGCGGATACCAGTAGGCGCCGATGCGCAGCCACCGGGGCACGGCCGCGGCGATCAGCCGTTTGGCGACCTCGATGGTGCAGTCCTCGTGGAAGGCGCCGTGACCGCGGAACGAGGCCAGGAACAGCTTCAGCGACTTGCTCTCGACGATGCGCTCCTCCGGCACATAGTCGATGACCATGTGGGCGAAGTCGGGCTGGCCGGTCACCGGACACAGCGAGGTGAACTCGGGCGCCGCGAACCGTACCAGATAGAGGGCCCCCGGGTGGGGGTTCGGCACGGTCTCCAGCACCGCCGCCGCGGGCGAGGCGGGAACGGGCGTCGGCCGGCCAAGCTGGGACGGGGGATCGGGATCGGGATCGGTCATGACAGCGGCTCCAGGTCGCCCAGGGCCTGTTCCGCGGCGAAGGCCTCGGCGAACGAGGCCAGCGCGTGATCGGCGATGGCCTGCCGCAGGCCGCGCATCAGGTCCTGATAATAGTGCACGTTGTGCCAGGTCAGCAGCATCGGCCCCAGCACCTCGCCGCAGCGGAACAGGTGGTGCAGATAGGCGCGGCCGTGGTGGGCGCAGGCCGGACAGGCGCAGGCGGCGTCCAGCGGTCGCGGGTCTTCGGCGTGACGGGCGTTGCGGATGTTGAGGGTGCCCCGGCGGGTGAAGGCCTGGGCGGTGCGGCCCGAGCGGGTGGGCAGCACGCAGTCGAACATGTCGATGCCCCGCCGCACGGCGGCGACGATGTCGTCGGGCCGGCCGACGCCCATGAGGTAGCGGGGGTGCCCGTCCGGCAGATGGGGTACGGTGACGTCGAGGGTGGCCAGCATCGCCTCCTGGCCCTCGCCCACGGCCAGGCCCCCCACGGCGTAGCCGTCGAAGCCGATGCCGTCGAAGCCGATACCGGTCAGGGCCGCCGCCGACTCGGCCCGCAGGTCGGCATGGACGCCGCCCTGGACGATGCCGAATAGGCCATATCCAGGCCGCGGGACGAAGGCCTCGCGGCAGCGGGCGGCCCAGCGCATGGACAGGCGCATGGACTCCTCGGCCTGGGCGCGGGTGGCGGGAAAGGGGGTGCACTCGTCCAGCACCATGGTGATGTCGGATCCCAGGAGGTGCTGGATCTCGATGGCCCGCTCGGGGGTCAGGCGGTGGCGCGAGCCGTCGACGTGGGACTGGAAGGTGACGCCGTCCTGGTCCAGCCGGCGCAGCTTGGCCAGCGACATGACCTGGAAGCCGCCCGAGTCGGTGAGGATCGGCCCCGACCAGTTCATGAACCGGTGCAGCCCGCCAAGGCGCGCCACCCGCTCCGCCCCCGGCCGCAGCATCAGATGGTAGGTGTTGCCCAGCACCACCTGGGCGCCGGTGGCCGCCACCGACTGAGGCAGCATCGCCTTGACGGTGGCGGCGGTGCCCACCGGCATGAAGGCCGGCGTGTCGACGGCGCCGTGAGCCGTATGGAGCCGCCCCAGGCGGGCGGCTCCATCGGTCGCGAACGTCTCGAAGCGCAGGCCGTCACCCATGTCCCGGCGGGCGTCCAAGCCTGAAAACACCACATCCCCCTCTCCCCCTCGAGGGGGAGAGGGTCGGGGTGAGGGGGTGGGGCAACCGGCACCATCCTGGGAGCTTCGCGCCCCCCTCACCCAAACCCTCTCCCCCCTGAAGGGGGGGGAGAGGGCTTTTTTGACCTGGACAGCGAAACACTTAGCCCGCCATCCTGGTCTTCAGGGTCTGGTCGAGCTTGTCGAGGAAGCCGATGGTGGAGAGCCAGGGCTGCTTCGGGCCGACCAGCATCGCCAGGTCCTTGGTCATGAAGCCGGCCTCCACCGTCTCGACGCACACCTGCTCCAGGGTGTCGGCGAAGCGGACCACCTCCGGCGTGTTGTCGAACTTGCCGCGGAACTTCAGCCCCCGCGTCCAGGCGAAGATGGAGGCGATGGGGTTGGTGGAGGTCTCGCGGCCGGCCTGGTGCTCGCGGTAATGGCGGGTGACGGTGCCGTGGGCGGCCTCGGCCTCCACCGTGCGGCCGTCTGGGCTCATCAGCACCGAGGTCATCAGCCCGAGGGAGCCGAAGCCCTGGGCCACCGTGTCCGACTGCACGTCGCCGTCATAGTTCTTGCACGCCCACACGAACGCCCCCGACCACTTGAGGGCCGAGGCCACCATGTCGTCGATCAGCCGGTGTTCGTAAGTGATCTTCCGCCGGCCGAACTCGGCGGCGAAGTCCTGGTCGAACACCTCCTGGAACAGGTCCTTGAAGCGGCCGTCGTAGGCCTTGAGGATGGTGTTCTTGGTGGACAGGTACACGGGCCATCCCCGCTCCAGCCCATAGTTGAAGCACGCCCGGGCGAAGCCGCGAATCGACTCGTCCAGATTGTACATGCCAAGGGCGATGCCGGCCCCCGGGAAGGCGAACACCTCGTGCTCGATGGGGGCGCCGCCCCCGGCCGGGGTGAAGGTCATCTTCAGCGTCCCGGCCCCGGGGATCAGGAAATCGGTGGCCCGGTACTGGTCGCCGAAGGCATGGCGACCGATGACGATGGGCTGGGTCCAGCCCGGCACCAGACGGGGAACATTGCGGCAGATGATGGGCTCGCGGAACACCGTGCCATCCAGGATGTTGCGGATGGTGCCGTTGGGCGACTTCCACATCTTCTTCAGGTTGAACTCGGTGACGCGCGCCTCATCGGGAGTGATGGTCGCGCACTTGACGCCGACGCCGTGCTCCTTGATGGCGTTGGCGGCGTCGATCGTCACCTGATCGCCGGTGGCGTCCCGGTGCTCGATGCCGAGATCGAAATAGAGCAGGTTCACGTCAAGATAGGGCAGGATCAGCTTGTCCTTGATGAAGGCCCAGATGATCCGCGTCATCTCGTCGCCGTCCAGCTCGACGACCGGGTTGGTCACCTTGATTTTCGTCATTGTTATCCCTCCGTCGTATCGTTGGCGCGACCATAGCACCCGTCACGGCACCAAGGAAGGGGGGGCGCTCGCGTCCATCCACCGTTACAAAGATTACGATCCCCGGAACTTCTTCACCCAGGCCTGAATGTCTTCGGCCGCCATGGGGCGCCCGAAGTAATAGCCCTGGGCGTCGTCGCAGCCCTCGCCCAGCAGGTAGTCGGCCTGCTGCTTCTGCTCGACGCCCTCCGCCACCACGTTCAGTTTCAGATTGTGCGCGAGGCGGATGATGGTGGTGGCGATCACGGCGTCGTCGGGGTCGTGGTTGATGTTGCGCACGAACGACTGGTCGATCTTCAGGCGCTCCACCGGGAATTTCTTCAGGTACGACAGCGACGAGAACCCGGTACCGAAGTCGTCGATGGACATCTGCACCCCCATTTTACTGAGGGCGCGCATGATGTCGATGGCCTTGTCGGTATCCTCCATCACCATGCTCTCGGTCAGTTCCAGTTCGAGGCACTCTGGCGGCAGGCCGGTTTCCTCCAGGGTCTGTTTCACCATGCCCACCAGATCGGACTTGCGGAACTGCACCGCGGAGAGGTTCACCGCCATCCGGATGTCGCCGAGGCCACCGTCCCGCCATTTCACCGCCTGTTCGCAGGCGGCGCGCAGCACCCACTCTCCGAGCGGCACGATCAGGCCCGTGCTTTCGGCAAGCGGGATGAACTCGGCCGGGGAGACCAGGCCCCGCTCCTCGTGCCGCCAGCGGACCAGGGCCTCGGCGCCGACGATCCGCCCCGTCGGCAGGTGGATCTGCGGCTGGTAGTGCAGGATGAACGACTGGCGGATCAGGGCCAGGCGCATGTCGTTTTCCAGCACCTTACGGCGATGGATCTCGGCCTCCATGGCCTTGTTGTAGTAATGGAAGATGCTGCGGCCATCCCCCTTGGCGTGAAACAGGGCCATATCCGCGTATTTCATGAGCTGCTGGGCATCCCCGGTGTCGTCCGGGTACAGGGTGATGCCGATACTGGTGGTGGAGTGCACCGACTGCCCGTTGATGTCGTAGGGCTCGGCCACGCTGTCCAGGATGCGCCGCGCCAGGATGTTGACGTCGTCCACCCGCCGCAGTTCCGTCGTCACGACGGCGAACTCGTCGCCTCCCAGGCGACCGACGGTATCGGTGTTGCGCACGCACTTCATCAGCCGCCCCGCCACCTGCTGCAGGAGCAGGTCGCCGGCGGTGTGGCCCATGGTGTCGTTGATGTCCTTGAAGTGGTCCAGGTCGAGCAGCAGGACGGCGACCGAGCGCCCCCCCCGGGCGGCGTAGGCCAGGGCCTGCTTCAGGCGGTCCTGAAACAGCACCCGGTTGGGCAGCCCGGTCAGGGCATCGTGCTGGGCCATGTACTGGATGGTTTCCTCGACCTCCTTGCGGCCGGTGATGTCGATCACGGTGGCGAGGACGCTCTGGGCAATTCCCGACGATGACAGCAGCGGCGCTCCCGACACCTGAAGGTGCCGGACCACTCCCGTCCGCCCCCCCATGGCGGTCACCTCGACCTCGCTGGCATTGCCGCTGGACCACGACTCGTGGGCGGCACGCATGGCGGCGCGGTACTCGGACACGACGTACTGATCGCAGGTGCGGCCGCGCACCTCGTCCAGGTGCCCAATCTCGAACAGCTCGCAGGCGGCCCGGTTCAGGAACAGGGTGTAGCCGTCCACCGAAATGTGCCAGATGCCCACGGGGCTGTTCTCGGCCAGCACGCGATAGCGCTGCTCGCTCTCCCGGGCGGCGATGGCCGCGGCCTCCAGTTCATCCTTGGCCGAGGCCAGGTTCTCGACCATCATCTCGACGTATTCGGCCGTCTGGGCCTCGGCCCGCTCCTTGGCCTCGCGCAGGGCCAGCATGTGGCGGACCAGCTTGTCCTTGCTCTCGCGCAGCTTGCGCTCCGCCCGCTTACGGTTGGTGGCGTAGCGGATGGCCCGCCACAGGAGCGGCGGCGACAGGTCGGTCATGGGCAGATAGTCGGCGGCTCCGGCGTCGATGGCCTCGATGTCGAGGTCGCGCCGCTCCCGGCCGGTCAGCAGCACCAGCGGCATATCGCTGCTGGCCAGCACCGCCTCGCCGATGAGATCGATGCCGCAGCGGTCGCCGAGCTGATAGCTGACCAGCCCGATGTCGTGGGTACAGGTGGCGATCTCGGTCAGGCCCTGCCGATAGGCCAGCACCGCCGTCACCTTGAAGCGGTGGTCGGGAATCTCCGCCAGCAGTCCGGTGAGCAGATCGACGTCCGCCTGATGTCCGGCGATGATCAGGACGCGCATTTCCCCGCCACTGGCGTGACCGGCTCCGGACACCCGGACGTCGTCGGAAAGCGGCAAGGCGGTGGACATGGATCCCCTTTCCAGGCGGCGGCGTTTCCCTAATCCAGCCCCCGGTGAAACGCCTTCCCCCATGGTACAGTATTGCCCTTTGCTGCGGCCATCACTAATCGAGCCCATCCAGGGCAAACACCGCGTCGATCAGGGACTCCCAGTCGGCCGTAAGGCGATCCGGATTGGGGGCCAGGTCGTTGGGGGAGAAGTGGCGGCGGGCCTCGGCGATGCGCACCGGCACGCCGAGTCGCAGCACCTCCAGCAGGAAGCGGTCGCTGGTGCGGTTCTCGCTTTTCCCATCGTCGAGCACCAGCAGCCGTCCGCTGCGCCTGACGTCGGCCAGCAGGGCGTCCCACCGCACGGGCAGTACCGCCGGCACCGAGAACAGGGAGGCCCGCCGCCCCCGCTCCCCCATGAGGCGATGGAGCGACCAGGCCTCGGGGAAGGAGAAGTTGAAGGCGACGATGGTGGCGTCCGGTCCCTCGGCATAGCGGATGACGTCTCCCGCCGGGTCCATGGCCACCGCTCCCTCAGGCGCGATGATCTCGGTGGAGAACAGCCGCTGGCTGACGCCGATGATGCGGCAGCCGGGTGCCACCAGATGGCGCCCGATCACCTCTCCGGCGTCGTGGGCATTGGTGATGGCGTACCCCGGCAGGTGAGCCATCGAGCAGAAGTCGCTGAAATTGTTGAGGCACGACTGCGGCCCCTCGTAACCGCTGTCGACGACGATGGTGACCACCGAGAACGACCCAAGGTTCTCCCGACCACGGGCTACGTTCCAGGTGTTGACCAGATGGTCGAACCCGAGCAGCAGGAAGTCCTGCTGCTTCATGAAATAGATGGCGGAATGGCCGCGCAGCATGACGCCGAAGCCCAGCCCCACCAGGGCATTCTCGGCGTTCGGGGTGTTGAACACCAGGCTGTCCGGACCGGCGATCAGACCACGGGTCAGCCCCGAGAGGCACGAGCCCGTGACCACGTTCTGGCCATAGGCCACCAGACGGGACGAACGCCCGACCACGTCCTTCAGCAGGGCATTGAGGTGGCTGACGTAGGTCACGCGATCTCTCCCGTCATGGCCGACAAAAGGCGCCAGGCCGCCGCGCGCAGGGTCTTCTCGTCGACCCGCGTCGTCAGGACGTGGACCGGGTCGGTGGCATCCTCGCGGATCACCGGCCAGCCTTCGAGCATCACGTCGCCGAGGGTCACGGTGGCGGCGGCGCCGTGGTGGTAGTTGATGACCCGCCCCTCCGGCTCGGCCGGGGTGGGCTCGCCCCGCCAGTCGCCGAGGGTGGACACGTGCGCCTCGACGATCACCGGCGTGCGCTCCCCGATCGCCCGGGCGCGCAGGCGCTCCAGGGTGTGGACATAGGCGATGGCGTCATTGCCTCGCAGGGACGCGAACGGCACCGCGAAGGCCGCCGCCAGGCCCTCCACGGCGATGGGACAGCGCCGCTCGTGGATGCGGCTCGCCAGTGACCAGCCGTTGTTCTCCACCACCACCACCACCGGCAGGTCCAGGCTCTTCGCCAGTTCGAGGGTCTCGTAAAAGGCCCCCTCCTCCATGGCCCCGTCGCCGGTGACGACGAAGGTGGCGCCGGCCGGCCCCCCCTCCAGCCGCCCGCCCAGCGCCACGCCGGTGGCGACGCACAGGTCGTTGGCGAGGATGCTCGACGTGTAGAGGATGCCCCGTCCCGGGTTGGCCATGTTCATCGACCCGAGACGCCCGCCGCCGATGCCCTCGGGCGACAGCCGCAGTTCGGCCACCTCGGGGGCGAAGGACTGGGCCCGCGCCAGGTTGTAGTGGATGTTGCGATGGGTGAGGCACAGCCGGTCCCCGGGTCCCATGACCTCCGACACGGCGACGGCGATGGCCTCGTGGCCCAGCGCCAGGTGGACCGGCACCTTCAGCTCGCGGCGCTTCAGGATCTCGTTGACCAGCAGTTGGCCGATGCGGACCCGCAGGACCTCCTCGGCGATGATGTGGGGGTCCCGGGTCATGGCGTCGTCGCACCCGTGCGGAAGGAGGAAAAGGACGGATAGGCGGCGTGCTCGGCCGACATCACCACCTCGGCGCCCGCCGGCAGCGGCCAGGCGATGGCCAGCTCGGGATCGTCCCAGCGGATGCCGACGCCGTGGGGCGGCGAAAAGACGCTGTCGGTCATGATGTGCAGCAGGGTGTTGTCGGCCAGGGCCAGGCAGCCGTGGGCGAACCCCTTCGGCACGAACAGCCCATGGCCGCCGCCGGGGATCAGGTCGAACCCCTCCCAGCGGCCGAAGGTGGGACTGGCGCGGCGCACGTCCACCACCACCCACCACATGTGCCCCATGAGCGGCACTAGCAGCTTGGCCTCGGAGAGGGGGGCCACCTGGGTGTGCAGGCCGCGCAGGGTGTGTCTGCGGGCGGAAAACGAGGCGAGCTGCTGCGCCCAGGTGGTGGGCAGGCCGGCGGCGGCGAAGGGCTCGGCATCGAACAGCCGCAGAAGCCAGCCGCGATGGTCGTTGAGCGGCGCCATGGCCACCCGCTTCACGTCCGGAAACAGAGCGGACTCGGTGATCATGGGACTCCTCCCAGCAGGCAGAGGGCGTAATGGCCGCGGATGGTCCGCGTGCGCTGGAGTCGTAGCGTATCAAAGCCGTTCCGCGCGACGAGGCGGGTCAGGCTCGTCGGGTCGAACATCCACAGGTGACAGGCGTTGAAGATGTCGTCGTCCAGTGGCTTCAGGCGGAAGGCGACGGCGTCCGGCACCTCGATATACACGAGCCCACCCGGCTCCAGGTCGGCCCGCACCTCCCGCAGGATGGCGTCGGGATCGCGCAGGTGCTCCAGCACGAAGATCAGGGACACCAGGTGGAACCGCTGGCCGAAGCATCCCGCCGCATAGGGCTGCCGCCGGTAGGGGATGCCGAGGGACTCGGCGAGGCACTGGCCGGAGGCGGCCCGGTCCACCACGTGGGCGCGCCAGGCTGGGGCGCTCTCCTGGAACTCCCAGGCGAAAACCCCCGTGGCGCCGCCGATGTCCAGCAGCCGGCCGGGTGGCGGCGGGGCCTGCCACAGGCCGGACCGGGCCAGGTCCTCCATCTGGGCGCGGATCCAGTCGATGCGGGCCTTGGTCTCCGACTGGCCCTCGGGCAGGGCCACCACCCGGCGGAAGATGTCCTCGGTGGAGGCGCCGCCCCGCCAGCCGGCCCCGGCCTCGCGGTAGGCCTCGTCGTACAGGGCGTCCAGCACCTCGGGCGAGCGCGAATAGCGCGAGAGATGGAAGCCGCAGGCGTCGCAGCGGAGCCACGCCCGCGCGTACCCCTCGGCCGGTACTCCCACCCGACGCTCATAGGGATCGGGCGCGTCATAGCGGCACACCGTCGCGAAGGCAGCGCCGCCGCAGATGAAACAACGCTCCATCACACCAGGTCCAGATGCCGGGCCACCGAGCGCAGACCATCGGCAAGGTCGGTGGGCGCCCGCCAGTTCATGAGGCGCTCGGCCTTGGCGCTGGAGACGCGGCGCACGTTGGCCTGGCCGGGGGACGACTCCTCGATGGCCGGGCGGCGACCCAACAGAGCAGCGGCGGCGGCGATGACCTCGCCCAGGGTCACCAGTCGCGCTCCCTGGATGTTGATGACCTCGAAGCCGGGCACGCCCACGGCGGCCAGCACGGCGTCGGCGATGTCGGCCACGTGCAGGAACCGCCGCGCCGTGCCCACCGCTCCCACCTTGACCACGTCGCGGATGGCGACGTCGTTCAGCAGGGACTCCACCGCCGACCAGTTGCTCCGCCGCGGCCCATAGACGATGCCAAAGCGCAGCACCGTCGCCGGCATGAAGCCGTGGCGGCTGGCCTGGCGCAGGTTGTTCTCGCTCACCAGCTTCGACAGGGCATACTCGGAGGCGAGGGCCGCCGGGTCTATGGGGTCGTCCTCGGTGCGCTCGCGGTCGGGGGAGAAATAGTCGTACACCCACTCGCTGGAAGCGAAGATGAACTGCCGGGCCCCGCGGGCCTCTGCCGCCGCCATCAGGGCCAGGGTGCCCATGACGTTGGCGGAGAAGCAGGGCAGCGCCCGGTTCCGGCAATCGGAGTCCCGCGACAGGGCCGCGAGATGCACCACCGCGTCCACGCCCTCGGGAATCAGGTCGGCCACGGTCGGGTCAAGGATGTCGGCCCGGTGGCAGTCCGGCCGCGACGGCGCCGCCAGGTCCACCCCGGTCACGGCGTGCCCCCGCTCGTCGCACAGACGCAGCACCTCGGCGCCGATAAAGCTGCTGGACCCGGTCAGAAAGATGCGCATGTTGTCCTCAGAGCCTGAAAATGTATTCGGAACCTTTACTCCCTCTCCCCCCTGAAGGGGGGGGAGAGGGCTTTCATTTCCTACGGTATCGATACATTTTCACTCTCTCAATCCCCACCGGCGATGGCGATGACCTGGCCGGTGATGAAGCCTCCCTCCTCCGAGGCCAGCACGGCCACCATGGCGGCCACCTCCTCCGGCCGTCCCGCCCGCCCGAGCGGCACCTCCGCCGCGCGGCGGCGATAGCGCTCCTCGTCATAGCCCGGGACTCGCAGGTGCATGCCCGATTCGATCAGGCCGCAGCGTATGGCGTTGACCAGGATGCCCACGGGCGCCCCCTCCTTGGCCAGGGCGATGGTCAGGCCCTCGAGCGCCGCCTTGGAGGCCGTGTAGTGCATGTTGCGGGCACTGCCGCCAAAGCCCACCGCCGCCGAGCTGATGTTGATGATGCGCCCGCCGCCGGCCGCCGCCAGGTGGGGCCAGGCGGCACGACACAGCCAGAACGGCGCCTGGACGTTGACGGCGAAGGTGTCGAGCCAGGCGGCCTCCGACAGCTCGCGGAAATCGGCGTAGTCGGCGACGATGCCGGCGTTGTTGACCAGCACGTCCAGCCCCCCGGCGACGGCGACGAAGTCATCCACCAGGCGATCACGGACCGCGGTGTCCGCCAGATCGCCCCGCAAAAGCCAGGCCTGCCCGCCGGCGGCATCGATGGCCGCGGCGGTCTCGCCGGCGCCGCCGGCACTGGCATGGTAGTGCAGCCCGACCGAGGCGCCGCTACGCCCCAGGGCCAGCGCCACGGCGCGGCCGATGCCGCTGCCCGCCCCGGTCACCAGGACCCGCCGGCCCTTCAGGCCGGGCCAGACGCTCGAAGGTTGTTCGCTGTTCATGCCGAATTCCACCCGCCAAAGACCTGGCGGAGTATACGGGCGGTATCCCCCCATCACAAGACCGTCACCCGCGGCACGGGGATCACGAAGCGCTCGCCCCGCTTCCGGTACTCGGCCTGCTGCTCGAGGATCTCGTCGGCGAAGTTCCAGGCCAGCAGCAGCAGCAGGTAGTCCGGCATGTCGGCGAGGATGCGCTCGGGCGCCACCACCCGATCATGATCGAGCCTGGCTCATCAGGGTCGCAACTCGCTCGGGAGACATGCTCTTCGCGAGGCGATCCTGAACGGCGGAAGCGGCATTTCGCTCCTCCCCCATCGACAAGCCTGAAATGGCCCGAGTAATCCACAAAAGGGCCTGCTCCATGTCACGGGATACCCCCTGTCCACGTTCGTACAAGCCCGCCAGATTACACTGAGCCGCAGCGTTCCCCTGGCTTGCGGCAAGCAGATACCATTTCGCAGATTCCACGTAATCCCGCCCCACTCCCTGCCCTTCCTCAAGCATCGATCCCAGATTGAATTGCGCCTCGATATGGCCCGACTCGGCTGCCCGCCGATACCAGTCGGCGGCGATCGTGTAGTCCTTCGCAACACTCAGACCATGTTCGAAAAGAATGCCCATGCCATATTGAGCCTCGGAATTTCCACGAAGTGCGGGACGTTGCCACATTGACAGCGCAGTTGCGTAATCCTCCTGCTTGAACGCCGATTCACCAGCCGCGATCGGTGAAACGACCACGCGCCAAGCCGACATCGCTTCGGGAACCGTACAACCTCCGCACAGGATCATGTTTCCGCGTCGACCTTCGGAGTGGATACTCCGAACTTTTTTTATGACTTTAGAATTAAATATGTCTATTATAGAGTTGTTACAAACATTACCAAGAATATAAGCATTTTCACTATCAACGCAACAGAGCGGAACAGTTCCATCGGCACGTATATTCATCGTATCAAATATTTTATTGCACTTATTATTTGTGGAAACAAAACTTGCTTCCGCCTTGCCGGCAAAATTATGTCTCGATGTAATACTTATTGAGTCCAAACGTTCCAAATATTCTTCCCAGCATTCGAAAAAAAATTTCTCATCGTTATCATCGGCATGTTCGGGTCTGACGTAGGAAAGGCCGATACCAAGGGCAGGGGCATGTTTCCTCCGCATCTCGAAAAAGGCTTTGATATTGTTGACTACGGTCTCAAAACGGAGATTCACACGAGTTCGCTCGAAAAGATCGGGCCGCATCGTATCGAGTGAAACACCGAGATAGCTCATGCCGGCATCCGCGAGCGAACGCCCGCGCTCCGGGGTTAGAAGGGACCCGTTTGTAAGTACTGATACAGACGGAATTCCACGAGAACGTGCATACCGGATGCGATCTTCAAGACGCTTGTCAAGAAGAGGCTCTCCAATACCATGGAGTGAAACAAACGGCATATTCTCAAACGAAGCAATTTCATCAATTATCTTTGCGTACAGATCTGCATCCATGACCGTTTTTGGGCGAGTCGTCGTGGCGTGCGCACACATCACACAGGCGGCGTTGCAGGAGCTTATCGTTTCGATTTCGATAAGCTTTGGATAGGCAGAGTCAGTGTTGGACATCGGAGGCACTCCGGCGAATTTCAGCATGAGACGCCGACGCGGCCCGCCGTCAGAATTGCGGACAGGCCCCTTCGAAGCTAGCAGAGCTTTCCCCAGGGGAAAAGGATCGAACCGTCCCTCCGCAGGACAATCGGGTGAAATTGACGCGTGACAAGGCGGCGAAATTACGAATCCATGGTGCCTTCAATTTGCTATCAGCAGATCGTCACCCGCGGCACGGGTATCACGAAGCGCCCACCCCGCTTCCGGTACTCGTTCTGCTGCTCAAGGATCTCGTCGGCGAAGTTCCAGGCCAGCAGCAGCAGGTAGTCCGGCATGTCGGCGAGAATGCGCTCGGGCGCCACCACCGGAATGTGGGTGCCAGGGGTGTAGCGGCCCTGCTTCAGGGGGCTGCGGTCGGCGATCCAGCACACCTCCGCCGGCCCCAGTCCGAAGAAGGTCAGCAGGGTATTGCCCTTGGCCGGAGCTCCATAGGCCCCCACCACGTGGCCGACGGCGGCCTGCTCGGCCAGGAACCGCCGCACCTGATTGCGCAGGCCATGGGCGGCGTCGGCGAAGGCCCGGCAGGCGGCAATGCCTGGAATGCCGGCGGCCCGCTCGGCGGCCAGCACCGTCTCCACCGTGCCGTCCACGCCGCCGCCGCTCCGCCGGCCGACGAACACCCGCAGCTGGCCGTGATGGATCGGCAGGTGCTCCACCCGCCGCACCTCGAAGCCATAGCGGTCGAACAGGGTCATCATCGGGCCGAGCGCCCAGTAGCTCACGTGCTCGTGATAGATGGTGTCGAAGGCTCCCTGCGCGAACATGTCGAGGCAGTAGTGGGCCTCGATCACGAATATGCCGTCGGCGGCCAGCAGGACGTCGATCCCACGCAACAGGTCGCGAAGGTCGGGAATGTGCGGGAAGGTGTTGGTCATGGTGATGGCCCGGGCCGGGCCATGGGAGGCCAGGATCCGCTGGGCGGTGGCCTCGCCGAAGAAGGCCGTCACCACCTCGACCCCCCTGGTGGCGGCGAGCGGTGCCAGGTTGCGCGCCGGATCCACGCCCAGCACCCGGGTCCCGAGCCGCCTGAACCCGTCCAGCAGGGTGCCGTCGTTGGCGCCGATGTCCACCACCAGGTCCGCCGTCGTCAGGCCCTGACGCTCGGTCACCACGCGGGCCAGGCCGTGCAGGTGGGCGGTCAGCGTCTCCGACACCGAGGACATGTAGAGATAGTCCTCGAACATGGCACCCGGCGGCACCCGGTCGGCAAGCTGCACGTGACCGCACCGGTAGCACAGGCCGACCCGCAGGGGAAAGGCCGGCTCGGCATCGGTCAGGGCGTCGGCGGTCAGGAACTTGTTGGCGAGCGCCGTGCCACCAAGGTCAAGAAACACTTCAATCTCGGCGGCGCCACACAGGATGCATGCGGTCATGGGTCTCTCTGACTGAGTATGAGATCAGCACTACGCCGGCATCATGGCAGCAGACCGGCGCCCTTGTCGACCAGCAGGCCCCCTCCCGCAGAGAAATCGGGGGAAGGAGCGAAAGCCGCCATCATCACTCCCTCTCCCCCCTCTTCCGGGG
>JAMOBE010000048.1:0-26532 GCA_039908285.1 Alphaproteobacteria bacterium
GGGCAACCGGCACCATATCGAGAGCTTCGGCACCCCCTCACCCAACCCTCTCCCCCCTGAAGGGGGGGGAGAGGGCTTTTGATAGGGTCACCCGATTGCCCTGGGAGTGAAGCCTCTCACAACCCGTCGATGACGTCCTTCAGCATGGCGCGCACTTCCGTCGCCACGTCACCGAGCTTCGGATTGTCGATCGCCTGCATGGAGGCGATGGGGTCGATGGCCGAAACCTCGATCTTGCCAGGCTCCTTTTCCTGCAGGACGACGTTGCAGGGCAGCATGGTGCCGATCTTGTCCTCGTGCTGCAGGGCGCGGTGGGCATAGCGCGGATTGCAGGCCCCGAGGATGGTGTAGGGCCGGAAGTCCACGTCGATCTTGCTCTTCAGCGCCGCCTTGACGTCGATGGTGGTCAGCACGCCAAAGCCCTTGGCCTTCAGCGCCTCGGTGACCACCTCGATCGCCTTGTCGAACGGCATCGTCACGGTCGTGGTGAAATGATACGTCATCGGTCCTCCCCATGCGGTTGCCGCCGCCGATAGTGGTGGCACGGCGGTGCGGCGGTGGTGCGATCTCGCCACCTTCTACCACACCGCAGCCCCGTTCGCCATCGGCCCATGGCGGGGGAGCAGGACAATCGGGGAGAGGGAGTGACGTCGTCAGGTCGCCTCGCGCGTCCGGCTGGCCCGCTTCCGCTCATGGGGATCCAGGTAGCGCTTGCGCAGGCGGATGTTCTTCGGCGTGACTTCCACCAGTTCGTCATCCTCGATGTAGGCCAGGGCGTCCTCAAGGCTCATCTTGCGCGGCGGCGTCAGCTTGACCGCTTCTTCCTTGCCGGCGGCGCGGAAGTTGGTCAACTGCTTGCCCTTCAGGGGGTTGACCTCGAGGTCCATGCCACGGCTGTGCTCGCCGATCACCATGCCCTGATAGACCTTGGTGCCCGGTACCACGAACAGCGGCCCCCGCTCCTCCAGGTTCCACAGGGCATAGGGCACGGCCTCGCCGGAGTCGGTGGAGATCAGGACGCCGTTGCGGCGGCTCTCGATGGTCCCCTTGTACGCGGCATAGGCGTGGAACAGCCGGTTCATCACCCCGGTGCCGCGGGTATCGGTCAGGAACTCGCCGTGATAGCCGATGAGCCCGCGTGACGGGGCGAGGAAGGTCACCCGCACCTTGCCGCCGCCGGAGGGGCGCATGCTGGTCATCTCGGCCTTGCGCTTGCTCATCTTGTCCACGACGACGCCCGAGAACTCCTCGTCCACGTCGATCACCACCTCTTCGATGGGCTCGAGCAGGGTCCCCTCGTCGTCGGTGCGCAGCAGCACCCGCGGCCGAGAAATGGACAGCTCGAAGCCCTCGCGGCGCATGGTCTCGATCAGGACGCCAAGCTGCAGCTCGCCCCGGCCGGCCACCTCGTAGGCGTCCTTGCCCTCGCTTTCGGTGACGCGGATGGCGACGTTGCCCTCGGCCTCGCGCATCAGGCGGGCGCCGATGACCCGGCTGGTCACCTTGTCGCCCTCGCGCCCGGCCAGCGGACTGTCGTTGACCGAGAAGGTCATGGCCAGCGTCGGCGGGTCCACGGGATGGGCCTCCAGGGGCTCCGTCACCTCCATGGCGCACAGGGTGTCGGCGACGTTGGCCTTGGTCAGGCCGGCGATGGCGACGATGTCCCCGGCTTCCACCATTTCGGTCGGAACGCGGTTCAGGCCCCGGAAAGACAGCAGTTTCGAGGCACGGCCCTGCTCGATCACGGTGCCGTCGTGGGACAGGGCCTTGATCGGCATGTTGAGGCGGATCACGCCCGAGTGGATGCGCCCTGTCAGCACCCGGCCGAGGTACGGGTCGGCCTCCAGGGTCGTCGCCAGCATGGCGAAGGGACCGTCGAGGTCGCGGGTCGGCGGCGGCACGTGGCGGACGATCAGGTTGAACAGCGGCTCGAGGCTCAGCCGCTCGTCGTCCAGCCCGACCGCCGCCCAGCCGTCGCGGCCAGAGGCGTAGAGGGTCGGAAAGTCGAGCTGGTGCTCGTCGGCGTCGAGGGCCGCGAACAGGTCGAACACCTCGTCGTGGACCTCGTAGGGCCGGGCGTCGGGGCGGTCCACCTTGTTGATGATGACGATGGGGCGCAGTCCCTGGCCCAGCGCCTTGCCGACCACGAACTTGGTCTGGGGCAGCGGCCCCTCGGCGGCGTCCACCAGCACCACCACGCCATCCACCATGCTGAGGATGCGTTCCACCTCACCGCCGAAATCGGCGTGGCCAGGGGTGTCGACGATGTTGATGCGAAGCCCCCGCCACTCCACCGAGGTGCACTTGGCGAGGATGGTGATGCCGCGTTCCCGCTCCAGGTCGTTGGAGTCGAGCGCCCGTTCCTGCACTTTTTGATTGTCGCGGAAGGTGCCGCTCTGGCGCAGCAGGGCGTCCACCAGGGTGGTCTTGCCGTGGTCGACGTGGGCGATGATGGCGATGTTGCGAATGTCCATGGGTCTGGGATGTCCTAGGCGGTGACTGCGGCGCCCAATGCGTCGGCCACCAGTGCGGCGAGACCGGTCTCGGGCCGGGCGCCGAAGTGACTGATGATCTCGGCGGCGGCGATGCCGCCGATGCGGGCGCAGACCGACAGGTCCAGGCCGCGCGTGTAGCCATAGAGGAACCCGGCGGCATAGAGATCGCCGGCTCCCGTGGTGTCCTCCACCCGCACCGTGGGCTCGGCGCCGATCACGTGGACGTCGTGCCCCGCGACCACCACCGAGCCCCGGGCTCCGCGCGTCAGGGCGGCGACCTGGCAGTGCTCCCGCACCGCCACCAGCGACTCCTCGAAACTGGTGGACTCGTAGAGGGAGATGATCTCCGCCTCGTTGGCGAACAGGATGTCCACGTGATTCTTCAGGAGGGCGCGGAACTCGGCGCGGTGGCGGGCGACGCAGAAGGAGTCCGACAGCGACAACGCCACCTTGCGCCCCGCCCCGGCGGCGATGTCCGCCGCCTTCAGGATGGCCTGCTTGGCGTGCTCGGCGTCCCACTGGTACCCCTCGAGATAGGTCACCTGGGCCGCGCGGATGATCTTCGGGTCGATGTCCTCGGGCCGCAGCTCGACGCAGGCGCCGAGGTAGGTGTTCATGGTGCGCTGGGCATCGGGGGTGACCAGGATGAGGCAGCGGGCCGTGGTGGTCCCGTTGTTCAGCGGCGGCGTGTCGTAGTGGACGCCGATGGCGCCGATGTCCCGGCGGAACACCCGGCCCAGGGCGTCGTCGGCCACCTTGCCGATGTAGGCCGCCCGCCCGCCCAGCGAGGCGAGCCCCGCCGCCGTGTTGGCCGCCGAGCCGCCCGAGCACTCGACGCCCAGTTCCATGCTGTCGTAAAGCCGGTCGGCCGCCGCGCCGTCGATCAGCACCATGCCGCCCTTCGGCAGCCCGTGGGCCTCGAGGAACGAGTCGTCGGCGTGGGCCAGAACATCCACGATCGCGTTGCCGATGGCAGCGACGTCGAACGGCTTATCGGTCATCGGGAAGGCATCCTTCGACTGCGGCGAGGAGGGGGAATCCGTGCGCGGCGCAGTATACAGGCGGCAGTCCGGGGGACAAGGGGAACGTCGGTCACCTGTCCATCGGCGACGTCTGCAACAGGTGCGTGACCCGGGCCCCGGCAGTCTGCTACTCTCCCGCCCCAAGTCAACCAGAACCGCTTTCGGAGAAGACGATGGCCTCGCTTACAGATACGTCCGCCTGGAAGGCCCTGCAGGGGCACCACGCCACCATCGGGAACGCGCACATGCGCGACCTTTTCGCGGAGGACCCCAAGCGGTTCGACGGCTTCTCGATTCGCCTCGGCGACATCCTGCTCGACTATTCCAAGAACCGCATCACCGCCGAGACCATGCGGCTCCTGGCCCAGCTCGCCCGCGAGCGGGGGGTGGAGTCCTGGCGCGACCGCATGTTCGCCGGCGACCGGATCAACGCCACCGAGAACCGCGCCGTCCTCCACGTGGCGCTGCGCAACCGCTCCAACCGGCCGATCCAGGTGGACGGCGAGGACGTGATGCCCAAGGTCAACGCCGTCCTCGCCAAGATGAAGGGCTTCTGCGAGGCCGTGCGCGGCGGGGCGTGGACCGGGGCCACCGGCAAGCGCATCACCGACATCGTCAACATCGGCATCGGCGGCTCGGACCTTGGGCCGGTGATGGTGTCGGAGGCCTTGAAGCCCTATCACCACCCGGAGATCCGCACCCACTTCGTCTCCAACGTGGACGGCACCCACATCGCCGAGACCTGCAAGCGGCTGAACCCCGAGACCAGCCTGTTCATCGTCGCCTCCAAGACCTTCACCACCCAGGAGACCCTGACCAACGCCCGCAGTGCCCGCGCCTGGCTGGTCAAGGCCCTGGGCGAGGCGGCGGTCGCCAGGCACTTCGTCGCCCTGTCCACCAACACCAAAGCCGTCGCCGAGTTCGGCATCGACACCGCCAACATGTTCGAGTTCTGGGACTGGGTGGGCGGCCGCTACTCGCTGTGGTCGGCCATCGGCCTGCCCATCGCCGTCGCCATCGGCTTCGACCGCTTCGAGGAACTGCTGGCCGGCGCCCACGCCATGGACGAGCACTTCCGCACCGCGCCGGTCGAGGCCAACATCCCGATGGTGCTGGGGCTGATCGGCGTCTGGTACGTCAACTTCTTCGGCTCCGAGGCCTATGCGGTGCTGCCCTATGACCAGTACCTGCACCGGCTGCCCGCCTACCTGGAGCAGGCGGACATGGAGAGCAACGGCAAGCGCGTCACCCGCGACGGTACCGCCGTCTCCTACGCCACCGGCCCGGTGCTGTTCGGCGAGCCCGGCACCAACGGCCAGCACTCGTTCTACCAGCTCATCCACCAGGGGACGCGGCTGATCCCCTGCGACTTCATCGCCCCGGCCCGCAGCCACAATCCCCTCGGCGATCACCACGCGATTCTGCTGTCCAACGTGTTCGCCCAGACCGAGGCCCTGATGCGCGGCAAGACCGAGGCCGAGGCCCGCGCCGAACTGGAGGGCCAGGGGCTGAAGGGGGCGGACCTCGAGGCCCTGCTGCCCCACAAGGTGTTCCCCGGCAACCGCCCGACCAACTCGATCCTGGTGCGGACCGTCGATCCTTTCACCCTGGGGGCGCTGGTCGCCATGTACGAGCACAAGATCTTCGTGCAGGGCATGGTCTGGGGCGTCAATCCCTACGACCAGTGGGGCGTGGAACTGGGCAAGCAGCTCGCGAGCAAGATCCTGCCCCAGCTCGCCGGCGACGGCCCCGCCCCGGGCCACGACAGCTCCACCACCGGCCTCATCGACGCCTACAAGCGGATGCGGTAACGCGAAGCCTATCAATAGCCCTCTCCCCCCCCCTTCAGGGGGGGCTGCCGTATGCACACAAGTCGGACAGACTGGGCTGCAGGGGGCTCGCTGTAGAAACCATCCGTTTCCCGCAAAAAAAGCCCTCCCCCCTCAAGGGGGAGGGGGAGAGGGAATGAAGATGGCGCCTTTCACGCCTTCACCCGATTGCCCTGCGCCCCGATGACAGTGACCGACAACAATGTTTGTCATGCCGCCCGGCCGGCCCTAAGATGCGGCGCCCGGCTCGCGGGGGACGCGGGCATGTTTCTGGTGAAGGATTGGCAATGGACACTCTGGAGGAATGGCTTCGCGAGCGCGGTGCGAACGAAGTGGAGTGCCTCGTCCCCGACATGTCGGGGGTGCCGCGGGGCAAGATCCTGCCGGCCAGCCGCTTCCTCACCAGCATCAGGGAGCGGGCGCTGCGTCTGCCGGAGGCCATCTTCGTGCAGACCGTCACCGGCGACTATCCGGACGAGGACCCGAGCGACGAGGCCAACATCGACATCTACCTGAAGCCCGACCCCACCACCATCCGCATCGTGCCGTGGTACCGGGAGCCGACGGCGCAGGTGATTCACGACTGCTTCTATGGCGACGGCCGCCGGGTGGAGATGGCGCCCCGCCATGTGCTGCGCCGGGTGCTCGACCTTTACGCCGAGCGGGGCTGGAAGCCGGTGGTGGCGCCGGAGCTGGAGTTCTTCCTGGTCAAGATGAACAACGACCCGGACTATCCCCTGGAGCCGCCCATCGGCCGCTCCGGCCGGCCGGAGATCGGCCGCCAGTCCTATGGAGTCGACGCCGTCAACGAGTTCGATCCCCTGTTCGAGGACGTCTACGACTTCTGCGGCGAGCAGCACCTTGGGGTGGAGACGCTTCACCACGAGGCCGGCGCGGCGCAGATGGAGATCAACTTCAAGCATGGCGACCCCATGGAACTCGCCGACCAGGTATTCCTGTTCAAGCGCACCGTCCGCCAGGCGGCCCTGCGCCACAATGTCTACGCCACCTTCATGGCCAAGCCCATGGAGCGCGAGCCGGGCAGCGCCATGCACATCCACCAGAGCATCGTCGATGCGAAGACCGGCGTGAATCTGTTCTCGCAGACCGACGACAAGGACAGCGACCTGTTCCTGTGGCACATCGGCGGGTTGCAGAAGTACCTTCCCTCGGCCATGGTCCTGCTGGCGCCCAATGTCAACAGCTATCGCCGCCTGGTGCCCGACTTCGACGCGCCGATCAACATGCACTGGGCCCGCGACAACCGGACCGTGGGGCTCAGGGTGCCGTTCTCGCAGCCGCAGGCCATGCGGGTGGAGAACCGGGTGGGCGGGGCCGACGCCAATCCCTACCTGGCCATCGCCGCGTCGCTCGCCTGCGGCTACCTCGGCATGGTGGAGCAGATCGACCCGGTCAAGCCGATCACCGGCAGCGGCTATGACCGCGCCCACGGCCTGCCCCGGCACCTTCCGGGGGCCATCACCAAGTTCGCCAACGCCAAGCCCCTGCACGAGATCCTGGGCGAAACCTTCGTCAAGGCCCTGATCGCGGTCAAGGAAACCGAGTGGCACGCCTATCAGCGCGTCGTCAGTTCGTGGGAGCGGGAGTACCTGCTGCTGAACGTATAGAGAGTTTCTCGACCCCACGGGCATGACCACCACCGATTCGCCTCCCCTCGACCCGGCCCAAGCCGCCGCCGCCACCGGCAAGGCCACCGTCCAGCTCACGCTGGCCGGTCCGGGCTCCGGCAAGACGACGACCCTGGCCGGCCGCTTCGTCCACCTGGTTCGCCAGGGGGCCGAGCCGCGGCGACTCCTCGCCGTCACCTTCACCAGGAAGGCGGCGGACGAAATGGGGCGACGCATCTCCGGCCTCCTGCGCCTGCCATCGGCGAGGGGCCTGCCGGTAATGACCTTCCACGCCTTCGCCTTCCGCCATCTGCGCGCCAATCCCGCCGCCGCCGGACTGCCGGAGGGGTTCCAGCTCTGGGAGGGCCACCAGCAGCGGCATGTGTTCCATGCCCGCCAGATGTGGTGGAACGAGGAGATGGATATTCTCGACATCATCGGCGGCGCCAAGGAGCGGATGATCGACGCCGCCGCCTTCGCGCGGATGGTGGAGGAGAAGAAGGACGACCTGCCCGAGAGCTACGCCAAGGCGGTGCCGTACTATTCCTTCTATGAGGCGGCGCTGCGTCAGGCGGGGGCCATCGACTTCTCCGACATGGTGCCGCTGCTGGCCCGGGCCATGGCGCGCGACGAGTCCTATCGGCGAGCCGTGACCGGGGCCTTCGACCACCTGCTGGTGGACGAGTATCAGGACGTCAACCCCGGTCAGCTCGCGCTGATCGACCACTTCGTTGCTGAGCGCGTCCACCTGTGGGCGGTGGGGGACGACGACCAGACCCTGTTCAGCTTCCGGGCCTCCGACATCCGCCACATCCTCGACTTCGGCGAGCGGCACGCCGGCGCCGAGGTACATATCCTCGACCGCAACTACCGCTCGGCGCCCGACATCGTCACGGCGGCCAAGACCCTGATCCGCCGCAATCGTCTTCGCGCCGACAAGGACTATGGCGCCGTCCTGACCGAGCCGGGGGAGATCGTCGTCCGCGGCTACTCCACCCCCGAGGTCGAGGCGCGGCAGGTCACCGCCGCCATCGCCGAACTGCTGGGCGGTGGGCTTCAGCCACGGCAGATCGCCGTGCTCTACCGGGCCGGCACGGTGGGGCTGCCGTTGCAGACGGCGATGAAGGAGAGCGGCATCCCCTTCGAGGTGCGCGGCAGCGGCGATCTGTGGCAGAGCACCGCCGCCCGGCTGGTGGTCGGGGCGCTCCATTATCTGCGCGACGGCCAGTCGGTCGCGGCCATGAGCCGGCTTGGCACGGGGAAGCGCTCCTCGAACATCACCGAACGACTGGACGAGGTGCGGTCCGCGGTGGGCCGCGACTTCCAGGTGGCGTGTCGACAGGTCAAACGCATCGTCGGCGGGGCGCTGCCGCGCAAGGCCGCCGAGCGGGAGCGCAACGAGTGGGCCAGTCTGGTGGAGTCGGTGATCGGCCTCGCCGCCGCCTGCTCCGGCCTCGACGACCTGGAGCGGCGCATCGCCGACCAGTCGGCGGCCCTCCGCAATCCACCCCAGCATGCCGTGGTGCTGTCCACGGTGCACTCGGCGAAGGGGCTCGAGTGGGACGCCGTGTTCCTGGTGGGCCTGGAGGAGGGCGTGCTGCCGAGTGGCAATGCCGACGACCTGGAGGAGGAGCGCCGCGTCGCCTACGTGGGCATCACCCGCGCCCGGCGGCTCCTGGGCCTGACCCACGCCGCCGAGCGCTATGGCACCAAGGCGCAGCCGTCCCGCTTCCTGGCCGAGATCCGCCGCGCCGAGTGCCACGTGGAGAGCGGCTCCGGCGCCCGCGACGCCGACCTGCGGCTGCCCCTGGCGTCCCCGGAGGAACGGCGGCGGCTGCGCGCGCCGCGCCCGGCCGTGACCCATTTTGAGGACAGTCCCCCCGATCCCGCGCCGCCGAGACAGCGAAACGGCCGGGCCCCCCGCACCCGCGCCGCCGACCCCGAGGAGCGGCGGCGCCAGCGCATGGAGCGCAACATCGCCGCCGGCCAACCCGCCTGCTACGGCCTGCCGTGGCTGCCGGAGGAGGAGGTGACCCTGCGGCGACTGTTCGACGCCTACTCCCCCCTCGACGACATCACCCGGACCTTGCAGCGCAAGGGAGGGGGAGTGCTGACGCGACTGGTCCAGCTTGGCCTGCTGCCCCCCGACCTTCCCACCGCCGGTGAGGCCTTCGAGGCCCGTCTGCGTGCGGGAGGACCCGAAACGGAGTCCTGATCGGGAGCCATTGCGTACAGGGGCCCTTGCCGTCGGGGTGCGCGACTGCTATACGCGTCGTTTCGACACACGGCGGCGCACAAACCGGTCCGGGTCACGACCTTTCTGGAGCGAACCATGAGCTTTAGCGATTACAAGGTGGCCGACATCACGCTTGCGGACTGGGGCCGCAAGGAGATCGCCATCGCCGAGACCGAGATGCCGGGTCTGATGGCCCTGCGCGCCGAGTATGGGGCAGCCAAACCCCTGAAGGGGGCGCGCATCGCCGGCTGCCTGCACATGACCATCCAGACCGCCGTCCTGATCGAGACCCTGACCGCGCTGGGAGCCACCGTGCGCTGGTCGTCGTGCAACATCTTCTCGACCCAGGACCACGCCGCCTCGGGCGTCGCCGCCGTCGGCGTGCCGGTGTTCGCCTGGAAGGGCGAGACCGAGGAGGAGTTCTGGTGGTGCATCGAGCAGACCATCATCGCTCCCGATGGCTGGCGCCCCAACATGATCCTCGATGACGGCGGCGACCTCACCGCCATCATGCACGACAAGTATCCCGAGCTTCTGAAGGACGTGCGCGGCCTGTCGGAGGAAACCACCACCGGCGTGCACCGGCTGTATGAAATGGCCCGCAAGGGCGCCTTGAAGGTGCCGGCCTTCAACGTCAACGACAGCGTCACCAAGTCCAAGTTCGACAACCTCTATGGCTGCCGCGAGAGCCTGGTGGACGGCATCAAGCGGGCGACCGACGTGATGATGGCCGGCAAGGTCGCCGTGGTGTGCGGCTATGGCGACGTGGGCAAGGGCTCGGCCGCCAGCCTGCGCAGCCAGGGCGCCCGCGTCATGGTCACCGAGGTCGACCCCATCTGCGCCCTGCAGGCGGCCATGGAGGGCTACCAGGTGGTGACCATGGACGACGCGGCGCCGCTCGGGGACATCTTCGTCACCTGCACCGGCAACGTGGACGTCATCACCCTCGACCACATGCGCCGCATGAAGGACCGGGCCATCGTCTGCAACATCGGCCACTTCGACGCCGAGATCCAGATCGCGGCCCTGCGCAATTACCGCTGGCACAACGTCAAGCCGCAGGTGGATGAGGTGGAGTTCCCCGACGGCCGGCGGCTCATCGTCCTGGCCGAGGGCCGGCTGGTCAATCTCGGCTGCGCCACCGGTCACCCGAGCTTCGTCATGAGCGCCTCGTTCACCAACCAGGTGCTGGCGCAGATCGAGCTGTGGACCAACGCCGCCGCCTATGGCAACCAGGTCTACGTGCTGCCGAAGAAGCTGGACGAGAAGGTGGCCCGCCTGCATCTGGACAAGCTTGGCGTCCACCTGACCCAGTTGTCGCCAAAGCAGGCGGAGTACATCGGCGTCGCGGTCGAGGGACCGTTCAAGCCGGACCCGTACCGCTACTGAGCCACCGTGGCGGCACTGGCGGTGCTTTCCGCCCTGCCGAGTCCGGCGGGGGTCATGGTGGCGGCATTGGCCGCCGCCGTCACGCCCCCCGTCGACACGGGGCCTTCGGTGTCGCTGCTGGGCGAGATCCATCCGAGCTGGCTGATCGCCGCCGGAGCGCTGGTGGCCCTGGCCCTGTTCGTCCCCGTGCTGCTGTGGGGACGCCACCGCCTGGCCGCCGCCGAGGCGCAGCGGATCGACCTTGAGGTGAGTCTCCTCCGCCTGGAGGAGATGCTGACCATCGCCCCCGACGGGTACTACTGCTGGCGCTATCGCCGCGATGGGTCGGCCTGGGGTGAGGACTGTTCGCGGCGGCTCGCCGTGCTGCTGGGGCTGACCGGCGGCACGGGGTCACGCTTCGCCGACGTGCTGGCCAGTCTGGACCCCTCCTCGGTGCCGGTCCTGACCGAGGCCGTGAAACGACTGCGGGCCGACGGCACCGCGTTCGACATCGACCTCTCCGCCCACGATGGCGACCGGCACATCCTGGCCATCGGCATCCGTTCCGAGACCGACGACGGACTGCCGCTCGCCGATGTGGTGTGGATGCGCGACATCACCGAGGCCGCGCGGGCGGTCACCCATGCCGGGGACCTGGCCGACGACCTGGAGCTGGAGCGCAACTGGCTGCGGGCGCTGATCGACGCCCTGCCGGCGCCTGTGTGGCTGCGCGACGACACCCTGTCCCTCACCTTCTGCAACCGCGCCTATGCCGCCGCGGTGGAGGCGCCAACTGTCGAGGAGGCGGTGGCCGGCGCCCGCGAACTGGCTCAGGGGCCGGCGGTGCGCCAGGTGCGCGCCCTGGCGGCGCTGGCCCGGGCCTCCGATGGACCGCGCACCGAGACCTGCCACCTGGTGATCGGCGGCGCGCGGCGGCTGATGGCGGTGACCGAGGGCCCGGTCGACATCGGCGGCGGCGCGTCGGGCGAAAACCGCTACACCGCTGGCATGGCCGTCGACGTGACCCGGGTCGAGGAGGTGGAGGGCGAGCTGTCCCGCCACGTCGCCGCCCAGGCCAACGTGCTGGAAAAGCTGGCGACGGCCATCGCCATCTTCGGCGCCGACACCCGTCTTGGCTTCCACAACACCGCCTTCAGCCGGCTGTGGCGGCTGGACGCGGAGTGGCTCGCCCTTGCCCCCAGCTATTCGGACGTCCTCGAGCGCCTGCGCGAGGAGCGCCGCCTGCCGGAGGTTCCCGACTTCCCGGCCTTCAAGAAGCTGGAACTGGGCCGCTTCACCTCGCTCATCGACTCGGTCGAGGACCTGATGCACCTTCCCGACGGCTCGACCCTGCGGCGGGTGCTGTCGCCCCATCCCCTGGGCGGGCTGCAATGCACCTATGAGGACGTCACCGACCGGCTGGCGCTGGAGCGCTCCTACAACACCCTGATCGCCGTCCAGCGGGAGACCCTCGACCACCTGCGCGAGGCGGTGGCGGTGTTCGGCGCCGATGGACGGCTGCGCCTCTATAACCCGGCCTATGTGGCGCTGTGGAACCACCAGATCGAGGAACTGACCGGCGAGCCCCGGCTCGGCGACCTGCTGGACACCTATTGGCCGTTTTTCGCCGGAGTCGCCGACTGGCCGGCGTTCAAGACGGAGATGCTGGGGCTCCTGACCGACCGCACCCCGCGCGACGGCCGCATCGCCCGCTCCGACGGCTCGATCCTCTATTACGCCAGCTATCCGCTGCCGGATGGCGGCGAGATGGTGACCTACCAGGACGTGTCGGACTCGGTGCGGGTGGAGCGGGCCCTGGTGGAGCGCAACGAGGCCCTGCGCGCCGCCAACCGCCTGCGCACCGAGTTCATCGCCAACATCTCCTGCGAGGTGCGCACGCCGCTGACCGCGCTGGTGGACCTGGCCGAGGTCCTGGGCAGCGAGGTGTTCGGCGTCCTCGAGGGCCGTCAGAAGGACTACGCCCTGGAGATCGCCACGTCGGCAAAGGGACTGGTGACCCTGATCGACGACATCATCGACCTGGCCAGCGTCGAGGCCGGCGAGCCCGCCCTGGAACTGGATGCCTTCGACATCCGCGGCCTGCTGGACGGGGTGGTGGCCCTGACCCGCGAGCGGGTGCGGACGCAGGGGCTGGTGCTGATCGTCGACTGCCCCGCCGATGCCGGCTGGATGATCGGCGACGCCCGCCGCATCAAGCAGGTGCTGTTCACCCTGGTGGGCAACGCCGTCAAGTACACCGAGAGCGGTGGGCGGATCACCCTGGCGGGCGGCCGGGACGGGGACGATGTGGTCTTCACCGTCGCCGACACCGGCGTCGGCATTTCCCTCGCCGATCAATCCGACCTGGCCGGTGACGGCGGACGGGAGGGGACCGGTCGAAGGGGGAGCGGGGACGGCTTCGAGGTCGGTGTCGGCCTGTCGCTGGTCAGAAGCTTCGTCGAACTACACGGCGGTCGGGTGGAACTGCGCTCGGCCGCTGGCGAAGGCACCACCGTCACCTGTCGCATCCCGGCCGGCGGCGGCCTGGACCCGGTGTTCACCCTGGGGGAAGTGTGACGGACGGAGAGACAGCCGGTCTCAGCGGCTGAAAATGTCTTCGGCCCCCTTACTCCCTCTCCCCCTCGAGGGGGAGAGGGCCGGGGTGAGGGGGTGGGGCAACCGGCAGGGTCTTTGGGGCTTCACTCCCCGCTCACCCAACCCTCTCCCCCCGGAAGAGGGGGGAGAGGGCTATTGATGAACTCAGCCCCAGCGCTGGCGCAGCATGTCGCGGTTGAGGGCGAACCACTGGACGGCGATGACGGTGGCGCTGTTCAGAAGCTCGCCACGGTGGAGCATGGCCAGCACCTCGTCGGCGGGGATGACCGTCACCCGGATATCCTCGCCCTCGGCGGCCAGGCCGTGGATGCCGCCCACCCCGGTGGAGTCGACCCGACCGCAGAAGACATGGACGCTCTCCGTGGCCCCGCCCGGACTCACCAGGTAGTAGCAGGCGGGGATCAGGTCGGTGACCACGCATCCCGCCTCCTCGTTCGCCTCCCGCCGGGCCACGTCCTCGGGCGTCTCTCCCTCCTCGACGATGCCGGCGACGATCTCCGCCAGCCAGGGCTCCAGCCCCGCCGCCAGCGCCCCGATGCGGAACTGGTGGATCATCACCAGGGCATCGCGGGCCGGGTCGTAGAGCAGGATGGCGACCGCGTGGCCGCGCTCGAACAGCTCGCGCATGACCTCGCCGCTCCAGCCGCCGGCATGCAGCCGGTGACGCAGCCGGTAGCGGTCGATGCGGAAATAGCCCTGATAGACGGTCTCGCGCTCGATGACGGTCACGTCGTCCCGGGTCAGGCGGTCGGTCATGGGGTGTCTCCCGAGCAGCCTATCGCGGCCGTTGGCCGCAACCAAAAAAGGAGTCGTACTGCTGACCCCGAGAATCTTCGCGGCGCGCGAAGATTCTCGGGGTCAGTAGTACAGGGTGCCGTCGTCGGTGTGCACCACCGCGGCCCCGATGTCGGCGAAACTCATTCCCTCCTGGTGCTCCCAGCGCATCAGAAGGTCCGTCCGGCGGCACCGATGGCCGACGTCAGCAGGCCAAGGGCCAGATTGACGGTGACGATGCGGCGGATGGTGGCCTGATGACCGGCGGCGCCCGGCAGGTCGCCGGCGGCAAGGGCGGCCATGAACCGGGGATAGGGCACGCAGTACAGCAGCACGAACAGGCCCATCATCACCGTCGCCGTGCCCATCATCGCCATGACGTGAATCTGCATGTCGAAAAGACCGGTGGTGAGGAAGATGGCGCCATATCCGGTGACGGTGAGGACGATGACCGCTGCCCACACCCAGGCGAAGAAGCGGGGGAACACCCGGCTCCACAGCTCAAGCCGGTCCTTCGGTGTCATCGGTCCGACGGCCGGACGCAGGACCATGTGGGCGAAGAACATGCCGCCCACCCAGATGACGGCGGCCAGCGTGTGCAGGCCGATGGCGAGGGGGAGCATTCCACGGCCCTCCGGCTACCGGCGCACCGAGGCCGATATTTCATCGGCGAGGGCGATGATCTCGGCGGCGGCGGTGCTGCCGTGGCTGGTCTCGACCACGCCCTTGCCCTCCATCATGCTGGAGGCATAGGCCATGCGATTGCCGAGCCTCGTCCCCGCCACCGGCATGCCGTCGGCGGCGATGGCCGCCAGCACCGTCTCGGGCAGCTTTCCCCGCGGCGGCATGCGGTTGATGACCAGCAGAATGCTGCGCTTCTCCTTGCCGGCGATGTCGATGGTGGGGCGGGTGGCCCACAGGTCCATGGGACTCGGCTGTACCGGCACCACCACCAGATCCCCGGCCCGGATGGCGGTGCGGGCCTCGGTCTCGGCGTGGGGTGGGCTGTCGATGATGATGTAGTCGTAGCGCCGCCGCAGCCGGTCAAGCTCGGTGCCGAGCCGCCAGCCGGGAACGTCGCTGAGGTGCATGTTGCCGGTGCTGCCGCCCAGAGCCTTCTCCCGCACCTTGTACCAGGCGGCAAGGCTGCCCTGAGGGTCGATGTCGACCAGGGCGACGGAATTGGCCCTGGCCCATGTAACCGCAAGCTGCGCTGCCAAGGTCGTCTTTCCTGCGCCACCCTTCTGCTGCGCAACGGTGATGACGGTCGCCATCAAGGTTCTCCCCCGGTCTGGTATGTCTCCCGACAAGCTACGCGATTTCCGGCTTTTTACAACAGGAACCGGAGTCGTTCAGTCTCGTCGTGGGCTGTCGGCACGCTGGGACAGGGCGGCGGCGGCGCGGGTGAAGACCTCGTCCCAGTCGCCGGCGGTGCGCTGGCGGAAGAATCGCATGGTCGGGTACCATGGGCTGTCATCGCGCTCGTTCAGCCACAGCCAGTGGGAGCCGAAGCTCAGCAGCACCCACACCGGCCGCGCCAGTGCCCCCGCCAGGTGGGCGACGGCGCTGTCGGTCATCAGCACCAGGTCGAGTCTCTCCACCGCCGCGGCGGTGTCGGCGAAGTCGGCGATGAGGGGGGAAAGGTCGATGAGGCGGGGATCGTCCCGGAACGGCGCCAGCTCGGCCTCGGGTGGTCCCTTCTGCAGGCTGTAGAGCAGCACCTCCGGCAGGGCGAAGTGATGCAGGAAGCGGTCGATGGTCGTCGCCCGCGCCCAGTTGAGGCGAAAGGTGGTGCTGCCCGACCAGACGATGCCCACTTTCAGCCGCGACCCGGCGGCGGCCATGGCCTTGTCGAACTTCGCCGCCCGGTCCGGCGGCGGGCTGAGATAGGGGACCGACGCCGGCACCGCGGCGAGGGACTCGACGAACACCCGCGGCAGGCCGAGAATCGACAGGTGCCTGTCGAAGGGCGGCAGGGGCGCGCCCTTGGCCACCACCTCATCCACCTCGGGAAGCCTCTCGATGAGGGGAATCAGGGAGGGCTGGCACTCCACCACCAGCGTGCCGCCCAGCGCCTTGACGGCCGGCAGGAAGCGGGCGCACTGAATCGTGTCGCCGAAGCCCTGTTCGCAGTGGACGAGCAGCCGCCGGTCGGGATAGGGGCGGCCGTTCCAGTGGGGCTCCGGGAAGGCGCGCGGCGGATTCTCCGGCAGCTTCCAGCGCACCTCGTAGGCCCGCCAGCCACGGCGATAGTCGCCAAGCTGCAGCAGCATCCGCGCCCGGTCCCAGGCCAGCATCACGTGGCCGGGGTTGAGGGCCAGGGCCTCCTCGTAGCAGTCGAGCGCTTCCTCCGACCGGCCGGCGAAGGCCAGGGCAATGCCCAGGTTGTAGATGAAATCTGGCACCCGTGGCGCCAGATCCACGGCCGTGCGGTGGGCGGCGATGGCCTCCTCGACGTTCAGATTGTCTTTGAGCGCATTGCCGAGATTGCTGTAGCCGACGGCGAAGCCGGGCTCGAGGGCGATGGCCCGGCGATAGCAGGCGATGGCCTCGGGCAGCCGCCGCAGCACCCTGAGGACGATGCCGAGGCCATTGAGGTAGACGGCGGACCGGGGCTCCGCCTCCACCGCTCCGGCGAACCACGGCAGGGCCTCCGCAGGCTGACCGGCGCGATGGAGTTCGATGCCCCGCTCGAACCGCGCCTGCGCCGAAACATCCGCTGGCATCAGGAGGCATCCCCGCGGGGTGTATTGATGGCGGTGGCGTGCTCACGGCGGGCGGCGGCGATTCGCTTCACCTCGGCGCTGAGGATCGGGTCGGCATCGACGATGCGGCGGAAATCGTGCCGGGTCAGGACCAGAAGGGAGCAGGAGGAATGGGCGATCACCGCCGCCGAGCGCGGCCGGTCGTCGATCAGCGCCATCTCGCCGAAAAAGTCCCCGTCCTTGAGGCGAACCCGGGTGCGACTGACCATCACATCGACTTCGCCGCTGACGATGAAGTACATGCAGTCGGCGTAGTCGCCGACCTGGATCATGACCTCGTTGGGCTCGGCGGTGCGCGGGCGAAGCACCCCCGCCAGTTCGGCGATGCGCACCGCGTCGAGCCGGGCGAAGAACGGCACCTTGGCCACCAGACTCCAGGTCACCATGAAGCGTCGCCGCCGGATCTCCTCGCCGAAGCCGTTGGCCAGGATACTGGCCGGCAGGGCGAACATGATCAGCCCGAGCAATGCCACGAACCCGTTGAGGACCTTGCCCACCGACGTAACCGGGGTAACGTCGCCGTAGCCAACCGTGGTCAGGGTGACGATGCCCCACCACATGGCGAGCGGAATGCTGCCGAACTTGTCGGGCTGGGCGTCGCGCTCGATCATGTACATGGCGGTGGAGGCGATCAGCAACAGGGTTCCGGTCAGGAACAGGGCGCCCTCGAAGGCCCGTCTCTCACGGACGATGACGATGGTCAGGGTCTGCAGCGCCGGTGAATAGCGGGCGAGCTTGACGAACCGCAGCAGCTCGCCGACCACCTGGACATCGCCGCTGGCCGGCACCACCAGCAGGACGAAGAACGGCAGGACCGCCAGCAGGTCGAACAGCGCCAGCGGCTGCACCAGGAAGCGCGCCACGGCGGACAGCGGCGGTCGCGTCTGCCCGTGCCCGACGAAGGACGCCACCCGCAGCACGTAGTCGAAGGTCAGGAGGGCGGCGGCGCTCCAGTCCGTCACCTTGAGAGCGAGGAGCATTCCGGTCTCGGGGCTCGGAACCGTCTGCACGACGGTGCCGACGGTGGCGGCGATCACGACGGCGAACATCAGGACGCGATAGGCTCTGGCTGCTCCGGGGCGGCTGGGGGCGTCGCTGACGAGATCGAACAGCGGGTTGAACTGGACCTTGGCATCGACATTCATGCCCGTACCCCCCAGTATTATCGACCTCAAAAATCTTCGCGGGCCGCAAAGATTTTTGAGGTCGATAATACAAATCTTTTTGGTTGCGGCTCCGCCGCGTTATGCCATGCGCCTCATGACGTCGAACCCCTGGTCGAGATCGGCGATCAGATCGTCGGGAGTCTCCAGTCCGGCGTGCAGGCGCAGCGTCGGGCCGGGCGGGTCCCAGCGGGTCGCCGTGCGGACGATCGCCCCCGTGGTCGGGATGATCAGGCTCTCATAGCCGCCCCAGCTATACCCCATGCCGAACAGGCTGAGGGAGTCGAGGAACGCGTCCACCGCCTCCTTGCGCACCGGCTTCAGGCAGACGCCGAACAGCCCGGAGGCGCCGCTGAAGTCGCGGAACCACAGCCGGTGGCCGGGGTCTTCCTTCAGGGCCGGGTGCATCACGTGCGCGACTTCGGGGCGGCCGCGCAGCCAGTGGGCCAGCAGGATGCCGGTCTCCTGATGCTGGCGGAGCCGGGCCCCCAGGGTGCGCAGGCCGCGCAGGCCCAGGTAGGCCTCCTCCGAGCCGACACTGAAGCCGAAGGTGGACACCGAGGTCTTGATGCGGTGGAAGTGCTCCTCGGTGGCGGTGGTGATGATGCCCAGCATGGCGTCGGAGTGGCCGACGATGTACTTGGTCGCCGCCTGCAGCGAAACGTCCACCCCCTTGTCGAAGGGCCGGAAGAACAGGGGCGACGCCCAGGTGTTGTCCATGATGACGATGGCGCCGTGGGCGTGGGCGGCCTCGGCGATGGCCGGAATGTCCTGGATCTCGAAAGTCAGCGACCCCGGCGACTCCACCAGCACCACCCGGGTGCGGGGCGTCATCAGGGCGGCGATGCCGCCGCCGATCAGGGGGTCGTAATAGGTCACCGAGATTCCATACCCGGTCAGGATGTCGTCGCAGAAGCGCCGCGTCGGGAAATAGGCGGAATCGGTGACCAGCACGTGGTCGCCGGTCTTCAGGAACGCGGTCAGGGCGCCGGTGATGGCCGCCAGTCCCGACGGCGTGGCGATGCTGCGATACCCCCCCTCCAGCGCCGCCACCGCCTCCTCGAGGGCGAAGGTGGTGGGGCTGCCGTAACGGCCATAGGTGACGCGGTCGAACCGGGTCCGGCCCGAGTCCTCAAGCTCCCTGACGGTCGGATGCAGCACCGTCGAGAACCGGTATACCGGCGGGTTGACGACACCGTGGTGGTCCTCCGGATGGCGTCCGGCATGGACGATGAGGGTGTCGGTCTTCATGGTATCTCCCCCTGTATGCGCACGGCCCGTATTGTGCACCGGCCCGCCCGCGCGCGCCAGAGGGGTTTTCCGCCGAAAGTCCATGGCATATGACATGACCGAACCCGGGGAGCACGTGATCTGGGCGATCCTGGCAACGGGAGACTTGGGTCCTGCATCGGCATGTCGATGCCAATCCTACGCCCTCGATCCGCATTCCCTCTCAGGCGACGGGAGCGGTCCGGGTACGGGGCAGCAGCAGGAAGTAGCGACCGCGGCTTTTCATGCGGCCGGCCTTCTCCAGGGCCTCCTCGCCGTAGCCCCAGAAGAAATCGCCGCGCACCGGCCCGGTGATGGCTCCACCGGTGTCCTGGGCCACCATCAGGCGCCGCAGGGGCCGGCCGGCCGGCTCGGTGGTGTCGAGCCACAGCGGAGCGCCGAGGGGCACGTGGCGCGGGTCCACCGCCAGACTGCGTCCCGCCGCCAGGGTCACCCCCTGGGCGCCGACGGGGCCGTCGCCGTCGTGCAGGCGGAAAAAGATGTAACGGGGATTCTCCGCCATCAGCGCCCGCGCCTCCTCGGGATGACCGCGCAGCCAGACGCGGATGGCCTGCATCGAAGCCTGGTCGGGACGAATCAGGCCGCGCTCGATCATCAGCTTGGCGATACCGATGAATTTGTGGCCATTGTTGGCGGCATAGGCGACCCGCACCGCGCCGCCGTCGTCCAGCAGTACCCGGCCCGAGCCCTGGATATGCAGCATGAAGGCGTCGACGGGATCGCTGGCCCACAGGATCGGCTGGGCCACGGCACCAAGTTTGCCGGACTCGATGTGGGCGCGGTCGGGGTAGGGACGCAGTCGTCCACCATCGAGTCGGCCGACGATGGTCTCCTGCCGCCACTCATCGCGGAACTGGCCCAGGTCCACCGTGACCAGATCGGCCGGCTTCCCGAGGAGCGGCGTCTGGTACGGTCCGCTCCGCCGCAGCGACCCCTTCAGTTCCGCCTCGTAATAGCCGGTGAAGGTGCCGACGGGATCGTCGCCGTCGGCCACCAGGTGCGGCGTGAACCACGACTCGAAGAAGCGCCGCACCGCCTCGTGGTTGCCGGGAGCCACCCGCTCGCCAGCGCGGCAGGCGGCGCGCCAGTCGGCCACGGTGCCGGCCGATCCCTGGTGGCCCACGGTCTGATGGTCGGGCAACCTGGCGAGCAGCCCGCACGAGCGCAGCAGCACCGGCAGGGCGTCGGCAACGGTGTCCTCCGCCCAGCCCGCCAGCGCGTCATAGCCCACCGGCGTCAGAGTCACCCGCTCCGCCGCTGGAGCCGGAGTCGGGAGCTTCGGCACGGGCGCGCAGGCGGCGGCCAGGGCACACAGCAATAGAGCGGCCAGCCAGCGCATGCCCGTCACTCTCACTCGACGCTGCCGGTTTCGATCAGACTCCAGTTGGGATCGCGGGAGCGGGTGTCGCGGGCGAAGCTCCAGAGGTCCACGACCCGCGCAATATGGTCGGGGTCGCCGTCGATCACCGCTCCATTGGCATTCCGGACCACGTTCACCTGCTCGGAGGTGAAGCGCACCGTGACCACGGCGATGCGGCCGCGCATTTCGGCGTCGACGATCTCCACCGTCGGCTGGCCGATAAGCTGGCACTCGGCGACATCGCCGGCCTCGGTCCGGGCGTCGATGGCGCTCGCGAAGTTGGCGAACACGTCCCCGTTCAGGAGAGGCTTCAGGGTCGCCTTGTCGCCGACGGCGAAGGCGGTGATGATGACCTCGAAGGCGGCTCCGGCCCCGGCCATGAAGCCGCTGGGCGAAAAGCCGCGATCCGCCGCGGCGACCTGCCGGAGGGCCGCCTGCAGGGGCGCCTCGGGCTCGGGCTCGTCGGCATCATGGTCCGACTCGGCGATGGGCTTCGCCGGGATGACGCGGCGAGTCGGCAGCTCGATGACGTTGTCACCGTCGCGGCGCCCAGGTTCGCGCGGGGCATCTTCCGGCATCATGCCCGGCGGTGGCCGCTCGTTGCCGGTCCGGCGGCCAAGCACGCTCCGCAGGCGCAGGATCAGGAACACCGCGACCATGGCGAAAAAGATCAGATCGATAAACTGCAATCCCTCGCCCATCGTTCGTTCACTTGAACAGCGCATGGCCACGCGTGACTGCCACGTGACGGCGCAGGTTATGGACCGACGTCATCCGCAGGGGGTATACTCCCCCGTCCGCAGGGCACTCGACCCCACGGCCCCCATGAGTAGATAAGCCGTCGTTCGGCAAAGAGCAAGCATGGCCGCAATCGTTCTTCTGGCGTTGATTCTTATTCCGATCGTCGAAATCACCGCCTTCGTCGAAGTGGGCAGCCGAATCGGCGCCCTCGCGACCGTCGGCCTGGTGCTGGCGTCGGCGGCGCTCGGCATCGCCCTGATCCGGGCCCAGGGGGTGTCGATGCTGGAGCGGGCGCGGCAGAGCGCCGCCCGCAGGGAACTGCCGCTGGATGCCATGTTCGATGGCGTCTGTCTCGCGATTGCCGGGGTATTCCTCGTCCTGCCCGGCTTCGTCTCCGATGGGTTGGCCTTTCTGCTCCTGCTTCCCCCGGTGCGGTGGGGACTGCGGCGGTGGCTGGGGAGCCAGGCCATGGTCTCCGGCCACATGATCGTCGAGGAGAACGGCCGCCGTCACGAGGCTGCCGCTCCGCGGGTGATCGAGGGCGAATTCCGCGACGTGAGTCCCGACTCGACCCTGCCGAAAGCCCCGCCGGACAGGGAGCCGTGATCCCACTCCCCCATACGCGCTCTCCATGACCCTTCATCCTGAAAGAGGGTAGCTGCCCGGGTAACCGGGTGCGCGAGAGAGTTCAATCTCATGCGAAACAGCCAGAAAGAGAAGACGTGAGGGCCTGAGGCCCTCACACTCCCCATTTTTCACCAGGATGAAAAGTCATGGGGAGCGCGAGGGGCCTGTCATGCCGCAGGCATGCATACCTTCACGAGGTATGATTCGGATCGACGATGGTCACCACGCCGTCGCCGTTGTCGTGCACCTGGTAGGATGCCTGGTTCGACTCGTGGTGCACGTCATGCAGCGTCGCCACGTCCTTGAAGTCATTGGACTTGCCGTCGGCGTTGACCTGCACCCTGGTATCGTCGCCGTCCTGAACGAGGCGGACGAAGTCGTTGATGTTATCGCCCTGCTCGTAGTTGTTGCCAAGCAACCCGCTGAGATCCAGCGTATCTCCAGAAGAACCGATCTGGAAATCGAAGATCGCGTCGGTATTGCTCGAACTGCCCGAGTTCAGGACGAACCTGTCGCTGCCGGCCCCGCCCCACAGGTCATCGTGGCCGCTTCCGCCCGAGAGGACGTCGTTGCCACCGCCTCCCCACAGGCTGTCGGCACCGGAACCGCCATAGATCGTGTCGGCACTGGCCGAGCCGATGATGCTGTCGACACCACCGCCGCCATTGATCGAGGCGATCCCCTGCAGATTGATGTGCGAGAAGTCCCAGGAATCGCTCCCATAGCTGCCGAAGACTCCCACGTCATTGTGGCCGTTGGCCGAAATCGAGGTGATGCCATCGGTGTGGTCAACATCATCATCCAGATGGAACTGGTGATGATCCTCCGTGGCCGCGATGGAACTTCCGGAATGGCCTTCGCCACTGTCGTCGTTGTCGTGGTCGTCGTTGTCGTGGTCGTCGTTGTCGTGGTCGTCGTCGTGGTCGTTATCGCAGCTCTCGTTCTCATTGCCGGAACTGGGTTGATTCGTGGGCTCGCCGATGGTCACCGACACCATCTTCGTGGTGCTGGCCGTCGGCCCGGTTGCCTCGATCGCCGTGGCCGTCACCGTCAGGTCGAAGGTACCCTCGTAGTCCGCCGGCGTCGTCACCGCCAGGGTGTTCACCGCCAGGGACTGCACATCGGCTCCCGTCAGCGTCCAGGTGCCATCGGCATTGTGGGTTCCGACCGACAGGGTGGCATCGTCGGGCACCCCGGAGACCGTCACGGCCAGCCGCTCCGAGCCGTCCAGGTCCCTCACCGCGGCGGAGATATCCACCGTGGTGACGGTGGCGTGATGGACCTCGACACTATCCACATAAAGGTTCGACGTGCCGCCGCCACTGGCCCACCTCTGGTCGTAGGTGCCATCCTTTTTGAAGGTCACATCCGCCACCCCGAGGTGGAGGTCGTAGGTTCCGCTCTCGGATGCCGTCCACGTCACCGTGTGCCAGTCGTTGATGTTGGACGAGGCGTCGGCCAGCTTGATGGGCGTCCCGCTGCCGATGGAGAAGAAGCCAAAGTCACCATGGGTCTTGTCGCTTGACGAGAAGCCCCAGTCGAAGGAGATCGACTCGCCCTTCGCCAGCGTGAACGAGTGGGTGATGACCGAACTGCGCCCAACGTGATTCTCGGCAACCCAGGACGACGGCAGCAGGCTGTTTCCGCCGGTGCCGTCATTGTTCTGAAGTTGCGTGTCGATCGAGGCGAAATGCTGCCCGTCGGTGGCCTTGTTGTCGGACTCTCCCCTGTTGTTGCCCTTCCAGTCCGCCTGGGAGTGAACGCTGCCATCGATCCTCCAGCCGTCGTCGTCCCACTGGCTGACCGGGGTCTCGAAGCTCTCGCCCTGCTGGCTGCCCGACCCGGACGACGACGTGTGCACCGTCACCGCCAGATCCGGCGTATCCGCCACCGCGGCAACCGCCACCGTCGCCACTCCCGTCGTGGTACCGCCGTGGCCGTCGGACACGGTGTAGGTGAAGCTGTCCGCTCCGGAGTAGTTTGTGGTCGGGGTATAGGTGTAGTTGCCGCTCTGATCGATGGTGACGATGCCGTGCGTCGGACCGCCACTCTGCGCCAGGCCGAACGACAGCGTATCGCCATCGGCATCCGTGGCGCCCAGAATCCCGGTCACCACCGTGTCCTCCGGCGTGGCCACCGCCGTACCGTCCGTCGCGTTCGGCTGGCCGTTGACGTCCACCGTCACAACTTGAGTCGTCGTGCCGCCATGGCCGTCGGAGACGGTATAGCTGAAGGTCGCCCCGGTATGGCCCGAGAAGGTGGCGTCCGGCGTGAAGATGACGTTGCCGTTCTCAAGCCTGACCGTCCCGTGCTGGGCACCGCCCACCGACGTGATGGTCAGCCCATCGCCGTCCGCATCGCGGTCGTTGGCCAGCAGCGTCGCCGCACTCATGGTGATCGCCTGACCCTGCTGGGTCTCGCCAGAGTCAGCACCCGTCATCGGCTGGCCGTTGACGTCCACCGTCACCACCTGCGTCGCCGTGCCGCCATGGCCGTCGGAGACGGTGTACTCGAAGGTCGCCCCGGTGTGGCCCGAGAAGGTGGCGTCCGGCGTGAAGATCACGTTGCCGTTCTCAAGCCTGACCGTCCCGTGCTGGGCACCGCCCACCGAGGTGATGGTCAGCCCGTCCCCGTCCGCATCGCGATCGTTGGCCAGCAGCGTCGCCGCACTCATGGTGATCGCCTGACCCTGCTGGGTCTCGCCGGCGTCGGCCGTCGTCACCGGTCCACGGTTGATGTCGGCCAGAGTTGCATTGTTGCCATCCAGCCGCAGCTGGAAGGCCTCGAAGTTCCTCTCGTCAAGGCCGAGGAGATCGGAGTGGAACGGCGTGTTGCTGCCGATGGCCGCCGCCAGCCCACGGATCTCCTGGATCAGCGACGGATTTTCGGCGATGGCCGCCCGGGTGACGTCAAGCTGGAACGTATCCCAGCCGGCTCCACCATCATAGGTGTCACCACCCCCCTGGCCGTGAACCAGAATGCCGGTGTCGCTGCCCTCGCCGGCCAGGATGGTGTCGGCTCCGGCCCCACCATTCAGCACATCATTACCGGCCTGGCCCTCCAGGACGTTGTTGCCGCTGTTTCCGAGAAGGGTGTCATTGCCCCGCGACCCGATCACGTTCTCGATGCCGACCAGGGTATCGCTCCCCTGACCGGTGGCCGTTCCCGCCGCCAGATCGACCGAGACCGCCGCTCCCGAGTAGTAGGTGGCGGTATCGGTTCCGCCGCCGCCGTTCAACAGGTCGTTACCGGACTCTCCGTTGAGAAGGTCGTTGCCGTCGCCGCCCAGCAGCGAGTCGTTGCCGGCTCCCCCCTTCAGATTGTCATTGCCCGTCCCGCCTTCGATCTTGTCGGCGCCGGCGTTGCCCCACAGAACATCGTTGCCGTCGCCCCCGAGGATGGTCACTTTGCCATAGCTGAAACGATCGCTCGTCATATCGACGACATCGTTGCCGTCGCCCGCGACGATGACCTCGACGTCCTGAATGTGCGCCTGGGTGTTCGGATGATTGTAGGGATCATCCAGGAACACGGCGTCATTGCCGTTGCCCATTACCAGGGTGTCGGTTCCAGCTCCGCCATCGAACAGGTCACGGCTCTGGTTCATGCCGGTGATGCCGTAGAACTCCCCGGTTCCGTTCACACCCGGACTGCCGACATCGAGGGCACCCCAGCCACTGCCCCACGTGGCATCGGCGCTATAGTTCAGGATATCGTTACCGCCGTTGCCGTGCAGTTCATCATTCCCGAGTCCTCCGCTCAGGACGTCGTTGCCGTCCGCGGTCGAGGTGAAGTGCACGGTGAGAGTGTTGGAGGCGCTGCTCGTGCTGCCGTTCGACGCCTCCCGTGACGTTGCCGTGACCGTCAGCGTCACGTCGCTCGCGTCCGTGGTCGTCAACGAAAGCCCATCCAGGTCCGCCCGTGACAGCGTCCAGGCCCCACTGGCCGCGTTGTAGGTGCCAGCCGACAGGCTGCTCCCCGCCGGAACCCCGAGCACCGTCACGCTCACGGTCTCCGATCCGTCGATGTCCACCGCCGCCGCCGACAGGTCCAGCGGAACCCGAACCGTCGCCGGGACATCCCCATACAGGACGTCATTCCCCGCCTCGCCCGACAGGGTATCGTTGCCGGCTCCTCCCGACAGCGTATCGCCACCCGCTCCGCCCGTCAGATTGGTACCGTCCACCTCCAGGGTGATGGTGCTCTGGCTGACCGTCAGCGTCGGTTGATCGGCAACGGCGGTCACACTGACGGTCGCCTGGCCGGTGGTCGTGCCTCCATGCCCATCGGTGACCGTGTAGGTGAAGCTGTCCGAACCGGCAAAGTCCCTGGTCGGCGTGTAGGTGAAACGGCCATCGGCGCCGAGAGTCACCGAACCATGAGTCGGCCCACCATTCTCCGCCAGCGCGAACGACAGCGAGTCGCCATCGTTGTCCGTCGCCGACAGCCGCCCCGACAGCCCAACATCCTCGGCGGTCTCCACGGCGTTGGTTCCCAGTACCGGCGCTCCATTGACGTCAACCGTGACCACCTGCGTCGCCGTGCCGCCATGGCCGTCGGCGACGGTGTACTCGAAGGTGGCCCCCTCGTGGGCCGAGTACCCGGCGTCGGGGGTGAA
>JAMOBE010000049.1:0-26460 GCA_039908285.1 Alphaproteobacteria bacterium
GCTGCGCATCCGGCGGGAGAAGGAACTCCCGGTCTATGAGCGCCTGGGCGACGTGCGCGAGCGCGCCGTGACCCTGGGCAGGATCGCCGATATCCTGACCGCCCGCGGGCAGGTGGACGAGGCCCTGCGCATCCGGCGGGAGGAGCAACTCCCGGTCTATGAGCGCCTGGGCGACGTGCGCTCACGCGCCGTGACCCTGGGCAAGATCGCCGGCATCCTGACCGCCCGCGGGGAGGTGGACGAGGCGTTGCGCATCCGGCGGGAGGAGGAACTCCCGGTCTATGAGCGCCTGGGCGACGTGCGCGAGCGCGCCGTGACCCTGGGCAAGATCGCCGACATCCTGGCCGCCCGCGGGCAGGTGGACGAGGCGTTGCGCCTGCACATCGACGAGGAGTTGCCGGTGGCACGGGCGATGGGGGACATAGAAGGAATTGCCCACATCCGTTATTCCTGCGCCATGATTCGCCTGCAACGGGGAGGCCTTGGGGCGGACGAGGCACAGACCATCTTTGAGGAATTGACCGAAAGCTTTACCCTGGCGCGGCAGCTCGGGCGTGTCGATGCCATCGGTGCGATCGGCGTGGCGTATGGGCAGGTGCTGGCCGCCGCTGGCCAGGCCACCGAGGGGCTGGTGGTTCTCGATCAGGCCGCCGAGGCCTTCGCCATCCTCAAGCAGACGGACCATGTCGCCCAAATCCGCGCCCTTCAGGCGAAGATCCAGGAAAGGGTGCCGGCGTGACGCCGGGGGGCTACCGTGTGCACGCAAGTTCCAGCAAACTTAAGCCCTCCCCCTCGATGGGGGAGGGTTTGGGTGGGGGTGGCAGTGAAGCGCGTACAGACAGCACGATATTCGCACAAAAGCCGAGTTCTTGGGCGCATACCTATGCACATACGTGCTTCTCCATCACCCCCACCCAACCCTCCCCCATCAAGGGGGGGGCTTTTTTTTGCGGGAAACGGATAGCTTCTACAGCGAAAACCCTACAGCCCAGTCCGTCCGACTTGTGTGCATACGGTAGCCCTCGATGGGGGAGGGGGAGTGGTGCCCGACAGTCGGGTTGACACCCGCGCCACCTGGTCCTGGCGACCGGCGTTCTCCTGGCCGCCATCCGCTATCTGCCGGCCGGACATTGATGCCGCAGGAGAAGATGTCTTTCGCCGACGCCTCGGATGCTGTTTAATCCGCCACCTCTGCCAGCTCCCGAGGATACGATGCGGCCGGATATCAATGCAGTCGAAGCAATCGTTCGTGACGTCGCCGCCACCGAGATCATGCCGCGTTTCGGCACCCTGAAGGCCCACGAGATCCGGGTGAAGACCCACGCCGCCGATTTCGTCACCGATGCCGACATCCATGCCGAACTCCAGTTGACCCGCCGCCTGACGGAGCTTCTGCCGGGGTCGGTGGCGGTGGGCGAGGAGGCCGTGCACCACGACCGGGCGATCCTCGACCGCCTGTCCGACGAGGCGCCGGTGTGGGTGCTGGACCCGGTGGACGGTACCGGCAACTTCGCCCACGGCCGCGACAGCTTCGGGGTCATCGTCGCCCTGGTGTACCGGCACCATACGGTGCTCGGCCTACTGCACGATCCCGTCCGCGACATCACGGTCATGGGAGAGGAGGGGGGAGGGGCCTGGAGCGGGGGAGGGCGCCTCACGGTGGAAAGGCCCGAAACCCTGGCCGAACTGACCGGCAGCCTCGGCAACAAAACCCTGCGGGCGGTGGAGGGCCGGGTGGGCGGCATCATCCGCCTGGCCAGCGCCTGCCAGGACTACATGGCCCTGCTGCTCGGCCGGTCGCACTTCTCGTTCTACCGCCACCTGATGCCGTGGGACCACGCCGCCGGGGTGCTGCTCCACGCCGAGGCCGGCGGCTACAGCGCCATGATCGACGGCACCCCCTATCGGCCGGTGGAAACCGACAGCGGCATCCTCCTCGCCCCCGATCGCGAGAGCTGGACCCAGCTCCGCGCGCTGGTGGCCACCTCGGCCGACCCTATTTGAGGTCAATCACCAGCTTGGGCGCCCGGCGGTCCGTGGGCTTGATCTGCCAGTCGTAGGTCCGGAACGGGCCGTGCTTGCCGACGGTCTGGGCGTTGCTTTCGCTGACGTATGCCCCCGTGGTGACCCGGAGCTGCCCGTTGACGCCAAGGCCAAGACGGACCAGATCCCTGGCCCGGTCGCCCTGGGGCATGTTGCCGGCGATGGTGACCCGGTTGTTCTTGTCCATCTTGACATAGAGAATGAGGGCGTTGCGGCGAACGAAGGTGATCATCTCCGATTCACCCCGGGTGAACCGACCCTGACGGTCATAGCGGACGCGGAACTGACCGTTGCCGAGGGAGCGGATCTCCTTGAAGCCGCTGTCCCGCTTCAGGTCGTGCTCGATCCCGGCGATCTTCTCCGCCGCTTCTTTGGGGCTCAGCTTGCGGTCCCGGATGTCGGTGTACAGGGGAACCCAGGTCAGGTATCCCTCGTAGGTGATGCCATAGGCGCCGTCGGCGCCGATGCGGATTTCCGCCTTGAAGTCGTCGGGCAGGTAGCAGGCGGCCAGGGCCACCGCCAGCATGCCGACGACCGCAAACGGCAACAGCCAACGCCGGAGTGGCCTCATCGATTCTCCCCCATTTCCTTGACCTTCCGCCACAGGTCGTCCATCTCGGCCGCCGTGGACTGGGCGGGCGTGAGGCCCTTTTCCGCCAGCAGGTCCTCGACCTGGCGAAAGCGGCGATCGAACTTGGCATTGGCGTGGCGCAGGGCCGTTTCCGGATCGACCTTCAGCTTGCGGGCCACGTTGACGCAGGCGAACAGCAGGTCACCCACCTCGTCGCGCAGCCGGTCCGGCGCCGGTTCGGCGGCGCCGAGTTCGGTCCTGATCTCGGCAATCTCTTCCTCCACCTTCTCAAGGACGGGCGCCACGTCGGCCCAGTCGAAGCCGACCCGCGCCGCCCGGGCGCCGAGCTTGTGGGCGCGGGTAAGGGCGGGGAGGGCGGTCGCCACGCCATCCAGGGCGCTGGGACGCTTCGGCGCGCCATCCGCCGCTCCCTTGTCGCCCGAGGCCCGTTCACCGGCCTTGAGGGCCTCCCACGCCTGAACCTGCTCCTCGGCGGTGGCCACGTGGGCCTCGCCGAAGACGTGGGGGTGGCGACGGACCAGCTTGTCCGATATGGCCAGCACCACGTCGGTGAAGGAGAAGTGACCTTCCTCGCGGGCCATCTGGGCGTGGAACACCACCTGTAGCAGGAGATCCCCCAGTTCCTCCTTCAGGGCCGCCATGTCGCCGTGCTCGACCGCGTCGGCGACCTCGTAGGCTTCCTCGATGGTGTGGGGGGCGATGGTGGCGAAGGTCTGCTCGACATCCCACGGACAGCCTCCATTGGGATCCCTAAGCTGCGCCATGATGCCAAGAAGGTGCGAAACGGAAGACTCAGGCATTTCGAACGTACTCCCAACCGGTCCGGCATGGCCACGATGACCATGCCTATGCAAACGTATCATGCCTATGCATAGGCGCGTCCAAATGAGGTAATTTCCAGCGTTTTCAATGACATACAGAGCGATCTTGAGACAGGCGACGTAAGGGCGAGAACCACTCCATTAATGGGGGTTTGGGGCCTCCAGGCCCCAAGTCTTTTTCATACATAAAGTACGCACGTCACATGACACGGACGCACGCCATACGCGGACGCACGTCTTCCGCTGACGCGGGCTCACGCCACCGGGGGCATGACGTGGGTGCGGGGGGCCGAGCCAGCCGTGGTCCTGTGGTACGCTCCATGATCCGTTTGTCGCATAATGTATATTATGGATAGTACGAGACAGGTCGATAACCCAGGAAATCCGCCAAATTCCGGTTCATCCGATCTCCTCAGTCCGGAAGCTCCAGCACCATGCCGTCGTAGGCCGGCTCGACGCCCGGCGGTAGCTGGGCGCGCAGCTGGTCGTAGTCGAGGCGCGGTCCCATGTGGGTCAGCACGGCGCGGCCCGGCCGGACGCGTCTGATCCAGTCCAGGGTCTGGGCGATGTGGGAATGGGTGAAATGTTCGCGGTCGGTGAAGCAGTCCACCAGCCACAGCGGCACGCCCTCCAGCACGGCCAAGGCCTCCTCCGACAGCCGCAGGACATCGGTGGAATAGGCCATGGAGCCGATCCGGAACCCCAGCGACGTCATATAGCCGTGGTCCTGCTCGAACGGCACCACCTCCAGGCCATCGATGCCGAAGGATCCACCGATTTCTCGGGCCAGCAGCCAGGGCTTGTAGATCGGGTACTTGCTGAGATCGTGCGGTGTGAAGGCATAGCCGAAGCGGCTGGTGATGCCCTTCAGCGTCTCCGGTCCGGCGAACACCTCGATCGGCGCCCGCATGATCCGGTTGATCTCCCGCAGATCGTCGATGCCGTGCACATGGTCGGCGTGATCGTGGGTATAGACCACCGCATCCAGCCGCTGGACCGCCGCCTCCAGCAACTGCTCCCGTAGATCGGGCGGCGTATCCACCAGAATCTTCGTCGCCCCGTGCTCGATGAGGATTCCCGGCCGCCGCCGGCGGTTCCTCGGGTTGGTCGGATCGCAGTTGCCCCAGCCATAGCCGATGGTCGGTACGCCGCCGGCACCGCCGCAGCCGAGAACCGTCACCCTCATCCCGCGTCGGCCCCCACCGGCTGGCCGATCCTGGCGAACAGACGCAGAAAGTTCCGGGTGGTGGCCTCGGCGAAGGCCGCCGGGCTCAGGCCGGTGATCGCCGCCATCTTCTCCGCCGTATGGACCACGAAGGCCGGCTCGTTGCGCTTGCCCCGTTTGGGGACCGGGGTCAGGAATGGCGCATCGGTCTCTACTAGTAGATTGTCGAGAGGGATGCCCCTGACGGTCCGGCGCAGCTCGTCGGCCTTGTTGAAGGTGACGATGCCCGACAGGGAGAGGTAGAGACCCAGCTCCACCGCCGTCGCCGCCAGGGCCGCGCTGGAACTGAAGCAGTGCAAAAGGCCGGTGAAGCGGCCGGCGGCCATTTCCTCGGTCAGGATGCGGCGGGTGTCGTCCTCGGCGTCCCGGGTATGGACGATCAGCGGCAACCCCGCCTGGCGGGCGGCGGCGATGTGGGCGCGGAAACTCCGCTGCTGCGCCTCCCGCGGGCTGTGCTCATAGAAATAGTCGAGTCCGGTCTCGCCGAAGCCCACCACCTTGGGATGACGAGCCAGGTCCATCAGGTGTGCGGCATCCACCTCGGGCTCGCGGCCGGCTTCGTGGGGATGAATGCCGACGGTGCAGTAGACCTCCGGATAGCGCTCCGCCACGGCCAGGACCTGGGGGAACTTCGTGACATGGGTGCAGATGGTCAGCATCAGGCCGACGCCAGCCCGGCGCGCCCGCTCCACCACGTCGTCCACGTCCTTGGCGTAGTCCGGGAAATCGAGATGGCAGTGGCTGTCGACCAGCATCATCCCCCTCCCCCATTTCCATCCCCTCCCCCATTTCCCTCACCCTCGACAAAGCGGGGGAAGACCCCCTCGGGTTTGGGCAGGGCGCTCCCCGGCACCAGGTGCGCCCCCGGTCCGACGGCGGCAAAGGACCTATGTCCGGGCTCCACCCCGAGCTGATCGAGGATCTTCGCCGCCGCCTCGGGCACGAACGGCTGCATGAGCAGGGCCAGGTGGCGTATGCACTCGGCCAGCACGTAGAGCACCGTCGCCATGCGGGCCGGATCGGTCTTGCGCAACGCCCACGGCGCCTGTCGATCCACGTAGCCGTTGGCGGCGCGCACCACGACCCACACCGCCTCCAGCACCTCGTGGAAGGCCTGGCGGTCCATCCTCATGCGCGCCACGTCCAACAATCCATGGGCGTTGTCCAGCAGGGTCCGGTCCTCGTCGGTGAACGGCCCGGGATCGGGGACCTTGCCGCCGCAGTTCTTGGCGATCATCGACAGGACCCGCTGCGCCAGGTTGCCCAGGTCGTTGGCCAGCTCCCCGTTCACCCGATTGATCACCGACCGGTGGGAGAAATCCCCGTCATTGCCGAACGGCACCTCCCGCAGCAGGAAATAGCGCACCGGATCGACTCCATAGCGCCGCACCAGTTCCACCGGGTCGATGACGTTGCCGAGGGACTTCGAGATCTTCTGGCCCTCGTTGGTCCACCAGCCGTGGGCGAACACCCGCTTCGGCGGCTCGAGGCCGGCGGCCATCAGGAACGCCGGCCAGTACACCGCGTGAAAACGCACGATGTCCTTGCCCACCATGTGCAGGTCGGCGGGCCAGAAGCGGGCGTAGTCGCCGCCGGTATCTGGATACCCGGCGGCGGTGATGTAGTTGGTCAGCGCGTCCAGCCACACATACATGATGTGGGCGGGATCGCCGGGCACCGGCACCCCCCAGGTGAAGGTGGTCCGGGAGACCGACAGGTCCTGGAGGCCGCCGCGGACGAAGCTCATCACCTCGTTGCGGCGACTGTCGGGGCCGATGAAGTCGGGGCGGCTCTCGTACAGCTTCAACAGCGGCTCCTGCCAGGCGGACAGGCGGAAGAAATAGCTCGGCTCCTCCACCCACTCGACGGGAGCGCCGCTCGGCGCCAGTTTCTGCCCCCCGGGACCGGGGGTCAGTTCGCTCTCGGAATAAAAAGCCTCGTCGCGCACCGCATACCAGCCGGCGTAACTACCAATGTAGATTTGATCGCGGCGGCGCAATTCCTCCCACAGCGCCTGGCACGAGCGGCGGTGGCGGGGCTCGGTGGTGCGGATGAAATCGTCGTTGGAGAAGTTCATCAGCCGGGCCAGGTCGCGGAAGTTCTGCGACACCTGGTCGGTGAAGTCCCGGGGCGGAATGCCGGCGGCGGCGGCGGATTTCTCCACCTTCTGGCCGTGCTCGTCGGTTCCGGTCAGGAACTTGACGTCAAAGCCGTCCAGGCGCTTGAAGCGGGCCATCACGTCGCAGGCCAGAGTCGTGTAGGCATGACCGATATGGGGCCTGTCGTTGACGTAATAGATCGGCGTCGTGATGTAGAAGGGCTTGTGGCCTTCCATGGCCGGCTCCCGGGGCAGGGGTTCGGAGGATGTCCCGATCAGGACCGCGCAAGCTTTCCGACCGCGAGAAAGGCGTTGAGGATCACCTGCCTGCGATCGAGACTGACGGCGTCGGCCCGTGCGAACAGGCGGGTGATCTTTTCCCACACCTCCACCCATTGATCAAGGCCGCCGCCCCGGGTCAGCCGCGTCATCAGCTCGGCCTCCCCCGGAATCACCTCATCGTACCCCCCTGCCCCGGTCCCCCGCCGCACGAGGCGGGCCAGCCACCAGGTCAGGAGTTCGCTGAGGGTGTGGAAGGCGGTGCCGTCGTCCCCTCCCTTGGCCACGCGGTCGGCGAAGGCATGAAGGGCGGGCACGTCGATGCGGGGGGCCCCCTTCAGAATCCCGATCATGTCGCGGTAGAGGGTCACTCCCCCCTGCCCGGCCAGGTCCAGGGCCCGCCCGATGCTGCCTTCGGCCAGCCCCACCAGCGCCGCCCGGTCGTCGTCCGGTATGTCGGGCTGGTGACGCCGGATCAGCTCATCGACCAGCGGAGTCGCCAGGGGCTTCAGGGCCAGTCTGCGGCAGCGCGAGCGGATGGTGGGCAAAAGGGCGCCGGGATTGTGGGCCACCAGCAGCAGAATCGACCGGCGCGGCGGCTCCTCCAGCACCTTGAGCAGGGCGTTGGCGGCGTTGAGGTTCATCTCGTCGGCGGCATCGACCACCACCACCCGCCACCCGCCCTCGGCGGGGGTGAGCGCCAGGAAAGCGCCAATCTGGCGAACGTCGTCAACGACGATCTCGCCCCGCCGACGCTTTCTCTTGTCGTCCCAGCCCCGTTCGACCACCCGCAGATCGGCGTGCCCCCCCGCCTTGACCCGCTGGAACACGGGATGCCCGGGCGCCAGGTACAGCGAGCGGGCAGGTGCGGGAGCGGCCGGGGCAGCGCCGAACAGTCCCCCCTGCCCTTCTCCGGCCAGAATAAAGCGGGCGAAGCGATGGGCGAGGGTCGCCTTGCCGATTCCCCGCGGCCCGGTGATGAGCCACGCATGCGCCATCCGCCCCGACCCCCAGGCGGCAAGCAGGTGCGCCTCGGTCTCCTCATGACCGAACAGATCCGGGGTCTCGCGGGGATGCAGGATGGACATGCCCTATTGTGACCGACTTGCCGTCAGCCTTTCAACGACGTACCTGACGACGGTCCACAGCCCCATGGCCAGGACGACCGTCCCGAAGAGCACGAAGAGGCCCGCCATAACGAGCGCGATCCACGACTGCACCTCATTCGGGAGGAGGCGCGCCAGCCGTTGCGCCGTCGTATGCCCTGACGACCCTGTCGCTCCCTCGGGCATGGTGAGGGTCGCCCAGCCAAGGAGCAGGCCCACCGCAAGGGTGCCGCCGCCCACCCCGACGCCGAGGTAGAACCCCTCGCGATCGAACTCGGGGCGCCCGCCCTTTTCTCGCGCTATCCTGTTTCGCCTGCGCATGTTACGCATTGTCCATGGCCGACATCAATCGATGCTCCGCACGAATTCATCGATATTGGGCTTCTGGCGGTCAAGCTGGGACTGGTTGACAACAACTCGCCTGTTTGAAATTGTCTTTGTTCCAGCAGTCAGAGAAGACATCGGGATGCCAAGCGCCCCGGACACGGCGGATGCGGAATTGGCATCATTGATTTCCATCTGAAACATTTTGCGAAATTCGGCTTGGTTCTTCGGGGCCGATTGACCAGGGTGAATGGAGAATAGCCCGGGATTGCTCATCCAGACGCTCCATATCTCCTTACCGATTTCCGTGACGACCGTCTTGAAGGCACTCGCAGACGAATTGTTCATCTGTGTAAGTCGATTGCCGACGTAGCAGTATATTCTTGGTACGGAAAGCCTGAACCTCTCCGAGTTCAGATAATACTCTGACTGTTGGGCGCCACGTACTCGGGTAATCCCATATATCAATGATAGAACCGCCCTGACCGCTCTCTTCGAAGAGCCATCGGCGGAAAACGGGATGATCAGACGGTCGGATGCGGACATCGCCAGCTCCGTGTAGATACTGAAGCTGGGATTGCAGTCGATGAACACCGTCGAATCGGCAACGTTCCACGACGTGCGGACGTCCGATATCAGATCGGAAATCCACGCATGGACAATCCTCCAGGCATCGGTCGGGCCAGGAAAACAGGCGTTGGAAACGCGAGAGGCCTGAATCTCGAGTTCCTCATCGCCAGTCAATAGAAAAAGGTTGTCTGGAACGCTTTCATTGTATTTGTTAACATTTGTTATGTACGTGCTTCCAGAACGAGGACTTACGTATGGACTGCGAATGCGATTCTCAATGTAACCGGCAATCGTCAAGCGAGGATTGCCTACCGAAAAGGACTCGAGATGTTTTTCCCCCGTCTCCATTCCACCCAGGAACATGCTGGATGAATTCGCCTGAGGGCACATGTCGATGACCAGCACCTTCTGTTCCGGATGTATCCTGGCGTACTCACAGGCAATCTGGAAGGTCAGGTAGCTTTTCCCCACTCCTCCCTTGTTGTTCCAAATGGCATAGATGGCCATGGCTCCCCCCCAGCAGTCCGACTTTCAACGTGCACCCTGCCACGTTTTTCGCACTTACTGGTAAAAAAGTTGGTCGCCGCCGGAGCATCCCGTCATCCTCCGGAGGGGTTGGAGCCCAAATAGGAACGAAGCATTGTTCCCTGGTGGTCGACATGGTAAGCCTCCCCCGTGGACCTCTCTCCGGAGAATATCATGTGGGGACAGTCAAACATACGGGAATGTCCGTCGAGGCGACGGTGATCCGGGTCCTGTTCGTCTGCACGGGCAACATCTGCCGCTCGCCGACGGCTGAGGGAGTGTTCCGCGACCTGGTGATGCGGGCCGGCCTGGACGCCGTGGTGGAGATCGACTCCGCCGGCATCGGCGCCTGGCATGTCGGCGAGCCTCCCGATCCCCGGGCCATCGCCGCCGCCCGCCGCCGCGCCATCGACCTGAGCCGCCAGCGGGCTCGCCAGATCACCCGTGGAGACTTCGACCGCTTCGACCTGATCCTGGCCATGGACCGGGGGCACCTGCGCGAGTTGATGGCGCTGTGTCCCCGCGGGCGGGACGAACGGGTCAAATTGTTTCTCGGCTTTGCCCCCGGCGGCGGCAGCCGCGACGTGCCGGACCCCTATTACGGCGGTCCCAGGGACTTCGAGACGGTGCTGGACCTGGTGACCGAGGGAGCGCACGGCCTACTCGACCACATCCGGCGCCAGCTTGCCGATCGCACGACATAAATGAACGCCGCCGCCATCGCCGCCGTCGCCACCGTCGAGCGGATCACCGGCAGCAGGGTCGTCGGCCGCTCTCCTTTGAGCGGCGGCTGCGTCGGCGAGGTGTACCGGCTCAGCCTCGCCAATGGCGATCACGTGGTGGCCAAGGTGGGCCGGCCCGGCAGCGGCCTCGCCATCGAGGGCTATATGCTGGACTACCTGCGCCGGCATGGCCACGGCCTACCGGTGCCCGAGGTACTTCACGCCGATGACACACTTCTGGTGATGTCGTGGATCGAGGCCGGTGAGTCACTGTCGCCAGAGGCCGAGGCCCATGCCGCCGACCTGCTGGCGGCGCTGCACGGGGTGACGGCCGAACGCTATGGCCTCGAGCGCGACACCCTGATCGGCGGCCTGCACCAGCCGAACCCGCCCTCGCCCCGCTGGGTGCCGTTCTTCGCCGAGCACCGCCTTTTGTACATGGCGCGGGAGGCCCTGGACGCCGGCATGCTGCCGGCCCGGCTGATGTCGCGGGTGGAGCGCTTCGCCGACCGCCTGGCCGATCTGCTGGAGGAGCCGGAGCGTCCCGCCCTCATCCACGGCGACATGTGGGGCGGCAACGTGCTGTGCCGAAGCGGGCGGATCGCCGCCTTCATCGATCCGGCGATCTATTACGCCGATGCCGAGATCGAGCTGGCCTTCTCCACGCTGTTCTCCACCTTCGGCGAGCCGTTTTTCCGCCGCTATGCCGAGTTGCGTCCGATCCGTCCGGGGTTTCACGACGTTCGCCGCGATGTCTACAATCTCTATCCGCTGCTGGTGCACGTCCGCCTGTTCGGAGGCGGCTACGTCGCCTCGGTGGAGCGGATCCTGGCCCGGTTCGGGGGATAGGGAGGGGCTCTCACCCCCTGCTGTGCGAGGCGGAGGCTGCCGGGGTGAGAACGCGGGGGGAGCCGCTTTCCACGGCCAGGTCGATGAGGCGCAGGAACACGTCCACCTCCTGGGCCCCGGCCACGGCGTAGCTCTCGTTGAAGATGAAGCAGGGAACCCCGCTCACTCCCAGACGGTGGGAGCGGGTGTTGTCGTTGAACACCTCGGCGATGCCGGCCTCGGAGCGCAGAAAGGTGCGCAAGGCATCGGCGTCCAGGTCCAGGTGCCGGGCGATGTCCAGCAGCACGCCGCTGTCGCCGATGTCCCTGCCGTCGATGAAATAGGCCTGGAACAGTGCCTCGACGGCATCGGCCTGCCGGCCGTGGGCCTCGGCGAAGCGCACCAGACGGTGGGAGTCGATGGTGGCCGGAGTCCGCTCGATGCGGTCAAAGGCGAAGGAGATGCCGACGGCATCGCCGGCGGTCTTCACCGCGCCGAACACCCGCTGCGCCCGATGCTGGCCGCCGAACTTGGCCTCGAGGTAGGCATCGCGCTCGAGGCCGGCCGGCGGCATGTCGGGATTGAGCAGAAACGGCCGCCAGTACAGTTCTGCGTGGGTGCCGGGCCGGCGGGCCAGGGCCCGGTCCATCCGCCGCTTGCCGACGAAACACCACGGGCAGACGGTGTCGAACACGATGTCGATCCGCAGCCTGGGCCGGTCGTGGCGGTGGGTCATCATTGACCAGCCCGTCTATTCGAGCTTCTGCCGCGCGCGGGCGATGATCGTCTCCGGCGTGTCGTCCGGACCCAGCTCGGTGGCGCCCACCTGCAGCCACACCTGCACCACCTCGTACACGTCGGGAACGGCGAAATCGGTATGGGCCAGCACGCCGGCGATGCGGTTCATCACCACCTGCGCCTCCGACAGAGGGGTGTCGGGCAGCGCCACGCAGAACTCGTAGCCGTCGATGCGGGCGGTGATGTCCTCCGCCCGCAGCAGATTGTTGATCCACTGGCTGAGCTGGCGCAGAAGGTGGCCCTCGGCCTCCACGCCGAAGCTGGCCCGGATGCCGGCGATGCTCGGCAGATAGAACAGCACCACGGAGAGATGCCGGTCCTCGGCCTTGGCCAGGGCGATGCGGTCGGCCAGGTAGGACATCAGGAACGAGCGGCTGTAGACGTCGCTGAGGGGATCCTGGGACACCGGCGCGAGGGTGGTGGCCAGCGCCTGGCGCAACGCCCAGCGCAGCCGCTGGCGCCGCACCAGCGGCAGCACCGCCGAGCGCACCACCGGTGGCCGCAGCGGCCGGAACACCACCCGGCTGGCCCCGGCCCGATAGGGCACGGCGCGCTCGATCGGCAGCTCGGGGTCCATGACGATGACCACCGGCAGATTGAACAGCCTCGCGTTGTTGCGCGTCTGTATGCAAAGATCGATATACGGCCCAGGGTTGGACCCGGCGAACAGGATGGTCACATCGTAATTGCGGTTGGAGACCATGTCCTCGACCTGGTACAGGTCGGTGGTGGTTGTCACGTCCGCCCCCTCCAGGGACTGGCGCACGAACGCGGTTTCCTGATCCGTGCCCACCGCCAGAACCACCGCCGCCGCATCGTCGGCCGGGCCGCCGAGCCGGTCGCGCACGTCGACGCCGAGCGCCCGGGCGACGGCTCCGCGCAGACGCAGCTCCGCATACATCGTGGCGATGCGCACCAGCGGCCGCATGCGGGCGAACATCACCGCTTCGTCCAGCGGCAGGACCATCAGGTCGTCGACACCGATGTCCATGGCCTCCCGGTAGATCTCGTCGCTGCGGGTCTCGGCCAGCAGGAACACGGGGATCTCGGCGAACTCCGGGTGCCCCTTCAGGGTCCGCGCCAGGCTCATGCCATCGCCGTCGGCCAGCTCGGGACCGATCATCACGATATCCGGCTTGAACCGACGCAACTCCTCAAGGGCCGCTGCGGCCGAGTGGACCAGTGGACCAAGATAGCTGTTGCGTTGCAGTCTTTCGTGAAAGGTCCTCGCCGACGGACCATCGGCGTAAACGAGGAGGGCGGCGGCGAAGCGAATCATCTGGTTTGTATCCCCCATGACGACCGGAAACAGTGACGGCCGGAAAGACCATGCCCCGCGAGCGCCGGCCGCGGTCGTTCGCCCACGTATAATACATGAACCTTTTCCCGCGGCAAGAATGCAGCCGCGGGAGCCTTGAACCCACGTCGCCGGGCCGTGGCCGACTGGCCTCGCCTGGTGATTTCACACAACGCCCATGGAAGTCTCTTGAATACCGCTTCGCAACGGGGAAGAATGGCGTGGGGAATGAAGAAGGGGGTTCGTGATGCTGCCGCGCCTTACGCGACGGGCGTTCTGGGATTTGGCCGTCTGGATGGTGGGCCTTGGGCTGTGCACCGGCGTCGCCTTTCCCTTTCTGATGCCGGTTCTCGGGTTGCCGTCGGAGACGGTGATGACCGTGCCGTTCTTCATCGCCACCATCAGTGCCGGCCTGGTGGTGGGCAGCATCAACTTCGGCCTGGTCCAGCTGGTGTTTCGTCCGCGGCTGCGGCTGTTGTCGACGCGGATGCGATTCATCGAGGACACGGTGCGGGAGGCGACCTTCTTCGGCAACTGGGACAAGATCAACCTGCGCACCTACGAGGTGCCGGTGGACTCCGAGGACGAGATTGGCGACAGCGCACGGGCCTTCAATCAGCTTGTGCAGACGCTGGGCCGCTCCCACGAGGTGGTGGAGTCGGTCAGCACCTTTTCCCGGGTCCTGTCGAGTCATCTTGAATTCAAGATGCTGGGCAACCAGGCGCTGGAGCTTTTGCTGCAGCACACCGGGGCCAACGCCGGGGCCATCCTGGTGGAGACGGTGGGCAACCTGGAGGTCGTCGCCCGGCAGGGCTTCCGCAGCGTGGACGACATCGTCAACAGCGCCCACGTCCGCCACGCCCTGCGCACCAACACCCTCCACCGCCTGAGACTGCCCCCGGATCTGGTGCTGGACGGGGTGGTGGTGGACTTCCGCGCCCGCGATGTCATCGTCGCGCCGGTGGAGTTCAACGGCAACGCCTTCGGCCTCGTCATCCTGGCGGCCATCGAACCGGTGCAGGGCGACGTCATGCGGCTCCTGTCGCTCTATCTCCAGGGACTCGGCCTCGCCCTCAACAACGCCATGTCCCACGAGCGGCTGCAGCACATCGCCGCCATCGACCCGCTGACCGGGCTGTACAATCGCCGCTTCGGCATGACCCGCCTCAGCGAGGAATACGCCCGCGCCCTGCGCCATCGCAGCAAGCTGGCGGTCATGATGTTCGACATCGACTTCTTCAAGAACGTCAACGACACCCACGGCCACATCGTCGGCGACCGCTATCTGATCCTGGTGGCCCAGGTGGCGAAGCGGGTGATCCGCGAGGGTGACATCCTGGTCCGCTATGGCGGCGAGGAGTTCTACGCCATCCTTCCCGGAGCCGCGGTCGAGGACGCCCGGGTGATCGGCGAGCGCCTGCGCCACGTGGTGTCCACCAGCAGCGTCACCGACGGCGACCAGTCGGTGAAGACCACCGTCAGCATCGGCATCACCTCCTATCCCGAAATGGCCGCGACCAGCGAGGACGCCCTGCTGGAACGCGCCGACGAGGCCCTCTACGCCGCCAAAAGCGGCGGACGGAACCGGGTGGTGACCCTGTACTGAGGAGATTTCAGGGGAGCGTCAGTGTCCGGGGCCGGACCCGACCGGCAGATAGCGGATGGCGGCCAGGAGAATGCCGGTCACCAGGACCAGCATGCCGCCGAGTTTGATGGTGATGTCACGCTTGGCAAGTTCGATGGCCGACTCGAGGCGAGTCGTCTCCCGCTCCAGCTGAGTCTTCACCGAAGTGATATCGGCCCTCAACTCCGTCTTGACGCCGGCAATCTCGGCCTTCAACTCCGTCTTGACGCCGGCGATCTCGGTCTTCAGTTCCGTCTTGACGCCGGCAATCTCGGTCTTCAGTTCGGCCTTGACGCCGGCGATCTCGGTCTTCAGTTCCGTCTTGACGCCGGCAATCTCGGCCTTCAACTCCGCCTTGGTTTCCGCCGCTTCCGCCCGGACCGAAGCGAACTCGGCCCGCATTTCGGCCTTGGTTTCCGCCGCTTCCGCCCGGACCGAAGCGAACTCGGCCTTCAGCTCGGCCTTGGTTTCCGCCGCTTCCGCCCTGACCGCGGCGAACTCGGCCTTCAGCTCGGCCTTGGTTTCCGCCGCTTCCGCCCTGACCGCGGCGAACTCGGACCTCATTTCGGCCCTGGTTTCCGCGGCATCCGTCCTGACCGCGGTGAACTCGGCCCTCATTTCGGCCCTGGTTTCCGCGGCATCCGTCCTGATAGAGTTGGCCTCCCGCTCCAGGTCGGCCTTGCTGGCGGCCTGGGTATCCATGAAGTCGGCCAGGGCCTCCACCTGCTCGACGGTGAAGCCAACCTTCTGGAGCCTGAGGACGGCGGACGCGCTCATGGTGCCTTCTTCGCCTGCTGCATCATCGGCCGACGCGGCCACGCGTCCACTCTGTCCTTGGGCGATGTGGGTGTCAACCCGACTTTCGGAAGTTCCGATCGCGACCAATTGTGCGGACTTGCGTCCGCGGCTTCGTCGGCGTATTGATCACGCTTTGCGATATCTGCCATCGAGGAGCCGCATGGCCGAGAAGTGGACCCCCGACAGTTGGCGGCGCCGGCCCGTCCAGCACATACCCGCTTACGCCGACAAGACCCGGCTGGAAGCGGTCGAGCAGCAGTTGTGCGCTTTCCCGCCCCTGGTTTTCGCCGGCGAGGCACGCCGCCTGAAACAGGCGCTGAGCCGCGTCGCCGAGGGCCGCGCCTTCCTGCTGCAGGGCGGCGACTGCGCCGAGAGCTTCGCCGACTTTGCGGCCAACAACATCCGCGATACCTTCCGGGTGATCCTGCAGATGGCGGTGGTGCTGACCTATGGCGCGGCGCTGCCCGTGGTCAAGGTGGGCCGCATGGCCGGCCAGTTCGCCAAGCCGCGCTCGGCGCCGATGGAGACCATCGACGGCGTGACGCTGCCGTCCTATCGCGGCGACATGATCAACGCCGCGGAGTTCACGGCCGAGGCGCGCGAGCCCAGCCCCGATCGCATGGTCCGGGCCTACAATCAATCGGCGGCGACCCTCAACCTTCTGCGAGCCTTCGCCCAGGGCGGCTATGCCGACCTGCACAAGGTGCACCAGTGGACGCTGGGCTTTCTCGCCGGCAGCCCCCAGGGACAGCGCTACCGCGACCTGGCCGACCGCATCGGCGAGACGCTGGCGTTCATGGAGGCCTGCGGGCTGACCTCCGAGACGGTGCCGCAGATCCGCGAGACCGACTTCTTCACCTCCCACGAGGCGCTGCTGCTGCCCTATGAAGAGGCCCTGACCCGGGTCGACTCCACCACCGGCGCCTGGTACTGCTGCTCGGCCCACATGCTGTGGATCGGCGATCGCACCCGCCAGGCGGACGGCGGCCATGTGGAGTTCCTGCGCGGCGTCGGCAATCCCCTTGGCCTCAAGGCCGGCCCGACCCTCGAGGCGGACGACCTCCTGCGGCTGTGCGACATCCTGAACCCCGGCAACGAGGCCGGCCGCCTGACCGTCATCGCCCGCATGGGAGACGACGCCATCGCCAACAGGCTGCCGCCGCTGCTGCGGGCCATCGGTCGCGAGGGGCGGCGCGTGGTGTGGGCCTGCGACCCCATGCACGCCAATACCATCAAGACCGACAACGGCTTCAAGACCCGGCCATTCGATCGCGTCCTGCGGGAGACCCGGGCCTATTTCGACATTCACCGGGCCGAGGGGACCCACCCGGGCGGCGTGCACATCGAGCTGACCGGCCAGGACGTCACCGAGTGTCTCGGCGGCGCCCAGGCCATCACCGAGGCCCGACTCGCCGACCGCTACGAGACCTTCTGCGACCCGCGCCTCAACGCCAGCCAGGCGATCGAACTCGCCTTCCTGATGGCCGAGGCGCTGAAGCAGGAGCGGGACCGCTCGGTCGTCGCCGAACGCCAGGGCGCGGCCGGCTCCTGACGGGCCGGCACGCGCGGTGGGATCGAGGCATGGCTGTCTACACGGAAGTTTCCGACGAGGACCTTCAGACCTTCGTCGCCGAATACGCCATCGGCACCGTCATGTCCTTCAAGGGCATCGCCGAAGGCGTGGAGAATTCCAACTACCTGTTGCAGACCGATGCCGGCAACTACATCCTCACCCTCTACGAGCGCCGGGTGTGTCCGGAGGATCTGCCCTTCTTCCTCGGCCTGATGGAGCACCTGGCGGGCGGCGGCATCGCCTGCCCCACCCCCATCCATGGCCGCGACGGCCAGGCGCTCCGCACCCTGTGCGGCCGGCCAGCGGCCATCGTCACCTTCCTGAACGGCCTGTGGCCACGCCGCGTCACCCCGGCCCACTGCGCGGCGCTGGGCCAGGCCATGGCGCGGATGCATCTGGTCGGGCGATCCTATCGCCAGACCCGGGCCAACGCCCTGTCGGTCGCCGGCTGGAGACCGCTGTTCGATCAGGCGGCACACGGCGCCGACAGTGTGGCGCCGGGCCTCGGCCAGGAAATCCGGGCCGAGCTGGACCACCTGGAGGCCAACTGGCCGAGCGGCCTGCCCACCGGCGTCATCCACGCCGACCTGTTTCCCGACAACGTGTTCTTTCGCGGCGCCGCAGTCTCGGGCCTGATCGACTTCTACTTCGCCTGCAACGACTTTTTCGCCTATGACGTGGCGGTGTGCCTCAACGCCTGGTGCTTCGAGCCCGACGGCCAGTTCAACGCCACCAAGGCGAGGCTACTCCTCTCCTCGTACCAGACCGTGCGACCGCTGGAGCCGGCCGAGATGGCGGCACTGCCGCTCCTGGCCCGGGGGGCGGCGATGCGGTTCCTGCTGACCCGCCTCTACGACTGGCTCAACACACCGCCCGGCGCCATGGTCAAGCCCAAGGACCCGATGGAATACGTGCGCAAGATGCGCTTTCACCGCACCATCACCAGCCCCAGCGCCTATGGCTTCGGCTGACCCACCCATTGTGGAGATATTCACCGACGGGGCCTGCTCCGGCAACCCCGGCCCGGGGGGGTGGGGCGTGCTCCTGCGCTGCCGGGGCGTCGAGAAGGAACTCTCGGGCGGCGAGGCCGGCACCACCAACAACCGCATGGAACTGATGGCGGTGATCCAGGGCCTGAACGCCCTGACCCGCCCCTGCACCGTCACCGTGTTCACCGACAGCGAATACGTCCAGAAGGGAATCAGCCAGTGGCTGCGGGGCTGGAAGGCCCGCGGCTGGCTGACGGCGGCCAAGCAGCCGGTGAAGAACGTGGACCTGTGGCAGGCCCTGGAGGCCGCCGCCGCCCGCCACAAGGTCACCTGGACCTGGGTGCGCGGTCACGCCGGCCACCCCGAGAACGAGCGCGCCGACCGGCTCGCCCGCGACGGCCTGCGATACGCCCGCGAGAATGGTGGTCGCTGAGACACTGCGAGCAATAATCCTGAATTCGGCAGTTGCACTTGGGGCTGCCGCCCCAAACCCCGCCCGGGGCGATGCCCCGAACCCCATTTTTCTTTATAAATCAAATAGAAAGGGGGTCCGGGGCATAGCCCCGGGCGGGGTTTGGGGCGGCAGCCCCGCATCGCCCCCGAATCGATTCATTTTCACCCTCTCACCCCAGCCTCTCCAACTGATCGATGAAGCCGCCGATGACGCCGAGCCCCCGGCTCCAGAAGGCCGGGTCGGAGGCGTCGAGGCCGAACGGCGCCAGAAGCTCGCCATGACGCAGGGTGCCGCCCGCCCGCAGCAGGGTCAGGTACTTGTCCTGGAACCCCGGCGCCCCGCCCTCGAAGACGGCGTAGAGCGAATTGACCAGGCAGTCGCCGAACGCATAGGCATAGACATAGAATGGCGCGTGCACGAAGTGGGAGATGTAGGCCCAGTAGTGCCGGTACTCCTCGTCGAAGTGGAAGGCCGGCCCCAGGCTTTCCGACTGCACGGCCATCCAGATATCGCCCAGTTGCCCGTCCGACAGCTCGCCCTCGCGGCGCCCGGCGTGGACCGCCTGCTCGAAGCTGTGGAACGCCACCTGGCGCACCACCGTGTTGAGCATGTCCTCCACCTTCGACGCCAGCAGGACTCGGCGGCGGCGCGGGTCTGTCTCGGCGTCCAGCAGGGCGCGGAAGGTCAGCATCTCGCCGAACACCGAGGCGGTCTCGGCCAGGGTCAGAGGCGTGCTGGACAACAGGAGCCCCTGCGGCGCAGCCAACACCTGGTGCACGCCATGGCCCAGCTCATGGGCGAGGGTCATCACGTCCCGGCTGCGTCCCATGAAGTTGAGCATGAGATAGGGATGCACCGCCGGCACCGTCGGGTGGGCGAAGGCGCCGGAGGACTTGCCGGGCCTCACCCCGGCGTCGATCCACGGCCGCTCGAAGAAGGTGCGGCCGATGGCGCCAAGCTCCGGCGAGAACCGGTCATAGGCGGCGAGGACCGTGTCCCGCGCCTCCGTCCAGGTATAGCGCCGGTCGTCGTCGTCCGGCAGCGGGGCGTTGCGGTCCCAGTACTCCAGCCGCTCCAGGCCGAGCCACCTGGCCTTCATGGCATAGTAGCGGTGCGCCAGGTCGCCATAGGCACCCCGGACCGCCGCCACCAGGGCCTCCACCACCTCGTCCTCCACCTGGTTGGCCAGATTGCGGGAGGACACCGGATGGGGATACTTCCGCCACTGGTCGTCGATCTCCTTTTCCTTGACCAGGGTGTTGGTGATGCGGCTGAAGAGGCGCAGGTTCTCCCCCAGCACCTTGCCCACCGCCTTGCCGGCCGTGCGCCGCGTCCCCGGCTCCGGGTCGGACAGCAGGTCCAGCGCCTCGGTGAGGGTGAGGGAGTGGCCGTCCACCTCGAAGCGCAACGCCGCCAGGGTCTCGTCGAACAGGCGCACCCAGGCCGCCGTACCGACCACCGAGCGCTCGTTCAGCACCCGCTCCACCTCCTCGGAAAGCTGGTGGTCACGGAACGCCCGCAGATCCTGCAGCCAGGGCTTATAGCGGACCGTCTCCGGGGCCGTCAGCTTGGCCGCGAAGGTGTCGTCGTCCATCTTATTGATTTCGAGGGTGAAGAACAGGGGCAGGCTGGAAATGACGGTCACCCGCTCCTGCATCGCCTGAAAGAACCGGCCGACGCCCGGGTCCACCTGATTGATCGAGTACAGCAGCCCGGCATAACTCATGACGCGGGAGAGCAGCTCGCTGATCCGCTCGAACTCGACGATGGCCCGGCCGAAGGAGGCCCCATCCAACTCACCGAGACGACCCCGGTAGCGAGTGGCGAACGCCTCCGCCGCCCGCTCCGCCTCCGCCAGATCGGCAGCCAGCTCGGCCGACTCGCCGCCGGGGTACAGATCATCCAGCACCCACGCGGGAAGCTCGCCGGGGGGGGGCGTCGTCGGCGTCGGCGTCGGCGTCATCGTGGTCATCATCACCTGCTCCTTGCGAAGATTGCCATAGGGGGGCCGACGGAACGGCACCCAAGGACCGCCTGGAGAAATCCGGGAAGATCGGCCTATAGTGGCTGGCCGCATCGTCGCACAACACAGCCACCGGGGGAATTGGAACGTGAGCCATCGATCGACCGACTATGCCACCTGCCCCAATCTGGCGGCCATGGTCCTGGAGCAGGCCGGGCGTCTTGGGGAGCGTCCGTTCCTGTGGGCCAGGCGGGAGGGCCGCTATCAGCCCCTCTCCGGGGCGGAGGTGGCGGCCGGGATCGTCGGGCTGGCCCATGGCCTCACCGCCCTCGGGGTGGCGAGGGGTGACAGGGTCATGCTGGTGGCGGAAAACCGGCCGGAGTGGCTGATGGCCGACGTCGCCATCATGGCCGCCGGAGCGATTACCGTGCCGGCCTATACCACCAATACCCCGGCCGACCACCGGCACATCCTGGACGATGCCAGGCCCAGGGTGGTGATCGTCTCCACCCCCGCCCTGACCGGACAGGTGGTGAAGGCCATCGTCGGCTGCGCCACGCCGCCGGTGGTGGTGACCATCGAGCCGCCCCCCTCCCCCCTTCCCCCGGGCGCAACCGTGCTGACCTGGGCGGAGGTGGTGGCCAGGGGAGGTCGGGAGGTCGGCATGCCGCCGGCGGTCGCCGCGGGTGGGCGCGACGACACCGCCTGCATCATCTACACCTCGGGTACCGGCGGCGCGCCCAAGGGGGTGATGCTGAGCCATGGCGCCATCCTGCACAACTGCATGGGGGCCTGGCACGTGCTGGCCGAGATCGGTCTCGACGACGAGGTGTTCCTGTCCTTTCTCCCCCTCTCCCACTCCTACGAGCACACCGCCGGCCAGTTTTTTCCCGCGTCCATCGGCGCGCAGATCTACTACGCCGAGGGCATCGACCGTCTCGCGGTCAACATGGCCGAGGCCCACCCCACCATCATGACCGCGGTCCCGCGCCTCTATGAGTCCATGCGCGCCCGCATTCTCAACGCCGTGCATCGCCAGGGCGGCCTCAAGAAGCGACTGTTCCTCAAGACCCTGGACCTGGGCCGCCGCCGTTACGAAGCGCCGGAAGGGCTGGGCCTGGCCGAGCGGGTGCTCGACCGGGTGCTTGACCGTCTGGTTCGGCGCAAGGTGGCGGAACGCTTCGGCGGGCGGCTCAAGGCGATGGTCTCGGGCGGGGCGCCGCTCAACTACGACGTCGGCCTGTTCTTCGTCGCCCTCGGCGTACCCATCCTCCAGGGCTATGGCCAGACCGAGTCGGCGCCGGTGGTGAGCTGCAATCGCCGCAGTCGGATCCGGCTGCAGACGGTCGGTCCCGCCCTGCCGGGGGTGGAGGTGCGCATCGCCGACGATGGAGAAATCCTGGTGCGGGGTCCCCTGGTGATGCAGGGCTACTGGAACGATCCCGTCGCCACGGCCGCCGCCATTAATTCGGAAGGGTGGCTCCACACCGGCGACGTGGGGGTGATCGACCCGGACGGCTTCATTCGCATCACCGATCGCAAGAAGGACATCATCGTCAACTCGGGCGGAGACAACATCTCGCCGCAGCGGGTCGAGGGCTTCCTGACCCTCGAACCGGAAATCGCCCAGGCCATGGTCTACGGCGACCGCAGACCGCACCTGGTGGCCCTCATCGTGCCGGACCAGGCCTTCGCCAGCGCCTGGGCCGCCGAGAACGGCCGGCCCGATGGCCTTGATGAAGGGGGCGGCCTGGCCACGCTCCGCCACGACGCCGCCTTCATCAAGGCCATCGGTGCCGCCGTCGACCGCGTCAACCGCACCGTCTCACCTTTGGAGAAGGTGCGCCGCTTCCTCATCACCGACCAGGAATTCTCGATCGCCAACGGCACCCTGACCCCGACCCTCAAGATCCGCCGGCACAGGATCAGGGACCTCTACGGCGCTGACCTGGAACGCCTCTATGAGTAGTCCTCACCGGTGATAGCCCTTGAACCACTCCACGAACCTGGGGATGCCGACTTCTATCGGGGTCGTGGGGACGAAGCCGATGTCGTGCTGGATGGCCTCGATGTCGGCGTAGGTCTCCCTGACGTCACCGGGCTGCATCGGTTCAAAGCGTACCTCGGCCTTGCGTCCGATGGACTCCTCCAATAGGCCGATATAGCGCATCAGCGTCTCGGAGCGGTGGTTGCCGATGTTGTAGACCCGCTGCGGCGGTGTCACGCCATCATCGGCCGGTGGGTTGTCGAGACAGCCGATCACCCCGGCGACGATGTCATCGATGTAGGTGAAGTCGCGCTTCATGTCGCCATTGTTGAAGACATGGATGGGCCGGCCGGCCAGGATGCTGCTGGCGAAGATATAGATCGCCATGTCGGGCCGCCCCCACGGCCCGTAGACGGTGAAGAACCGCAGGCCGGTGGCCGGAATGCGGAACAGGTGGCTGTAGCAGTGGGCCATCAGCTCTCCCGCCTTCTTGGTCGCGGCATAGAGCGAGATCGGGTTGTCCACGCGGTCGTCCACCGAAAACGGGAGCTTGGTGTTGCTGCCGTAGACCGACGACGAGCTGGCGTAGACAAGATGGCGGAACCCCTTGAGACGCCGGCACATCTCCAGCACCACCAGGTGTCCCTCGACGTTGGACCGGGTGTAGGCGAAGGGGTTCACCAGCGAATAACGCACGCCCGCCTGCGCCGCCAGGCTGACGATCCCGGTAATGCCGGGGGTCTTTTCGGCCAGCGCGAACATGGCCTCCCGGTCGGCGATGTCGAGACGGTGGAAGCTGAACCCGCGATGGCGCGCCAGCATGTCGAGACGCGCCTGCTTCAGGATCGGGTCATAGTAGTCATTGACCTCGTCCACCCCGACGACCTCCTCACCGCGCTCGAGGAGGAGCCGACAGGTATGGAAACCGATAAAGCCGGCCGCGCCGGTGACGAGGATGCTCATGGTCGCCAACTCGCATTGATCGGCCCGACGGCGGGCCTGTCCCTCCATATACCGTTTCACGGCCGAGAAAACATCCCCCGCCTTGATTCGCGAACGCACAGGTGCCATTGAAGGCGGCGTCATGGAGTAAAGCCTTAGGGAGGACCACGTGAACGACATGTTCCTGGGCATGCTGGAGCCCCACACCTATACCGGCGCCGATGCAGGCGCACCGGGGATGGTCCGGGACTATGGGCTGCCGGTGCCGCTGGGCCTGTTCGCCATTCCCGAGTTCATGCAGACCGACTGCGACGCCTCGGAAATCCAGGAGGCCATCGTCTCCCACCTGCGGCCCTTCATCATCGAGGCCAGCCGCGGCAACGACGGCGACGCCAGCCTCGGGGCCTTCATGAACTTCGACACCCATGGCGCCCACATCTTCTTTCGCCAGATCTACGTCGGCGGCACCGAGTATCCGTCGATGGCACTCCTCAGGGAGAGCGGGGACCTGGCCCGGATGGCCGCACCGGTGTCGGCGAAGCTCCATGCCCTCGTCGCTGCCTTCGGCGACGCCGTGACTCGGGCCACCGCCGCGGCGCGCGATGGAGTCGCATGGCTGCCCGAGTCTCTCGCGCGATACGCAACCTTCTATGACGACGACAGCTACAGGGACTGGCGGGATGTCTTCTGGTTCGCGTTCGAGCACAACGACGCGCTGGTCGCCTGGCTTGAGAAGCGGCCGTTCGCCAAGCGGGCCACCTGGTGTCGCCACCCCTGCAACACGGCGCTGGTGATCGCGGTCGAGGACCAGGGCGACGCGGACGCCATTGCCGCGACCTGGGGTGGCGATACGTCTGCCGAAAATCCCTGAGGACGACTACTCGGTCTCGAGTTTGAACCGCGATTGATCACCCAGGACCTCGGCGGCGAATGTGATGGTTTCGCTCTGCTGGTTCACATCGCGCAGACGCGCGTGGGGGATGCCGTGACCGTCGGCGTACACGAACTCCACCTGCCACAGCCGGTTGCCCGCGCTCTGCGCCCTGTACAACTGCCCAACCTGCACCTGGATTTGCTTCGCCATGTCTGAACCCCGAACTTTCCATACACATGAGCAATGCCGCTCTCCAAAGCCGCGGCGGGCGCGGCTCGAAAGGCGTATATATCATGATATAGCACGTCGGCGCCCGGGAGGCCATTGAGGTTCCATACTCCGAAGGTCCGGTACGGTGAACGCCGCGAACCGACGGGTATGGCGACATTGATGTTTCCCCGGCGCGCATTCGTGATAGGCTGCACTCCGGTCGATGGTCAACAGGGAACGCCTGTGGGATGCGCAACCTCGCCAGAAACACATTCGCCCTGACATGCCTCGTGTCCGCGCTGCTGGCGCCCTCGCTGGCGCTGGCCGGGTTGGACGAGGGATTGGCCGCCGTCCGGCGTGGCGATTACGCCGAGGCCGTGATTCACCTCCAGCCGCTGGCGGAAGCTGGCGATGCCACCGCCCAGTCGGAGATGGGAGTCATGTACGCCAATGGCGACGGCGTACCCCAGGACATCGGACAGGCGGTGAAGTGGTTCCGCCAGGCCGCCGCCAAGGGCAACGCCACCGCCAATAGCAGCCTGGCCTTCCTCGAAGCCGCCGGACTCGCCGCCGATTCCGCCGCCGCCTCATCCGCGCCCTCACCCACGCCCTCACCCACGCCCTCACCCACCGCCGCCAGCCCGGACGAACCGGGAGCCGCGCCCCAGTCCCTGATTCAGATCGCCACCCTGTCGACGGAGGCTGCCGCCGCCGCCGAGTGGCGCCGCCAACATCGGCGCTTTTCCGAACAGCTCGCCAACCTAAACCCGACGATTCTGACCTTCGACGGCGGCGAGCGGGGGATTCTCTACCGGCTGTTCGCCGGGCCGCTGGAGCATTCGGCCGCCCGCGCCACCTGCGACGGGATCAAGCACCTGGGCGGCACCTGCCTGGTGATCAGGCAGCCGCCGGCTGTTCCGCCCCCGCACTGAGGCTTCGTCGTTGCGACTCGGGGGGACGCAATGCCACGGATCGCGGTGATGAGCGATCTGCACCTGGAAAGCGGGGACTGGTCTCCGGGGCCGCTGGACGCGGATCTGGTCATCCTGGCCGGGGACGTGGCGACCGGAGTCGACGGCATCGCCTGGGCGGCGCGAGTGCTATCGGGAATACCGGTGGTCTACGTCGCCGGCAACCGCGACTACTGGCGCCACGACGGCGATCCCCTCGAGTCCCTGCGCCTGGCAGCCGTCTCCACCCCGAACGTCCGGTTTCTCCAGGACGAAGCGGTTCGGTTCGACATCGGGCGCCGTGGACTCCTGGTCCTCGGCTGCACCCTGTGGACCGACTTTGCGCTGGAAGGAGCCGACACCATCGCCGGCGTCATGGCGGAGGCCGGAGCCACCATGCCCGACTACCGCAACGTGACCCTGGGCCAGGGCCGCCCCCTGACTCCCGAGCAGGTGCTGGCCTGGCACCGGCACTCGCGGGCCTGGCTCGAAGGCGAACTGGCGCAGCCGCGGAACGGAACGACGACCATCGTCGTCACCCACCACGCCCCGAGCGCCCGATCACTCCAGGATCGACCACCCGGACACGTGGGACGCATCACCTCGGTGTCGAGTCTCGATGAACTGATCGCCGACCGCGGCCCGACTCTCTGGATCCACGGCCACACCCACGCCGACCGCGACTACCGGCTGGGACCCACGCGGGTAGTAACCCGCCAGCGGGGCGGCGGCGGCAACACCGACTACCGCCCCCTGGTTCTCGACCTGGCGGAGTGAGAGCCTGAAAATGTATCGGCACCATGACCAAAAAAGCCCTCTCCCCCCTCTTCCGGGGGGAGAGGGTTGGGTGAGGGGGGTGCCGAAGCTC
>JAMOBE010000050.1:0-25871 GCA_039908285.1 Alphaproteobacteria bacterium
CGACAGTCTGGCCGCCCTGCTGTTCCGACTGGAGCAGCACCACGAGCCGGATGAATTGGCCAACCTGATCGATGAAGTGGTGGGCTGGTTCAGGCGACACCCGGGCTACGAGGAATTGAAGAGCCTGTTTACCGAACTGGTGCGGCAGGCGATCGAGGGGTTCGGAACATCGGTCACTATTCCCGACGACTTGATGGAGATGAAGACGATGCTGGCGAGTCAGGGAGAAGTCTGGAAGCAACGGTGGTTGGCAGAGGGCAAGGCCGAGGGCAAGGCCGAGGGCAAGGCCGAGGGCAAGGCCGAGATCGTGCTCCGCCTGCTCCGTCGGAAGCATGGAGCGCTGTCACCTGAAATAGAGGCGCGCGTTCGGGCAGCCCGTGGCGATCAGTTGGATGAGTGGAGTGAGCGCTTGTTGGATGCCCGCACGTTGGAGGACGTGTTCGATGAGCCCACGACGCATTGACGGTGCGGCGGCGGAGACGTACCGGGCACAAGCGGTTCGACGGCTCCTGATCCCGAAGGTCGGTGGGGAGGCGAACGGCCACTCGGGAAAGCGTATCAGTCCCGACTGAGTCGGTACACCGCCTGTCCCCCCAGCAGATTGGCCAGGTGACCGGTGGGGCTGAAGCTCTGGATACGGCCGGCGGCGTCGAGGGTCAGGCCCTGCTCGATGCGGATGCCGAGATCTCCGCACAGGGTGACGAAGTCGCGTACCGTGCAGACGTGGATGTTGGGGGTGTCCCACCACTGGTGCGGCAGGGCCGCCGTCACCGGCATCCGGCCCTCCACCAGAAGGTGCCAGCGCGCCCGCCAGTGGCCGAAATTGGGAAACGAAACGACGGCATGGCGGCCAATGCGCAGCAACTGCTCCAGCACCCCCCGCGGGTTGCGGGTGGCCTGCAGGGTCTGGCTCAGCACCACGTAGTCGAAGGCGCCGCCCGGATAGTCCTTGAGATCGGTGTCGGCGTCGCCCTGGATCACCGACAGGCCGTGACTGACCGCCGTGCGCACGCCGCTCATGGACAGCTCGATTCCCCGGCCGTCCACCTTCTTGAACCGCCCGAGATACTCGAGCAGCGTTCCGTCGCCGCATCCCACGTCCAGCACCCGCGATCCCGGGGCGATCATGTCGGCGATCAACCGCAGGTCGATACGAATCGCGTTGCTCTGATCGGTGGCGTTCATGCCTGGGTGTCCGCGCGGCGGGGCAGGCCGTGGTGCTCGGCGGCGCCATCGAGGAAGCCGGTGACCGTGGTATGGAACTCGGGCTCATCCAGGAGGAAGGCGTCGTGGCCCTTGTCGGTCTCCACCTCGACGAAGCTGACGTTGGCCGCCACGGCGTTGAGGGCATGCACCACCGCCCGGTTCTCGGAGGTGGGGAACAGCCAGTCGGAGGTGAACGACACGACGCAGAATCGGGTCCTGGTGCCCTGGAACGCCTTGGCCAGCGAGCCGTCGTGCTCGGCGGTCAGGTCGAAATAGTCCATCGCCCGGGTGATGTAGAGGTACGAATTGGCGTCGAAGCGATCGACGAAGGTGGACCCCTGGTGACGCAGATAGCTCTCCACCTGGAAATCGGCGTCGAAGCCATAGGCGACCCGCGAGCGGTTGTGCAGGGTGCGGCCGAACTTCCTGTGCAGGGCCGTCTCCGACATGTAGGTGATGTGCGCCGACATGCGGGCGACGGCCAGGCCGCGGTGGGGGTGGCGACCCTGGGCCAGGTAGTCGCCGCCGCACCAGTCGGGATCGGCCATGATCGCCTGCCGGCCCACCTCGTGAAAGGCGATGTTCTGGGCCGAGTGGCGGTAGGAGCAGGCGATGGGCACCGCGGCGAACACCCGCTCGGGGTAGGAGCTGGCCCACTCCAGCACCTGCATGCCGCCCATGGACCCGCCCACCACGCAGAACAGCTGCTCGATGCCGAGATGGTCGCACAGCATGGCCTGGGCCCGGACCATGTCGCCGATGGTGATGACCGGGAACCCCAGTCCCCATGGCTTGCCCGTCGCCGGATTGGTCTCCTTCGGCCCGGTGCTGCCCATGCAGCCGCCCAGCACGTTGGAGCAGATGAGGAAATAGCGGTTGGTGTCCAGCACCCTCCCCGGCCCCACCAGCATCTCCCACCATCCGGGCTTGCCGGTGATGGGATGGGGATCGGCGACGAACTGATCGCCGGTGAGGGCGTGACAGATGAGAATCGCGTTGGATTTCCGCTCGTTCAGGGTGCCATAGGTCTGGTAGGCCACCGTGAACGGCCCGAGATCGACGCCGCAGTCCAGCCGGAGCGGGCGATCGCGCCCCAGCTCCACCCTGAACCCGGCCGGATCATGGACCTGATCCCCCGCGGCGGCGGGGGTCGCGGATGCACTCATTCGGCAGCACCCCAAAATTTCCTGTGGATAGCTAGGAGGGCGGGCGGAGCCTGTCAATGTTTTGTTTTGATTTTCCGGCCGTCCGGGACTAGTAGTATCCCTCCCTCGAGCGGGCTCCAAGCACAACGGTCATGATCACCGACGTTCCTCCGCTGCCCGACCTTCGCCGCGAAATCGACCGGATCGATGACGCTATCCACGATCTGCTGATGCAGCGGACCGAAGTGGTCGAAAAGATCGGTCACGCCAAGAAGGGAGGCGGCTATCTCGTACCGGGTCGCGAGGCGGAGGTGCTGCGGCGCCTGGTCAAGCGCCACAGCGGCCGGTTGTCCAGGGCGGTCATCGTCCGCATCTGGCGGGAGCTGTTCTCCGCCCTGGTTGCCGTCCAGGGGCCGTTCGCCGTCGCCGTCTACATGCCAAGGCGGGGAGAGGGCTATCTGGAGATCGCCCGCGACCAGTACGGCTCCTACACCAACACCATCAGCTTCACCTCCGCAGCCCAGGTGATTCGCGCCGTCACCGACGGGGTGGCCACCGTCGGCATCCTGCCGCTGCCCCAGGACGACGCGGCCTCGCCGTGGTGGCACACCATTATCGGCGACGCGCCGAGCACGCCGCGTATCATCGCCCGCCTGCCCTTCACCGGTCCGGGTCCCGGCCGCGGCGACGGGCGGGAGGCGCTGGCCGTGGCCCGCCCGCCGAGCGAGATATCGGAGAACGATCGCACCCTGGTGGTGTTCGAGACGGCGAGCGGCATCAGCCGGGCGTCGTTGTTTCGCCAGCTTTCCGGGGCGGACCTCGGCGAATGCGCCCACCTTGGGCAGCGCGAGCTGGGCGACGAGGCCTGGCTGCACATCCTCGAGGTCAACGGCCATGTGACCAGCGACGACCAGCGACTACGACATCTGGTCGAGATGGACGGCGCGCTGGTCCGGCGCGTCTCGGTCATCGGTGGCTATCTCATGCCATTCGCGGCCGCCGACCTCGCCCTCTGATCCCCGTGTCGACGACATCGACAGACATCGATGGAACCATGAGCCCGCCACAGCCCCGTCCAGGACTATTGACGATCGCCCCCTATGTCGGCGGCGAGTCGTCCATCCCCGGCCTGACCCGGGTGGTCAAGCTGTCCTCCAACGAAAGCCCCTTCGGCCCGAGCCCCCGCGCCATCGAGGCCTGCCGTCGCGCCGCCCAGAATCTGCACCGCTATCCTGACGGGTCGAGTCGTCTGCTGCGGGAGGCCATTGGCCGCCGCCATGGCCTCGACCCGGCGCGACTCGTCTGCGGGTCGGGCTCGGACGAGCTTCTCGGCCTCCTGTGCCACGCCTATGCGGGAAGTGGGGACGAGGTGATCCACACCGGACACGGCTTCCTCATGTACGGGATCTTCACCCGCTCGGCGGGGGCGATCGAGGTGGTGGCGCCCGAGACCGATCTTCGCGTCGACGTGGACGCCATCCTGGCGGCGGTCACGCCGCGCACGCGGGTGGTGTTCCTCGCCAACCCCGGCAATCCCACCGGGACCTGTCTCCCAGCCGCCGAGGTGCGTCGACTTCGCGGTGGATTGCCGGAGTCGGTGCTGCTGGTGATCGACGCCGCCTATGCCGAGTACGTCACCCGCGCCGACTATTCTCCCGGAGTCGACCTGGTGGACGCCGGGGCCAACACGGTGATGACCCGGACGTTCTCGAAGATCTATGGGCTGGGAGGCCTGCGTCTGGGCTGGGCCTACTGTCCGCCGGCGGTGGCCGACGTGCTGAACCGGGCGCGCTCGCCCTTCAACGTCAACGCCGTGGCGCAGGCGGCCGGGACCGCCGCCATCGAGGACGTGGCGTTCATGGAGAGGGCACAGGCCCACAACAGCCGCTGGCTGCCGCTGCTGAGCGCCCGTCTCACGGCGGCGGGGCTTGGCGTCACCGACAGCGTCGCCAATTTCGTCCTGGCCCGCTTTCCCACCGATGATCCGGCGCGCGGGGCTGACGCCGCCGACCGGCTGCTGCAGTCGCGGGGCCTGATCGTGCGGCGGGTGGCGAGCTATGGCCTGCCCGACGCCTTGCGCATCACCATCGGCCTGGACGAGGACATGACCGCCGTGGCCGACGCCCTGACGGAGTTCATGGCATGACCGCCCCCCTGTTCGAGCGCATCGCCTACATCGGCATCGGGCTGATCGGCTCGTCCCTGGCGCGGGTGGTGCGGCGTGACGGCCTGGCCCGCTCCTCGATCGCCTGCGCCCGCAGCCGGGAGACCCGCGAGGCGGTGGAGCGGCTCGGGCTTGCCGACGCCACCACCGCCGACATCGGCGAGGCGGTGGCCGGGGCGGACCTGGTGATGCTGTGCACGCCGGTCGGCGCCTATGCCGCCGTCACCCGGGCCATGGCGCCACACCTCAGGGCGGGAGCCATCGTCTCCGACGTCGGCTCGGTCAAGGAGACGGTGATCCGCGACGTCGCTCCGCTGCTGCCGCCGGGGGTGCACCTGGTGCCGGGGCACCCGGTGGCCGGCACCGAGCACTCCGGCCCCGAGGCGGGCTTCGCCGAGCTGTTCCAGGGCCGCTGGTGCATCCTGACCCCGACCACCGACACCGACCCGGCGGCCGTCGACACGGTGACCAGGCTGTGGCAGCAGGCCGGGATGATGGTGGATGTCATGGATGCCCACCACCACGACCGGGTGCTGGCCATCACCTCGCACCTGCCGCACCTGATCGCCTACACCATCGTCGGCACCGCGACCGACCTGGAGGAGCACCTGCGCCAGGAGGTGATCAAGTACTCGGCCAGCGGGTTTCGCGACTTCACCCGCATCGCCGCTTCCGATCCGGTGATGTGGCGGGACATCTTCCTCAGCAACAAGGAGGCGGTGCTGGAGATCCTGCAACGCTTCTCCGAGGACCTGACCGCCCTGCAGCGGGCCATCCGCTGGGGCGAGGGCGAAAAGCTCGAGGCCCTGTTCACCCGCACCCGCGCCATCCGCCGCAGCATCATCAACGCCCGCCAGGACCAGTGATGGCCGCCCCCCTCAGCGGGCGGCGACCTTGCTGATCACGGCCTCAAGGCCCTTGACCAGGCTGGCGCCGGCCGCCCCGCCATCGCCTTCCATGCGCTGGGAGATGACCAGGCGCAGGGCGTGGATGTGCAGCTTGACCACCTCCAGCACGTCGTCACGGGTGGCATCGTACTTTTCAATGGTGCGGCAGAGCTGGTTGGCGATGATCGTCATGAGGTGATAGCCGAAGCTGCCGCCCTGGCCCTTCACGTCGTGGGCGATGCGGAACACCTCGTCCAGGTGGCGCTTGCGGTTGTCGGGCTCGGCCCGCGCCTTCTCGTAGGCGGCCTGGAGATTGGTCAGGTCATCCTCGACCCACTGCAGGTAGTTGCCCTGGAGGTTGGCGATCACCTGCTCCGCCCGGGCCAGCGCGGCCATGTCGACCCCGCTGTCGTTGTAGGTGACCTTGCTCTTGATCCGGTTGGGCGGAACGATGAACTCGGCGTCCTTCTCGGCCACGGTGGACTCCTCTCCCCAAGTGCGCGATCACGAACCCTGCGGCCCCGTCGATACCTGCGCGGTCCCCGAGTATATCACGCCTGTCGCCCGCGTCATCAGCGGCATGTGAATAATGCCGGTCTCAATCACGGACGCGTTCGATCTGGGCGCCGCAGGCCGCGAGCTTCTCCACCAGGCGCTCATAGCCCCGGTCCAGGTGGTAGACGCGGTTGACCATGGTCTCGCCCGTCGCGGCCAGGCCGGCCAGCACCAGGCTGACCGAGGCACGCAGGTCGGTGGCCATCACCTGGGCGCCCGAGAGGTGTTCCACCCCGCGCACGATGGCCGAGGAGGCTCGGTGGATGTTGATCTGCGCCCCCATGCGCATCAGCTCCGGCACGTGCATGAAGCGATTCTCGAAGATGGTCTCGGTGATCATCGACGCCCCGCGGGCGGTGGCCATCAGGGCCATGATCTGGGCCTGCATGTCGGTGGGAAAGCCGGGATAGGGCTCGGTCATCACGTCCACCCCCCGGATTTCGGCGCCGCCGCCGTCGATGCGCAGGCCCTTGTCGGTCGGAGTGATGGCGACGCCCGCCTCGCCCAGAAGCTTGGTGACGGCGATCATCAGGTCGGCGCGGGCCCCCACCAGCTCGATGTCGCCGCGGGTGATGGCGGCGGCGATAGCGTAGGTGCCGGCCTCGATGCGATCGGGAACCACCGCGTAGTCGGCCCCGTGCAGGCGCTCGCGGCCCTGGATACGGATGGTGTCGGTGCCGATGCCCTCGATGTGCGCTCCCATGGCCACCAGGCAGTGACCGAGATCGCAGACCTCGGGCTCGCGGGCGGCGTTGACCAGCACCGTCTCGCCGTCGGCCAGGGTCGCGGCCATCATGAGGTTCTCGGTGGCGCCCACCGACACCTGCGGAAAGATCACGTGTCCGCCCCGGAGCCGCCCGGTGGTGCGGGCCTCGATGTAGCCCTCGCTGAGTTCGATGGTGGCTCCCATCTGCTCCAGCCCCTTGACGTGCAGGTCCACCGGCCGGGTGCCGATGGCGCAGCCGCCGGGCAGCGACACCCGGGCCACGCCGCAGCGCGCGACAAGCGGCCCGAGCACCAGCACCGACGCCCGCATCTTGCGCACGAGGTCATAGGGGGCGGTGGTGGAGGCGATGGTGCGGGCACTCAGTTCCAGGACCCGGCCGGCGCTGCCGCCGTTGGGGGCGTGGCCGTTCATGGCCAGCTCGACGCCGTGCTGGGCCAGAAGGTGGGCCATGGTGGTGATGTCCACCAGATGGGGGAGGTTGGAAAGGGAAAGGGTCTCGTCGGTCAGGAGACACGCCGCCATCAGCGGCAGGGCGGCGTTCTTGGCGCCGACGATGGGAATGGTGCCTTTGAGCGTATTGCCGCCGACGATGCGGATCCTGTCCATGAGTGACGTCCTCGAGCCTGGTTGGGCGGATGGTTACAGGCGTGGCAGGGTCACGCCCAGCTGGCCCTGGTACTTTCCGGATCGGTCGCCGTAGGAGACCTCGCACTCCGAGTCGGCCTTGAGGAAGATGAACTGGCACGCCCCCTCGTTGGCGTAGATCCGGGCCGGCAGCGGCGTGGTGTTGGAGAACTCCAGCGTCACGTGGCCTTCCCACTCGGGTTCGAGGGGGGTCACGTTGACGATGATGCCGCACCGCGCATAGGTGGACTTGCCGAGACAGATCACCAGCACATTGCGGGGAATGCGGAAACGCTCGACGGTCCGCGCCAGCACGAAGCTGTTGGGCGGCACCACGCAGACATCGGTCTCGCGATCGACGAAGCTCTGATCCGAAAACTGCTTCGGGTCCACCACCGCCGAATTGACGTTGGTGAAGATCTTGAACTCCCGGGACACGCGGGCGTCGTAGCCATAGGACGACAGACCATAGGAGATCACCCCGTCCCGCTGCAGTTTTTCCTGGAACGGGTCGATCATGCCCGTCTTCAGGGCCATTTCACGAATCCAGGTATCGGGCATCACGGACATGATCGGCGGCTTCCCGTTTTCGAGCGTCCGTCGTTGTACATGACCCGTGGGCCGGAACACAAGCCGCCCGAGTCGGTTGCGGCTTCAAAGAGGTTCCATGGCCCCGGTCGGGTCCAGGGCGCGCATGGGCATGGCGGCCTTGATCATGGTCTCCTCGTATTCGAGTGCGGGATCGGAGTCGGCGACGATGCCGCCGCCGGCGTGCAGCGTCACCCGGCCGTCGGCCTCCACCAGGGTGCGGATGAGGATGCTCGAGTCCATGGTGCCGCCGAAGTCGAGCCAGGCGAGGACCCCGCAGTAGGGACCCCGCCGGCAGGATTCCAGTTCGGCGATGATCTCCATGGCCCGGATCTTCGGCGCTCCCGTGACCGAGCCGCCGGGGAAGGCGCTGCGCAAAAGGTCGAGGGTGGAGGCGTCCGGCCGCAGGCGCCCCTCCACCACCGACACCAGGTGATGGACGGCGGTGAAGGTCTCGAGGCGGCACAGGGCCGGCACCCCGACGCTGCCGAAGGCGCAGACCCGGGACAGGTCGTTGCGCAACAGGTCGACGATCATCAGGTTCTCAGCCTGGTCCTTGGGACTGGCCACGAGGTCGGCGGCGAGGGCCGCATCCTCCGCCGGCGTGGTGCCGCGGCGGCGGGTTCCCTTGATCGGCCGGGTCTCCACCCGGCCCGCCGCGTCGACCTTGAGGAACCGCTCGGGCGAGGCCGACAGCACCCGCCGTCCCCGTCCGCAGCCGATCCAGGCCGAGAACGGCGCCCGTCCGAGAGTCATGAGCCGGCGGAAGAGCCCGAAGGCGTCGAGCCCCGCCGGCAGGTCGCCGATGAAGCGCTGGGACAGGTTGACCTGGAAGGCGTCGCCGGCGTGGATGTAGGCGATGGCCCGGGCCACCCTGGCCTCGTAGGCCGCCTGTGTCGTCTCGGCGCGCCAGAGGCCCCGCCGGTCCCAGTCCAGGGGGCCGGGAACGGGGGCAGCGGTGATCGCGGATGCCAGGGCCTCCGCCCGCTCCCGGTCGGGGGCGGTGATCCAGGCCTGCCGCCGCACCGGATCGAAGGCGGCGACCGTGTCATAGAGACCCACCACCATGTCGGGGAACGGCGGTTCCGCCGGCCATGGCCTGGGCAGGCGCTCCAGGTGCCGGGCCAGGTCATAGCCGAACAGGCCGACCGCGCCGCCCTGGAATGGCGGCAGGTGGGCATGGGCCGGCCGGTGGCGGGCGGCCATCTCCCGGGCCAGCAGGGTGAAGGGATCCAGGGCCACCCGCACCCCATCCAGCCATGTTCCGGCATCGTCGGCGACGATTACGCTGGTGGGACGGGCCGCAATGTAGGAAACTCTCGATGATTCGCCGTCGACGAGAAGGACGGCGACCGGATCGGCGGCGAACGGCGCGAACGCCGCCACCGGGTCACGGTACGGAAGGGGCAGGATGTGGGGTGGCTCAGCCATTCGTCGTCCGTCCGACCGGGGGCGTGATTTGACAGGGGTATGGGATGGGCATAGTGTGCGCCGCATTATGATCGAGGAATAACGTCGGCTCCCGTGTGCGACCACACCCGCCACGCCGCCGATTCTGGGAGGGGGTATGAAGCTTCTCGTCTCCGTGAAACGCGTCGTGGACTACAATGTGAAGGTCCACGTCAAGGCCGATAAATCGGGCGTCGACACGGCCAACGTCAAGATGTCGATGAATCCGTTCGACGAAATCGCCGTCGAGCAGGCTGTCCGCCTGAAGGAGGCCGGTGGGGTCGGCGAGATCGTCGTCGTCAGCATGGGCGTCGCTCAGTGCCAGGACACGATCCGCACCGCCCTCGCCATGGGCGCGGACCGGGGAATCCTGGTGGAAACCAGCGCCGAGCTGCAACCTCTCGCGGTGGCCAAGCTCCTGAAGGTGGTGGTCGACAACGAGAAGCCCGACATGGTCATTCTCGGCAAGCAGGCCATCGATGACGACTCGAACCAGACCGGCCAGATGCTGGCGGCGCTTCTGGGGTGGCCGCAGGGGACCTTCACCTCGAAGCTGGAGGTGTCCGAGAGCAAGGCCACCGTCACCCGCGAGGTGGATGGCGGTCTTGAGACCATCACCTGCCGTCTGCCCTGTGTCATCACCACCGACCTTCGCCTGAACGAGCCGCGCTATGCGTCGCTGCCCAACATCATGAAGGCGAAGGCGAAGCCGATCGAAACCGTGACTCCGGAGGACCTCGGCGTCGACATCACCCCCCGCTTGGTCACGCTCGGGGTGGAGGAGCCGCCGGTGCGCAAGAGCGGCGTCATGGTCGGCAGCGTCGTGGAACTGGTCAACAAGCTGAAGAACGAAGCCAAGGTGATCCGATGAGCGTCCTGGTCGTCGCGGAACATGACAACGCCTACCTGAAACCCTCCACCCTTCACACCGTCACCGCCGCCAAGAAGCTTGGAAGTACGGTTCACATCCTGGTGGCCGGCCATGCCTGCGGTTCGGTGGCGGAGAGCGCGTCGCGCATTCCCGGCGTCGGCTCGATCCTTCTGGCCGACAACGCCCGCTATGGCCATGCGCTGGCCGAGCCGCTGGCCCTGCTGGTGAAGAGCCTCGCCGACAGGCACACGCACGTGATGGCCCCGGCCACCACCTTCGGCAAGAACTTCATCCCGCGAGTCGCGGCGATGATGGACGTGCAGCCGATCAGCGACGTCGTCGGCATCGTCGATGATCGCACCTTCGTCCGCCCGATCTATGCCGGCAACGCCCTGTCCACCGTGCGCTCGCGCGATCGCACCATGCTGATGACCGTGCGCGGCACCGCGTTCGAGCTTTGCCCGGCGTCGGGGGGGACCACGGCCATCGACGTCATTTCCTTCGACGAGGGCTATGACGGCTCGGCCTATGTCTCCGGCGAGCTGTCGAAGTCGGTGCGACCCGAGCTGACCGCCGCCCGGGCCATCGTCTCCGGTGGACGCGGCATGGGCAGCGGCGAGAACTTCAAGCTCATCGAGCAGGTGGCCGACAAGCTGGGAGCGGCCGTCGGAGCCTCGCGCGCCGCGGTGGACGCGGGATATGTGCCGAACGACTTCCAGGTGGGGCAGACCGGCAAGATCGTCGCGCCCGACCTGTACATCGCCATCGGCATCTCGGGCGCCATCCAGCACCTGGCGGGTATGAAGGACAGCAAGGTCATCGTCGCCATCAACAAGGACCCGGAGGCGCCGATCTTCCAGATCGCCGACTATGGTCTGGTGGGGGATCTGTTCCAGATTCTGCCGGAACTGGCGGCGGAGCTGGACCGTCAACTTCGCTAGCGGGAGTATTGGCGAAGATAGTAAGAAAGAATCGTGAGGGGCCGAGAGGCCCCTCACACTCCCCGTGACTTAATAAATGGGGAGCACGAGGGCCTCAGGCCCTCGTTCTTTATTTTTGTTTGCTTTCGAGCCCCCCCGGAACCACTCCATTTCCCCCTTGAGGGCTACCGTATGCACACACGTCGGACAGACTGGGCTGTAGGGTGTTCGCTGTAGAAACTATCCGTTTCCCGCAAAAAAGCCCTCCCCCTCGATGGGGGAGGGTTGGGTGGGGGTGATGGTGCAGCACGTAGGTGCATCGGGGTGCGCCCGATAACTCAGCCATAGTGCGAATGTCCTGCAATCTGTACGCGCTTTACGGCCACCCCCACCCAAACCCTCCCCCATCGAGGGGGAGGGCTTAAGTTTGCTGGAAACGTCCCCTCATGCGATATCTGGCGCTCATCGCGTTCTGCCTGTTCCTCTACCTGCCGGGGATCGCGGCGGTGCCGCCGCTGGACCGGGACGAGTCCCGCTTCGCCCAGGCGACGAAGCAGATGCTGGAAACCCGGGACTTCGTCCGCATCCAGTTCCAGGATATTCCCCGCAACAAGAAGCCCGTCGGCATCTACTGGATGCAGGCCGCGTCGGTATCGCTGTTCGGCGAGCCGGGACGCCCGGCCATCTGGCCCTATCGCCTGCCGTCGGTGCTGGGAGCGACGGCGGCGGTGCTGCTCGCCTTTCATTTCGGCCAGGGGCTGTTCGGCGGGCGGACGGCGTTTGCCGGAGCGGCGCTGCTGGCGGGCTCGCTGCTGCTGACCGCCGAGGCCCACCAGGCCAAGACCGATGCCGTGCTGCTGGCCTGCGTGGTGGCGGCACAGGGAGCGCTCGGCCGGTTCTACATGGCGAAGAGAGGAGGCCCCTCCCCTCCGCCCGGGATCGCCGTGGCGATGACCTTCTGGCTGGCGCAGGGGGTGGGCATCCTGGTCAAGGGGCCGATCGTGCCGCTGATCTCCCTGCTGACCATCGCCGCCCTATGGGCGTGGGAGCGGCGGCTGGACTGGCTCCGGGGCCTGCGGCCGCTGGTGGGGCTGCCTCTGGCGGCGGCCATCGTCGCGCCCTGGGTGGTGGCCATCAGCAGTGCCACCGGTGGCGCCTTCGTCGGCGATGCGGTGCGCTCGGACCTATTGCCCAAGCTTCTGGGCGCCCAGGAGTCCCACGGTGCGCCGCCAGGCTACTACCTGCTGCTGGCCAGCCTGACCCTGTGGCCGGCGTCGCTGTTCCTGTGGCCGGCCCTGGTGCGAAGCTGGCGCGAGCGGGCCACGCCGGCGGTGCGCTTCTGCCTCGCCTGGGTGCTGCCGACGTGGGTGGTGTTCGAGGCGGTGCCGACCAAGCTGCCGCACTATGTCCTGCCCACCTACCCGGCCCTGACCCTGCTGATCGCGGCGACGCTGTTCGCCGTCGTGCGCGAGGGCAGTGATGCCCTGGTGAGACCCCGGTGGGTACGGGCCTGGTATGTCGTCTGGGCGCTGCTGGGAGGGACGCTGGCGGCGGCGTTCATCGTGCTGCCGCTGCGGTTCGGTGGGGGTATCAGCATTGGCGCGGTGGTCGCGGCGGCGGGGGCTCTCGCTGCCGCCGCCCTGCCCCTGGTGCGGTTTCGGCGGCTGCCCGTCCTTACCGCGGCGACTTTGGGACTGGGGGGGGCTGCCGTGGCCTTCGTCGCCACCTTCGCCTGGGTGATGCCCGGGCTTGACAGCCTGTGGCTGAGCCGCCGCGTGGCCGAGACGGTGGAGCGCCTCGCGCCCGACCGGTCGGTTGCGGTGGCCGCGGCCGGCTACACCGAGCCCAGTCTGGTGTTCCTCCTCGGCACCGGCACCCGGCTGGTGGGCGGAGGGTCCGCCGCCGACCATGTGACGGCGACGCCGGGGGCGCTGGCGGTGGTCAATCAGCCGGAGGAGGCGGCCTTCCTGTCCCGGCTCTCCGAGTCCGGCCGCACCGCCCTCCTCCTCGACACCGTGGAGGGCTTCAACTATTCGCGGGGGAAGCCGGCGATCCTCAAGGTCTATGGGGTGCGGCCGGAGAAACCCTGATCATCACATCCGGGGGCGTTCGGCGGCCTCCACGCCGGTGGGGGCATCGAGGAATCCCACCGGGATGCCGAAGACCATGAAGGCTGTCGCCAGCATGCCGGCGACGACGATGATGATGATGGTCATGATGAACCAGATGTGAAGGGGCGGCAGATCCGACGTCTCGTTCATGGCGGTCGCGTCCTTCATGAATCGATGGCCTCAACCGGCCAGCATGGCCAGGCTGCGGCGGATGACCTTGCCGCTGCTGGTGCGCGGCAGCAGGGGGATGGCGCGGACGACGGCCGGGATCTTGAACTCGGCCACCCGATCGCGCAGGTGATCGGCGACTTCCCGGGCGGAGGGCGCGCTGTGCCCCTCGACGAACAGCACGGGGATCCAGCCCTGGATGCCGTCCGGGTCCAGCACGCCGCAGACGGCGCAGGCGGCCCCCTTGAGGAGTGGGGCGAGCTGATCCTCGATTTCGGCCGGGGCGATCTTCTCGCCGCCGACGTTGATCAGATCGTCGTCGCGGCCGATGACGTAGAGGTAACCATCCCGATCCAGGCGTCCGATGTCGCCGGTATCGAACCACCCGTCACGCAGGCGCTCCTGCCAGGCGCTTTCCCGCCGCCAGTAGCCGCTGGCCAGGACCGGCGTCCGGATCAGGATGTGTCCCACCCAGCCGCCGGGCACCGGGGTGCCGTCCCGCCCGGCGATGAGGACGTCGTTCCCCGCGATGGGGCGGCCCACGGACTCGAGCCGGCCGGGCTCGGCGCGCATGTTGAGAATACTGAAGTGGGTGGCTTCGCTCAGGCCATAGACCATGGTCACCTGGACGTGCGGCATGAGGTCGAGCAGTCGCTCGCGGTGGGCGGAGGCCAGTGGCATGGTGCCGGTGACGATCCGGCGCAGGCTCCGTCCGCGAGAGGCCAGAATCGGCCCGTACTGCTGCACCAGCGTGGCGAGGACCGACGGCTGCGCGCTCAGGACCGTGCAGCCGAACGTCTCCATGGCCATGCAGGCCGAGGCGGGAGCGAACGCGCCCTCCTGCACCACCAGGGTTCCGCCGGCATGCAGGACCGCCCGGCAGCGGGTCAGTCCGAAGGAGTGGTGGAGGGGCGCCAGCACCATCTCGCGGGTCGCCGGCCCCATGTCGAACAGGTCGCTCAGCGCGCGCACCGAAGCGGTCAGGGCCGCTCGCGACACCATCACCCCGCGCCGCCAGCCCGCCGTGGTCCCCGAGGTGTAGATCAGCATGCCCGGCGCCTCGTCGGGCCGAACCATCACCCCGTCCTCGCCGGACCAGCCGTCCGGCCGGGTCGAGTCGTCACGGATCACGTCCGCCAGCCGGCCGCAGCGACCGGCATCCGCCACCACCAGGGCCGCCTCGCAATCCCTGGCGACGGCGACGACCTCGTGGTCGACCCCGCTCATGGGAACGGGAACGGCACCGATGGACATGGCGGCGGCCACGGCGGCCAGCATGTCCATCCTGCCGCTGGGGGTGACGACGACACTGTCACCGGCTTCCACGCCGTTGGCGGACAGGGACCCGGCGAGGGAGACGACGCGGGCCGAGAGTTCGCGATAGGTCAGCCGGCCCGTGGTGGTGATGATGGCCAGGGCATCGGGTTGCAGCACCGCCCAGTGGGCGATCGCCTCGGGAAGCGAGAGAGCGTCAGCATTGGCCGCCGGGGTCGTCCCATTCCCCGGGGTCGCGGTCCCATCATGCGCGGTGAAGTCTGTCATCGCTGAAGGCCTTTCGGAGGGGGTGACGGGAGGTCAGGATCGGGCGGCCAATCCCTCCGGCATGCCGCCGCTGGCCACCAGCCCGTTGTTCAGCGCCCAGATCGCCGCCTGGGTCCGGTTGGCGACGTTGATCTTGCGCAGGGCGCTCTTGAGGTGGACCTTGACGGTGGCCTCGGTGATGTTGAGGCGGCTCGCGATCACCTTGTTGGCGTCGCCGCGCACCAGGCAGCGGAGGATCTGCGTCTCGCGCTCCGACAGCCCCTGGATGGAGTTGGGGGAGATGCGGCGCGAGGACTCGCTGGTGATACCCCTCATGATCACCGCGGCGAGATCGGTCGGGAAGACCTTCTCGCCCACCATCACCAGCCGCAGCGATTGCAGCAGGGCCTCGCACGAGATGTCCTTCAGCAGGTATCCGTCCGCTCCGGCGCTGAGACAGCGGGTCAGGCGGTCGGGGAAGAGATCCCCGGCGAGCACGACGATCCGCGACCGCGGGACCATCGCGTACAGCTTCTCGATGTCGCGCTCGAAGGGCACGGCGGCCGAGGAGGCGACGAAGAGAATCAGTTCAGGGGGATAGGCCGGATCGAAGGCCGCCTCGAACTCGGCGACATCGGTGACCTGTCGTTCGATCTCGAACTGCGTGTCATGGAGCAGGCTTGCCAGACCTTCGCCGAAGAGCTTGCTGCTGTTGACCAGCAATGTCTTTGTCATTGTCATGATGTTCCTCGCGTGTGTCGGTCGGTGCGTCATGCGCTGCTTTGTTCCGATTGCCCGGTGTCGCGATTCATCGCAATCCTCAGGCGCACACTCCGGCGCCGATGCATAGAGTAACGAGAAAGCCGGTCAAATTTGTACCATCCTTACGTTGTGAAATGATGCTCTGTCGTGTTATATCGCTGGCTGGTGATGGCGTAATGGGAGCGGTAAGCGCGGGTGGATGGCCTTGGACCACCCCCCTCGGCCATCCCCGGCGGGGTTGCGCAAGACCCTCCGTCGCCATACCTCGCGGCGGAGGAGCGCTATGACGGCTGCGACTCGGCTGACTCTCATCACCCCCTCTCCCCCTCGAGGGGGGGAGGGCCGGGGCAATCGGGTGAAGTGAGAACCGCCATCTTCACTCCCTCTCCCCCCTCTTCCGGGGGGAGAGGGCTTTGGCGCCTTGCGTCGGCGGCACCGGCGAAGTAGATCTCTGGCCCATGCGGTTCTGGCCCTCCGACGCTCCGGGACCGGAGCGGGTGAGCTACCGGGACTTTCCCGGTTCCACCGTTCCGCGGTCTCCCTTCGGCTTCCTGATGATGTTCGTCCGCCATCGCTTTGCGGCGAACGTGGCGGGACTCGCCCTGTCGGCCATGGCGGCCATGGGGCTGATGGGCCTCGAGCCGGTGGCGCTGCGTCACCTGGTGGAGGTGCTGGAGGGGCTTGACCCGCAGCGAGGTCCGGATGGCGCCTGGCCGGCTACGCTTGCGCCGTGGCTCGCGGCGCTGGGGGGGCTGTGGATGGCCTCGGCCCTGTTCAACCGCATCTACGAGTGGGTGGACGCGCATACCTCGCCGCGGCTGCGCTCGGCGGTGCAGGCGTACCTGTTCTCGTACCTGATGGAGCACGCGCCGCAATACTTCCACGACAATTTCGCCGGCCGCCTGGGTCAGAAGATCAAACAGGCGCCCGAGTCGGCCATGACGCTGATGTCCATCGCCGTCCACGACATGACCCGCATCTGGGTGATCCTGGGGATCGCCCTTGGCCTGCTGGCGTCGTCCCACCTCGGGTTCGCCCTGCTGCTGCTGGGATGGACGGCGCTGTTCCTGTACACGTCGGTGCTGTTTTCGCGCCGTTGCGTCATCCTGTCACGCAAGCTGTCCGACGACATGTCGGCGGTGAGCGGGCGCCTCGTCGACTCCATCACCAATGCCGACCTGGTCCGCTCGTTCGTCGGCCTGGTGCGGGAGCGGACCCTCCTCGCCGAGACCCTGTCGTCCGAACGGAACAGTTCGCAGAGCCTCAGGACCTTTCTGATCCTGATGCGGTTCATGCAGTACAACGCGACGCTCCTGTTCCAGATCATCCTGGTCGGGATGGCGGTGAACGAGGCGGTGGCGGGGCGCATGCGGCCCGGGGACTTCGTCATGGTATTCTCGCTGTCCAATCTGGTGGCCACCAACGTCTGGAACCTGTCCAACCGCCTGCTGGACTGGTTCGAGCATCTCGGCACCCTGACCGAGGCCATCGAGCTGATCATCCGTCCCCACGCCATCGTCGATCCCCCGGGCGCCCGGACGCTGGAGGTGGGGGAGGGCGCGGTGGAGATCGAGGACCTGTGCTTCGTCCATGCCGACGGCACCCCGGTGTTCGAATCCCTCCGCCTCGCCATCGCCGGCGGCGAGAAGGTGGCGCTGGTGGGGCCGTCGGGCGCCGGCAAGAGCACCCTGATCCGGCTTCTGCTGCGCCACTATGAACCGCAGGGTGGGAGCATCCGCATCGACGGCCAGGATATCGCCGGCGTCACCCTGGACAGTCTCAACCACGCCATCGCCGAGGTGCCCCAGGTGCCCGGCCTGTTCCATCGTCCCATCGGCGAGAACATCACCTATGCCCGTCCCGGCGCCTCGGAGGAGGATCTCTGGTCCGCCGCCAGCCGGGCCGACTGCCACGACTTCATCATGCGCCGCCCCGCCGGGTACGACACCGTGGTGGGCGAGCGTGGCGTGCGGCTGTCGGGCGGCGAGCGCCAGCGGGTGGCCATCGCCCGCGCCTTCCTCAAGGACGCGCCGATCCTGATCCTGGACGAGGCCACCTCGTCCCTCGACTCCGAGACCGAGCACATGATCCAGCAGTCGCTGTGGCGGCTGATGGAGGGGCGGACGGTCATCGCCGTCGCCCACCGCCTGTCCACCATCACCGGCATGGACCGGGTCTTCTACATGGAGGCCGGCCGCATCGTCGAGGAGGGCTCCCACGCCGCCCTCCTGCGCCGCAACGGCCCCTATGCCCGCCTGTGGAACCGCCAGGTGGGCGGCTTCCTGCCGTAATTCCGGCGAGCCGAATGGTTCACCCTAAAAACGGCAGTTGGGCAGGCTTCCGAGAGGTTTCCTGGGCGAAGAATGCCGGCACGACATGGAGATGCAGCCGTAACTTCTCAATAATCCGTGGCGCGCCGGTCCGAAGCGGGCATGGCAGGGCTATGCCAGGGCTGGCGCCTCACCACCCCAACCAGGCCACCCCCCCCAGCCTGATGCCGGATCGCCATGGATTCTACACATTCATTTTGTGCAACCTGTGCGCATACGGCAGCCCATCAAGGGGGAGAGGGCTTTTTGATGGTCGTGGGGCCGATACGTTTTCGCTCTCTCAGTTGACCGTGGTGCTGGCGCCACGCTCGGTGCGCTGGCGGTACATCGCGACGAAGTCGATGGGCGCCAGCAGCAGCGGTGGGAAACCCGAGTCGCGGGTGATGTCGGCGATCACCGAGCGGGCGAACGGGAACAGCAGCCGGGGGATCTCGATCAGCAGGATCGGCTCGACGTGCTCGGGCGGGACGTTGATCGTCGCGACGGCGCAATAGGTCATTTCCAGGATGAAGGCCACCTTGTCCGGGGTCCGGCCCTCGATGTGGAACTCAAGGGCCGATTCGTAGATGGTGGCCTGGAGCTTGCGCACTTCGATGTCGACGCTGATGGTCACCTCGGGCGGTGCCTTGAGTTCGTTGAAGATGGCCGGGGCGTTGGGCGCCTCGAACGAAAAATCCCGGATGTACTGTCCGTTGATCATAATCGCCGGACTCTCGTTCGTCCCACCCGCGTCGGGCTGGGAGGGAGGGGTGGCGGTGGTGTCACTGGTCATGAGGAACTCCCCGGTTTGCGGAGGACCAACCGCTAGCACACCTTCGCCCTCTCCTCAACCAGTCCTTCGAGGCACCCCGGCCGACGGAAACATCGACTCCACAAATGACCCATGCCGCGTTAACGTGCCCCCCTACCCGCTTCGACGCATTGGGGACATGGCATGAACCGGGCCGAGCGCCGCCGATCGAAGGCTCTGAGCAGGACGAAGGGAGAGGCGGAGGACATCCGCGGCCTCCTGCAGCTTGGCGATGCGGAGTACCGCGCCGGGCGGCTTCCCCAGGCCATGTCCTATTACGACAAGGTGCTCGCGACGCGGCCCGATCATCCCGACGCCAGCAATTCCCTTGGCATCATCCTGTGCCGGCTGGGGGATCCGGGGGGATCCCTCGCCTATTTCTCGCGGGCCATCGCCGCCGATCCGGCCAACGCCTTCCACCACAGCAACATGGGAATCGCCCTGAAGGACCTGAAACGCCTGGACGAGGCTGTCACCAGTTTCCAGAAGGCGCTCGCCGTCAGGCCGGACTTCGCCGAGGCCCACAGCAATCTGGGAGCCACCCTCCAGGATCTGGGGCGGCTGGAGGATGCCGTGGCCGGGTACCGCCGGGCCATCGCCCTGCGGCCGGACTTCGCCGAGGCGCAGTACGGACTGGGGATCGCCCTTCTGGACCAGGGCGAGACCGCGGCGGCGGCCGTGCACCTCCGGCGCTATCTGGACCTGGATCCCCAGGACCGCCAGGGAGCAAAGCTGTCCCTCGCCGCCGTCGGCGACGGGCCGATGCCCGCCCGCGCCTCCGAGGCCCACCTCGGGACGATCTACGCCCGCCGGTCCAGGACCTGGGACGAGGGGGCGACGGGGGAGCGGTCCTACCGCGCCGCCGACCTGGTGGCGGAGGCCGTGCTGGCGCTGGGTCACCCGCCTGGGCAGGTGCCCGACTCGCTGGACATGCTGGATGCCGGCTGCGGCACCGGCCTGGTCGGAGCCCTGCTGCGCGGACGGGCTCGCCGACTCGATGGCATCGACATCAGTCCGGCCATGCTGGAGAGGGCCCGGGCCAAGGGCCTCTACGATCGCCTGCACCAGGGGGACCTGGTGGCCTTCCTGGCCGGCGAAATCCGGTCCTATGATGTGATAGCCTGCGCCGCGACGCTGATCCATTTCGGCGACCTTCTGCCGGCGTTTGCGGCCGCCGCCGGTGCCCTGCGCGAGGACGGGCTGTTCGCCTTCACCCTCTTCCCCAACGCCGAAGATACCGCCGTCGCGGTCGCCACCGATCCCAGGCTGGCCCGGGGCGGATGCTATGCCCACGGCAGGGATTACGTCCGCCGCCTGGCCGAGACCACCGGATTCGTCGTCGAGCGGATGGACGATGTCGTGCATGAATACGACGAGGACCAGCCCATCGGCGGCATCATCGTGGTGCTGCGGCGGAGTGGCGGGCCATCATAACCCGGGGCTGAAGAGCGGTGCTCCGACCCGACGGCTTCATCCCCGTATTGCTGATCTCAAAAATCTTCGCGCGCGGCGAAGATTTTTGAGATCAGCAATACGAATCTTTTTGGTTGCGGCTCCGCCGCGATAGGGACAGCCGATTCGCGGGCTCGAACAGGCCCTTGCGCCGTCTCGACGCCCCTTCCCGGCCATGGCCCCGGCAGCCCTCCATCCTCCACCCGACGGCAGGACACGGTCGTGTCCAAACGGCCGATGACAGGCGGCACCCGACGGCCAGAGGCAGGGAATGTATCAAATGCCTCATGAACGCACTTCATATTGCGTTGTTTCCGCTTGACCGGCTCGCCGTTGTCGACCGTTGAGGGACATGCTCCGACCCCTTGTCGGAGAGGCACTGGCGGCCGGAATGCCCTTGCCGACAACGTCGTTGATCTTTGCGTGGAGCCCGCGATATAAGCGGTTAGGGAAGCTGTGTCAGGGTCTCGGCCCGAGCTTCTGGATGGATCCTGACCAAATCGGGGGAATGTTTTTCATGGGTGAGTCATCGTCGAGAATCTTCGTGGACGGCAACGAGGCCGCAACGTCGGTCGCCTACCGCTGCAGCGAGGTCATTGCGATTTATCCGATCACGCCCGCGTCGCCCATGGGCGAGCTGGCCGACGAGTGGGCCGCTGGCCGCCTCCTCAACGTGTGGGGGGACGTACCGCAGGTTGAGCCGATGCAGTCGGAGGGCGGTGCCGCCGGCGCCATCCACGGCGCGCTCCAGGCCGGAACCCTCGCGACGACGTTTACCGCGTCGCAGGGCCTGCTCCTGATGATCCCGAACCTGTACAAGATCGCCGGCGAGCTGACGCCGTTCGTGCTGCACGTGGCGGCGCGGACCCTGGCAACGCACGCCCTGTCGATCTTCGGTGACCACTCCGACGTGATGTCCTGCCGGCAGACCGGCATGGCCATGCTGTGCGCCACCTCGGTGCAGGAAGCCCAGGACATGTCCATGGTGGCCCACGCCGCCACCCTGAAGTCGCGGGTGCCGTTCATCCACTTCTTCGACGGGTTCCGCACCTCCCACGAGCTGACCAACATCATGCGGCTGTCGGACGACGACGTCCGCTTCATGCTCGACGAGAAGGCCATCAACGCCCACCGCGAGCGGGCGCTGACGCCCGACCATCCGGTGCTGCGCGGCACCAACCAGAACCCCGACGTGTTCTTCCAGATGCGGGAGGCGTGCCAGCCCTTCTTCGACGCCTGCCCGGGCGTGGTGCAGGACACCATGGACCGCCTGGCCCAGCGTATCGGCCGCAAGTACAGCCTGGTGGAATACCACGGCCACCCGCAGGCCGAGCGGGTCACCGTGATCATGGGCTCGGGCCTGCAGACCGTCCGTGACACCGTCGAGCACCTGGTCGCCAAGGGCGAGAAGGTGGGCGTGGTCAACGTCCGTCTGTTCCGGCCATTCCCGATCGCCGAACTGGTGGCGGCGCTCCCCGCCACCGTCCGCACCATCGCCGTGCTGGACCGCTGCAAGGAGCCGGGCGCCGTGGGCGAGCCGCTCTACCTCGACGTGATCGGGGCGTTGGCCGAGGACCGCATGTGCGGCACCCGTCGCCTGGCCACCGAGCCGCAGGTGATCGGCGGTCGCTATGGCCTGTCGTCCAAGGAATTCACCCCGGGCATGGTCAAGGCCATCTACGACGAGATGGCCAAGGCGAACCCGAAGCGCCGCTTCACCGTCGGCATCAACGACGACGTGAGCCACTCGTCCCTGGTCGCCGAGGACCTGAACATCCTGCAGTCCGAGGTCATGCAGGCGGTGTTCTTCGGCCTTGGCGCCGACGGCACCGTGGGTGCCAACAAGAACTCGGCCAAGATCATCGAGCATGAGACCGGCGCCCACGCCCAGGCCTATTTCGTCTACGACAGCAAGAAGGCCGGCGCCGTCACCGTTTCCCACCTGCGGTTCAGCAAGAACCCGATCCACGCGCCGTACCTGGTGGGACCGGGAAGCGCCGACTTCGTCGCCTGCCATCACTTCCCGCTGATGGAGCGCATGGACGTGGTGCGCTACGCCAAGCCGGGCGCCACCATCCTGATGAACGCGGTCGGCTCGCCCGACCAGGTGTGGAACGCCCTGCCGGGTGACGTGCAGCAGGCGGTGATCGACAAGAAGGTCAAGCTCTACACCGTCGATGCGACCCATCTGGCCCGCGAGGGCGGTCTGGGCCGGCGCATCAACACCATCATGCAGACCTGCTTCTTTGCCCTGTCCGGCCAGCTCAAGACCGAGACGGCGGTCGAGAAGATCAAGGAGGCCATCGAGCACACCTATGGCCGGCGTGCCATCGAGGCCGTGCGCCGCAACAACGAGGTGGTGGACGCGGCCCTGGCTCACATGCACGAGATCAAGGTGCCGGCCGGGGTCACCTCCAACCACGTGCGGGCCCCGCTGGTCCCCGAGAGTGCGCCCGACTTCGTGCAGCGCGTGGCGGCGGCCATCATGGCCGGTCGCGGCGACTCGCTGCCGGTCAGCGCCTTCCCCATCGACGGCTCGTGGCCGGTCAACCTGGTGAAGATGGAGAAGCGGGCCATCGCCGTCGAGATTCCCGTGTGGGATCCGGCGCTGTGCATCCAGTGCAACAAGTGCGCCATGGTTTGCCCGCACGCGGCCATCCGTGTCAGCGCCTGTCCGCCGGAGGCACTGGCCAATGCGCCGGTGGGCTTCCAGTCCCTCGACTATCGCGGCAACGAGTTCGGCAAGGCCAAGTACCTGCTGTCCGTCGCCCCGGATGACTGCACGGGCTGCACCCTCTGCGTCGTCGTCTGCCCGGGCAAGGACAAGGCCAATCCGCGCCGCAAGTCCCTCGAGATGAAGCCGTCGGAAGAGGTTCGCAACGACGAGTCGCGGGCCAACTGGGACTTCTTCCTCTCCACGCCGAAACCCGACCGGGCGCAGATTCCGCTGAACGTCAAGCAGGTCCAGCTGATGGAGCCGCTGTTCGAGTTCTCCGGCGCCTGCCTTGGCTGCGGCGAGACGCCCTACGTCAAGCTGGTCTCCCAGCTCTTCGGCGATCGCACCATCATCGGCAACGCCACGGGATGCTCCTCGATCTATGGCGGCGGTCTGCCGATGCCTCCGTATTCCACCAACGCCGACGGCCGCGGCCCGACGTGGTGCAACTCGCTGTTCGAGGACAATGCCGAGTTCGGCTTCGGCATGCGGGTGGCGGTCGATCAGCTGACCATCCAGGCGCAGACCCTGGTGCAGACGCTGGCGTCCAAGCTGGACGGCGTCCTGGTGGAAGGCCTGCTGAAGCCGGTCTCCGGCGAGGCGGAAATCGCCGCGCAGCGGGCCCGGGTCGCCGAACTGAAGAAGCGCATCGGCGGCATGGATGACATCCTGGCGCGTCGCCTCATGGACGTCGCCGACTACCTGGTGCCGAAGTCGGTGTGGATCGTCGGTGGCGACGGCTGGGCCTATGACATCGGCTATGGCGGCCTGGACCACGTCCTGTCCACCAACCGCAACATCAACATCCTGGTCATGGACACCGAGGTCTATTCCAACACCGGTGGCCAGCAGTCCAAGGCGACACCGATCGGCGCCTCGGCCAAGTTCGCCATCGCCGGACGGTCGTCGGCCAAGAAGGATCTGGGCGCCATCGCCATGACCTATGGCCATGTCTACGTCGCCCAGGTGGGCTTCGCCGCCAAGGATGCGCAGACGGTGCGGGCGTTCCTGGACGCCGAGTCCTACGACGGGCCGTCGCTGATCATCGCCTACTCCCATTGCATCGCCCATGGCTATGACATGACGACCGCACTGGAGCAGCACACCATGGCGGTGGAAAGCGGGCACTGGCCGCTGTATCGCTACGACCCGCGGCGCCTCCATGCCGGAGAAAAGCCGCTGGTGGTGGACAGCGGGGCGCCGAAGGTGGCGCTCGGCACCTTCATGGAGAGCGAGCCGCGGTTCCGCGTCGTTGGCCGGGACAACCCGGAGCGCTTCAAGGAACTGCTCAAGTCGGCGGAAAACCATTCTCGCCTGCGCGAGGACCGGCTGCGTCACATCGCTGGCTTCCAGAAGCCTCAGACCCCAGCCGCCGAGTAAGGGGGGCGACGAGAGGAGAGTACAGGCAGAGTAGAGAGTACACACATCGCACCTTCCGGAGTCTGGTGACTTCGGAAGGTGCTGGGAATGGCCGCTCCGTGGCCGACACGTCCTTTGCGACATATCGGCCACGAAGAGCCCTGCCCTGGGCGGTGGCCGATGACGGAGGTGGAGCGGGAAGGAAACCACTGACCAAGGCACACTGACGGGGGGATACGTACAATGGACCTTTCGACGCGCTATCTGGGGCTGGACCTGCCCCATCCGCTGATGCCGGGCGCCAGCCCACTGGCCAACGACATCGACATGGTACGCCGACTGGAGGATGCGGGCGCTGCCGCCATCTGCATGCCCTCCCTGTTCGAGGAACAACTCGTCCATGATCGGACGAGTATTCTCGAGCACGAGGAGAAGGCGGCCAACAGCATTGCCGAGGCCACTTCGTTCTTTCCCAAACTCGACAGCTACAAGCTCGGGCCCGAAGGGTACCTTGAGCAGATCAGAAAGATTCGCAGCGCCGTCAAGATACCGGTGATCGCGTCCCTCAACGGCATCACCACCGCGGGCTGGATGGACTACGCCAAGCAGATTCAGGATGCCGGGGCAAGCGCCCTTGAGCTCAACATCTTCATCGTCGCCGCCAATCCGGACGACACCGCCGCCAAGGTCGAGGACCGGGTGGTTCGCATCGCCACCAAGGTCCGGCAGAGCGTCTCCATTCCCGTGGCGGTCAAGCTGACCCCGTTCTACACGGCCCTCGGAGACGTCGTGAAGCGGCTCGAGGGAGCCGGGATCGACGGGTTCGTCCTGTTCAACCGCGTCTATCAGCCGGACATCGACATCGAGAAGCTCGAGATGGTGAAGCGGAGCGCGCTGTCGTCGGCGGCGGAACTGCTGGTGCGCATGCGCTGGGTGTCGATTCTGGCGGCACGGTCCAAGTGCTCCTTCGCCGTGAGTGGCGGCGTGCAGGGCGTCGAGGACGTGATCAAGTCGGTGATGGCCGGCGCCCATGCCGTCCAGACGGTCGCCGGGGTCATTCGCAACGGGCCACAGTTCCTGACCAAGCTGAAGACCGACCTGGCGCGCTGGCTCGAAGAGCACGAGTACACGTCGCTCGGCCAGATGCGGGGGAGCATGGACCTCAAGCACGTTCCGGATCCGGCCGCGATGATGCGGGCCAGCTACGTGACCGCCCTGACGGTTCGCTACGACGGGGTGAGTGGGGAGAACTGAGAGCCGGCCGAGCCCACGGGGCAGTCCGCACCGTGGGCCCGGTGGCGTCGGGGGGATATTACCCGGACTTGACGGATTTTGCCTTCGGCCGTTGTCCCGAATTCGGAACGGCCATGAGGATGACTGCCCATAATTCCAGACGGAGGGACAAGGCATGAAGGACGATGGTGTGATGAACAAGTGGGTATACACGTTCGGTGACGGGAAGGCCGAGGGCCGGTCGGCGATGAAGAACCTGCTGGGTGGCAAGGGGGCCAACCTGGCGGAGATGG
>JAMOBE010000051.1:0-25844 GCA_039908285.1 Alphaproteobacteria bacterium
GATCTGGGAAGGCCACCAACCGGTTACAAACCGGCACGCCAAGAAGGAAATTCAACTAACAGGCGGTGGTTTGGCCGGCCGGCGAGATGAGCGATTCCATTCCCGGCGTCGAGGAGGCTGATAATGGCCGTGCACGAAGACATCGAAGGGCCCAAGTGGCGTCGCCGGCGCCGGTCCCACGGACGCATGCTGCGCCGCCGCCGGAGCGGCCATGGCCCCGGTGAACAGAGCACACACCAGCATGCAATAATGCCGCGCCTTCATCGTGCCCCCCACTTCATTACGCAAGCCCAGGGCAATCGGGTGAACCTACCAAAAGCCCTCTCCCCCCCCTTCAGGGGGGAGAGGGTTGGGTGAGGGGGGCGCGAAGTTCCCGAAATGGTGCCGGTTGCCCCCCTCACCCCGGCCCTCTCCCCCCGGAAGAGGGGGGAGAGGGAGTGAAGATGGCGGCTTTCACTCCTTCACCCGATTGCCCTGCACGCAAGCCCTAGTCCTTCAGATCCTCCCACAACTCCTTGACCTTCTGGAAGAATCCGGACGATTCCGGGTTCTGGGTCTTCTCGTCGCCCGCCTTTTCGAACTCGCGCAACAGCTCTTCCTGGCGGCGGGTAAGGTTGACGGGGGTCTCGATCTGGGCCTGGACGAACATGTCGCCGCGCGCCGGCGAGCGCAGGACGCTCATGCCCTTGGCCTTGAGGCGGAACTGGTGACCGGTCTGAGTCCCCGGAGGAATGGTCACCTTGGCCCGCGAGCCCTCGATGGTGGGGACGTCGACGGCGCCCCCCAGCGCCGCCGTCACCATCGAAATCGGCACCCGGCAATGGACGTTGGCGCCGTCGCGCTGGAACAGCCGGTGCGCCCGGATCGACAGGAAGATGTAGAGATCCCCCGCCGGCGCCCCGCGCATGCCGGCCTCGCCCTCGCCGGAGAGGCGGATGCGGGTGCCGTCCTCGACACCGGCCGGGATGGACACCTGAAGCACCTTTTCCCGCTGCACGCGGCCGCCGCCGCCGCAGGACCGGCAGGGGTTCTTGATCACCCGCCCCTGCCCCTGGCAGGTGGGGCAGGTGCGCTCGATGGTGAAGAAGCCCTGCTGCGCCCGCACCTTGCCGGCGCCGCTGCACATGCCGCAGGTGGTGGGCGCCGAGCCGGCGGCGGCCCCGGTTCCCTTGCACGTATCGCAGACCACCGAGGTCGGCACCTTGATCTCGGCGGCACGGCCGGAAAAAGCCTCCTCCAGCGAAATTTCCATGTTGTAGCGGAGATCGGCGCCCCGCATCGCCCCGCCGCCGCCCCGTCGGGCGCCGCCGAAGTCCCCGAACATCTCGTCGAAGATGTCGGCGAAGCCCGAGGCGAAGTGGAAGTCGAAGCCGCCGGCTCCGGGGCCGCCGGGCCGCCCCCCCCCTCCCTGCTCGAACGCCGCGTGGCCGAAGCGATCGTAGGCCGCCCGCTTCTGGTCGTCCTTCAGGACCTCGTAGGCCTCGTTCAGTTCCTTGAACTTCTGCTCGGCCGTCTTGTCCCCGGGGTTGCGGTCGGGGTGGTACTGCATGGCCATCTTGCGATAGGCCTTTTTCATATCGTCGGCGCTGGACCCCTTGGCGACACCCAGGGTTTCGTAATAGTCCCGCTTGCTCATGACACAGGTCCGATCAGGCCGGCGGCCACGGCGGGGAGGTCATCCCCGCCGCGCCGGCCGGATCCAGGGGTTCGATTGACGATGGTCACCGTCACTTCTTGTCCTTCACTTCCTCGAAGTCGGCGTCCACCACCCGTCCGTCGTCGGCATCGGGCTTCTGTCCGCCACCGCCGGCCCCGGGGTCGGCTCCATCCCCACCGGCCGGTCCGCCGGCTTCCTGGTTCGCCTTGTACATGGCCTCGCCCAGTTTCATGCTCGACTGCATCAGGGCATCGGTCGCCGCCTTGATCTTGGCCGCGTCCTCGGAGTCGAGAACGGCCTTCAGCGCCGCCATGTCGTCCTCGATGTGCTTGCGGTCGGCGGGCTGGATCTTGTCGCCGTGCTCCTTCAGGGTCTTGTCGGTGGAGTGGAGCATGGCGTCGGCGTGGTTGCGGGCGTCCACCGCTTCGCGCCGCGCCTTGTCGCCCGCGGCGTTTTCCTCGGCCTCGCGCACCATGCGCTTGATGTCGTCCTCGCCCAGACCGCCCGAGGCCTGGATCTTGATGGCCTGTTCCTTGCCCGTCGCCTTGTCCTTGGCGGTGACGTGGACGATGCCGTTGGCGTCGATGTCGAAGGTCACCTCCACCTGCGGGACGCCGCGCGGGGCCGGCGGGATGCCCACCAGATCGAACTGGCCCAGCATCTTGTTGTCGGCCGCCATCTCGCGCTCGCCCTGGAACACGCGGATGGTGACGGCGGTCTGGCCGTCCTCGGCGGTGGAGAACGTCTGGCTCTTGCGGGTCGGGATGGTGGTGTTGCGGTCGATGAGCCGGGTGAACACGCCGCCCAGCGTCTCGATGCCGAGGGACAGCGGCGTCACGTCCAGAAGCAGGACGTCCTTGACCTCGCCCTTCAGCACGCCGCCCTGGATCGCGGCACCGATGGCCACCACCTCGTCGGGGTTGACGCCCTTGTGGGGCTCGCGGCCGAAGAACTCCTTGACGGTCTGCTGGACCTTGGGCATGCGGGTCATGCCGCCCACCAGGATCACCTCGTCGATCTCGCTCGCCTTGATGCCGGCGTCCTTCAGGGCCTTCTTGCAGGGCTCGACGGTGCGGGCGATCAGGTCTTCCACCAGCGCCTCGAGCTTGGCCCGGGTCAGCTTGATGTTGAGGTGCTTCGGTCCGCTGGCGTCGGCGGTGATGAAGGGCAGGTTGACCTCGGTCTGCGTCGACGAGGACAGTTCGATCTTGGCCTTCTCGGCGCCCTCCTTCAGGCGCTGGAGGGCCAGCCGGTCCTTCTTCAGGTCGATGCCGGATTCCTTTTTGAATTCCTCGGCCAGGTACTGGATGATCCGCGCGTCGAAGTCCTCGCCGCCGAGGAAGGTGTCGCCGTTGGTGGACTTCACCTCGAACACGCCGTCGCCGATCTCCAGCACCGACACGTCGAAGGTGCCGCCGCCCAGGTCGTAGACGGCGATGACGCCGGTCCTCTTCTTGTCCATGCCATAGGCGAGCGCCGCCGCGGTGGGCTCGTTGATGATGCGCAGGACCTCGAGGCCGGCGATGCGGCCCGCGTCCTTGGTGGCCTGGCGCTGGGAGTCGTTGAAGTAGGCGGGAACGGTGATGACGGCCTGGGTCACCTTGTCGCCCAGGTACGCCTCGGCGGTTTCCTTCATCTTGGTCAGGATGAAGGCGCTGACCTGGCTCGGCGAGTACTTCTTCCCCTCCACCTCGACCCAGGCGTCGCCGTTGTCGGCGCGGACGATCCGGTAGGGAACCAGATCCTTGTCCTTCTCCGCCATCGGATCATCGTGGCGGCGCCCGATCAGCCGCTTGATGGCGAACAGGGTGTTCTCGGGATTGGTCACCGCCTGCCGCTTGGCGGGCTGCCCCACCAGGCGTTCGTCGCTGTCGGTGAACGCGACCATCGACGGCGTGGTCCGGGACCCTTCCGCGTTCTCGATCACGCGGACGTCCTTGCCTTCCATGATGGCTACGCAGGAATTGGTGGTACCAAGATCGATGCCGATGACCTTGCTCATATGCGCCCTCTATCCTCTTGGCAGAACCGCGTGGCCTCAGCCGGCACCACGCCGATTCCCCGGAAAACCGATCGAACCCTGTCCGGCGAACCGCCGGCCCGTCAAGTCCTGCGACTATATAAGGGGCGTCGCGAAACCCCGCAACCCGACAGATGACCATCCGCCCCCGACCCGGCGGAAAAACACCCCCCGTTCCATATCTTGGACGCGCGGGCAGGATGGAGTATATACTCCGCCGACGAACAATCCAGGAGCATCCCGATGATTCACTTCAGCCTGCGCTGTTCCCATGATCACCGCTTCGACGAGTGGTTCATGAACAGCACCGAGTACGAGACCAGGTCGGCCGCCGGAGAGATCGTCTGTCCGACCTGCGGCGATACCGGGGTGACCAAGGCCATCATGGCGCCGAATCTGGGTGGCGGCACCGGCTCGGCCCCCGAAATGCCAAGCTGCGGCATGGGTGGTGGCTTCGGTGGCTGCGCCGGGGGCATGTGCGGGCTTGGGCATTCTCACTGAGTCCTTGAGACTCAACGACAAGGTGTGGCGATGACCGTGTGGAGTGCTGCCAACTGGGTCGTGTCACTGGCCACCGGGGCGGCGGCACTGGTCACCGCCCTGGCCGGACCGGCCTTCGACCGGCCCGAGCTGGCCGGGCCGGGGGCCGTGGCCGCGGCCATCGGCTGCGCGGTGGTGATCTTCGTCCGGCGGATGCAGGAGAAGCATTCCCCGCGCCCATGATCATCTCGGCGAGCTACCGGACCGACATCCCCGCCTTTTACGGCGCGTGGTTTCGCCGCAGACTCGAGGCCGGGTTCTGTCGCACCGTCAACCCCTATGGCGGTCAGGTGTCCCTGGTTCCCCTGACCGGGGCGGAGGTGGACGGGTTCGTCTTCTGGACCCGCAACATCGAGCCGTTCCAGGACACCCTGCGCATGCTCCGCCGCAGTGATCAACCCTTCGTCGTGCAGTACACCGTCACCGGCTATCCCCGGGCGCTGGAGACCTCGGTGGTGGCGGCCGAGTGCTCCATCGACCTGATCCGCGGCCTCGCCGCCGAGTTCGGAAGCCGGTCGGTGGTGTGGCGCTATGACCCGGTGGTGGTCACCTCGCTGACGCCCCCCGAGTGGCACGAGGCCACATTCACCGCCCTGGCCGCCGCCCTGGCCGGCGTGGTGGACGAGGTGGTGGTCTCCATCGCCCACATCTATCGCAAGACCCAGCGCAACATGGACGCCGCCGCCCGCGCCCATGGCTTCACCTGGCACGATCCCGCGGATGAGGAGAAACGGCACCTCCTGACCCGCCTGGCCGCCATCGCCTCGGCCCATGGGATGCGCCTGACCCTGTGCGGCCAGGCCGGGCTGCTGGCCCCAGGCGTCACCGCCGCCCGCTGCATCGACGCCGAGCGCCTCTCCGACGTCGCCGGCCGCTTCATCTCCGCCCGGGCCAGGCCCCACCGTCCCTGCGGCTGCGCCCAGTCCCGCGACATCGGCGACTACGACACCTGCCCGCACGGCTGCGTCTACTGCTACGCCGTGTCGAGCCGCACCCAGGCCAAACGCGCCTTCGACCTCCACGATCCGGACGCGGAGACGCTGAAAAGCGGAGCAGCGTCATGATGACCCTGCATCCGTGTTTATCCGTGTTGCGTCTTTTTTTCTAAGCCAGCACGCTGAGGATCGGTTCACGTCATTGGTGCTGTGTCACAGGAATGCGCGAGAAAGAAACTTCCCCTCCAGGATGGTCAGGAAGGTTCTTTCTCGCGTAGTAGTCTACCGACGACGACGCGCGGCGAGAACGCCGGCCAGGCCAAGACCAAGCAGGCCCAGGGTGCCCGGTTCCGGCACGGTGGCGTGATTGCCGTTATTGTTGGTGCTGGTGCTGGTGCTGCTCTTGCCGGGACCAGCCACGGCCACGGCCACCGCCGCGCCGGTAGAGGAAGCGGCAGCGGCGGCGTTGCCGGGCAGGGCAAGCGCCTCGCCCGGGACAAGTGCCAGGGCGAGGCCACCGATGGCGGCCATCGAAAGAAGTGACGTCAGGTGTGTTCGTTTCATTCCAGGTCCTCCGGGGTTTACCACGGTCTCGAGCGCCGGAAGTGAACGTGGGAGCGCATTCACCACGACCGACACTCGGGAACCAACGCGCCGTGACGAACCGCGGTTGCCGGACACCTCCGGGTCGGCCGCGGGTCCGGCAAGGGATTGAGCACTACTCGGGCGGTCATGGATGCGATAGACTTGAGGACATGCCGGTCTGGTGCCGGAAGGGGGAACGAATGGCATGATGTCAGTCCCTGCATCAAGCGAAACCCGCAACGGGAGAGCATGCGCACCAACGCGCGTTCTGCTGATTGATGATGACCAGGCTTATGCTCGTCTCATTACCATCATGCTGAACGAGCATCCGGCAAACCGGTTCGATACCCTCATCGCCCGTCGTCTGGGCGAGGCGTTGCCGCGACTGCCCGACGTCGACATCGTCCTCCTCGACCTCTCCCTCCCCGACACGACGGGCGTGGACGCCATCGCCGCCGTGCGCGAGGCCGCCCCGCGTCTGCCCCTGATCGTCCTGACGAGCACCGGGGACGAGGACATGGCGGCGCAGACCCTGCGCCTTGGCTGTCAGGACTACCTGATCAAGGGCACGGGTGACGGGCAGCTTCTGCGGCGGATGGTCCGCTATGCCATCGAGCGCAAGGCGTCCGAGCTTGCCCTGCAGGAGCGCGAGGCGCGGCTGCGGCTGATCATGGACAACGTGGTGGATGGAATCATCACCATCGACCAGAACGGCGTCATCCTGTCGGTCAACCGCGCCTGCGAGACCCTGTTCCAGTACTCGGTCGCCGACCTGGTCGGGTCCAACGTCAGTATCCTCATGGCCGAGCCCGAGGCGTCCGAGCACGACGGCTATCTCGACCGTTACCGCCGCACCCGCGAGGGCCGCATCATCGGCATCGGCCGCGAAGTCCACGGCCGGCGGCGGGATGGGTCCGTCTTTCCGCTCGATCTTTCGGTCAGCGAGATCGAGGTGGACGGAGGCCTGCTGTTCACCGGTATCGTCCGCGACATCAGCCAGCGCAAGAGGATCGAGTCCATGGTCATGGCCTCGAAAGTCCTGTTCCAGTCGGTGGTGGACGAACAGAGCGAACTGGTCTGCCGCTGGGGCATCGACCTGACCATCATCGTGGTCAACATGGCGTTCGCCGAGTACTTCGCGCGGCAGCCGGCGGAGATGGTGGGCCATAATCTCGCCGAGTTCCTGAATCTCGACGAGACCAGAAAGCTGAGACGCTACATGGCGCGGCTCTCTCCCGAGCACCCCGTGACCCAGGTCGAACAGCGGGTGGAGCGCAATGGGACGGTGAAATGGATCTGGTGGCGCACCCGGGGCTTCTTCAGTCGCGGCGGCGAGCTTCTCGAGCTGCAATCGGTCGGGGCCGACATCACCCTTTTGAAGGAACAGGAACAGCGGCTGCGCGACAGCGAGGAGCACCTCAGCCGCTACATCCAGGATATCGAGTTCTCGCGCCAGCAGCTCCAGGAACAGACGGAGCAGATGATCGCCCTCGCCGAACGGTACGCCGCGGAAAAGGAGCGGGCCGAGGCGGCCACCCGCGCCAAGTCCGAGTTCCTCGCCACCATGAGCCACGAGATCCGCACCCCCATGGCCGGGGTGCTGGGGGTGACGGACCTGCTGCTCGACACCACCCTCGACGACGAGCAGCGGAAGTTCGCGCGGCTGATCCAGGAGTCGGGCGGCTCCCTCCTCACCATCCTCAACGACATCCTCGATCTGGCCAAGATGGAGGCCGGCCGGATGGAGATCGAGCACGTGGACCTCAACATCCACGACCTGGTGGCCGGGGTGGTGAGGCTTTTGCAGCCCAAGGCCGAGGAGAAGAACCTCGAGGTATTCTGCGAGCTTGACCCCGGCCTGCCGCGCTGGGTCAACGGCGACTCGGTGCGGATTCGCCAGGTGCTGTCCAACCTGCTCGCCAACGCCATCAAGTTCACGGCCAAGGGCAGCGCCACGGTGACGGCCGGGGCGACACCCACCGCCGATGGCCGGTGGATCCTGCGCTTCGCCGTGACCGACACCGGCATCGGCGTCACCGAGGAGGTGCGGTCGCGGCTGTTCACCAAGTTCACCCAGGCCGACTCCTCGACCACCCGCCGCTATGGCGGCACCGGTCTTGGCCTCGCCATCTGCAAGCAGCTCGCCGAACTGATGGGCGGCGCCATCGGCGTCGACAGCCGTCCGGACCACGGCAGCACCTTCTGGTTCATCGTCGTCTGCGGACATGCCACCGAGCCGGAGGAGGTGGCCGCAACCACGCCGCAGCGCCTCGAACCCTATGCCGCGCGCAGCCTCCACATCCTGGTGGCCGAGGACAACCACGTGAACCAGCTTCTGATCTTCACCATGCTGGGGCGCCTTGGCCATCGCATCGAGCTGGTGGAGAACGGCCGGGCGGCGGTCGAAGCCGTACAGCGCTCCACCTTCGACATCGTGCTGATGGATGCCCAGATGCCCGAGATGGGCGGTGCCGACGCCACCCGGGCCATCCGCCATCTGCCGGACCCGATCAGGCGAGTGCCGATCATCGGCGTGACCGCCGACGCCATGATCGAGCATCGCCAGAGCTACCTCGACGCCGGCATGGACGGCTGCGTGGTGAAACCCATCGACCGGGTGAAGCTGATCGAGACCATGGACGCCTGCCTCGGCGAGGCGGTGCACGTCTGGCGCATGGAGCCACTGTCGGCTCCGGTGCTGCCCGCTCCCCCGGGAAACGGAGGAAAAGGCGGAGGAGACGACGCGCTCGGCGACTTCCTCCTGACCCTGCAACGCTTCGCCGACAGGCCACCCGACGACTGTTGATGTGCTGAGAGGCTGAAAATGTATCGGCGGCATGACCATAAAAAGCCCTCTCCCCCCTCTTCCGGGGGGAGAGGGTTGGGTGAGGGGGGGGCGAAGCTCCCGAAATGGTGCCGGTTGCCCCACCCCCTCACCCCGGCCCTCTCCCCCTCAAGGGGGAGAGGGAGTAAGGTTTCCGAGTGCATTTTCAATCTCTGAGAAAATGATGCAGAGAGATACTCCCGCCACGACCGACGCCCGTCCCGACGCAGGGGCGCTGCGACGGGGCGCCATCCGGGCGTTGCCCTGGCGGGCGCTGCCCTGGCTGGCACTGGTGGTGTCGCTTGCCATCACCATCGCCCTCTGGCACCACCAGATGCGCGCCCTCCGCATGCGGGCCGAGGCGACCTTCCAGCAGGAGGTGATCGAGACCGAGCAGACCGTCACCGAATGGATCCGGGATCACGAGAACCTGCTGCGGGCCGCCCGCGGGCAGCTTGACGCTGGGCGGGAGACCGGCCGGGCCGGGTGGGCGGCCTTCGTCTCCGCCGTCGACGTGCGCACCCGCTATCCCGGAGTCGACGGCATCGGCTACGTTGCCGCCGTTTCCCACCACGACCGCGACGCGTTCGAGCAAGCGCAGAGGGAATCCCGGCCCGGCTTCGCCATCACCCCCGCCGGCGAGCGGACCGAGTATCTGGTCGCGACCTACCTGGAGCCCAATGGTTTCCTTACCCTTCCCACCGTCGGGCTGGACCTCGGCACCTGGCCGGCGCCACGGGCGGCGCTGGAGAAGGCACGCGACGGCGGCGAGATGACGGCGTCCGCCGGCATGATCCGGCCGGCCGATGACGGCACCGGCACCCGTTTCGCCGTGCTGTTCAGTCTGCCCCTGTACAAGGAAGGCGTGACGCCGTCCACCGCGACCGATCGCCGGGCGGCGCTGCGCGGCTGGGTGGTCGGCGGTCTCGACATCGCGGAGATGATGCGGTCCCTGCCGGCCGCCGAGGCCGGTCTCGACATGCGGCTCTTCGACGGCGAGGAGGCCCGGCACGATGCCCTCCTCCATGAGATCGGCCATGAGACCAGTTCCGGCACCCCACCCGACGACGCCCGGTTCCACGCCACGCGGCGTCTTGCCGTCGGCGGCCGCGTCTGGAGCATGCATCTTTCGTCCACCGCGCGCTTCGAATCGCGTTTCCCGGCGGAGGGTGTCCACGGACTGCTGGCGGCCGGCAGCATCCTCGGTGGCCTCCTGTGGCTGACGGCGCGACTGCTTCTTGGCGGCCAGGCGCGGTCGATGGCCCTCGCCGAGGACGTGACGGCGGCGCTTAAAGAAAGCCGGGAACGCTACTACGACATCATCGCCAACACGCCCGAAGGCTACTGGCAGCTCGACCGCGAGGCCCGCACGGTGGCCGTCAACGACGCCCTGTGCCGCATGACCGGCTGGACCGCCGCCGAGATGATGGGCCGCCGGCCGGGCGAGTTCACCGACGACGAGGGGCGCCAGGTGTTCGCCGCCCAGCTCGCGATCCGGCGGGAACAGCCCCAGCGCCGCTATGAGGCCGTGCTCATCGCCAGGAACGGCGAACGTCGCCACGCCCGCTTCAGCGCTACGACCCTCTTCGACGGCGAGGGGGCGGTGGTCGGGTCCTACGCCCTGGTCTCCGACATCAGCGCCGAGACCCGGGCGCAGCAGGAACTGCTGGCCGCCCAGCAGCGGCTTCTCGACATCGTCGCCGCCATCCCGCTCGCCCTGGTTGTGAGCAGGCCCGACGGCCGCTTCGTCCACATCAATGCCCAGGCCGGGGCGCTGTTCGGCATCACCGTCGACGAGGCCCCCGGCCTCGTCGCCACCGAGTTCTACGTGGACCCGTCCGAGCGGCGGCACTTCGTCGAGGCGCTGTGGCGGGACGGTTCCGTCACCGGCTTCGAGGTGCGGCTGATAAGACGCGACGGGCCGAGGTGGTGGGGGCTCCTGTCCGCCCAGCTCTTCACCTACGAGGGTGAGGCGGCCATGCTGGTCAGCGTCGAGGACGTCACCGCCCGCAAGACCGCCGAGGCGGGGCTGCGGCTCGAGAAGGAGCGGGCGGAACAGTACCTCGCCATCGCCGGAACGATGATCGTGGCCCTCGACCGCAACGCCGTGGTGACGCTGATCAATGACCAGGGATGCCGGATCCTCGGCACCTCCCGGGATGACCTGATTGGCCGCGACTGGATTGCCACCGTCATTCCCCCCGAGAACCGGGACCAGGTTCGGCGCATCCACGCCGAAATCATTTCCGGGCGCCAGGTTCCGGTGGACCAGATGACCAGCAACGAGATCGTGACCAGCAGTGGCGAGCGCCGCCTGATCGCCTGGCACAACACCTTCGTGCGCGGTCCCGATGAGTCCATCACCGGCTCCCTGAGTTCCGGCGAGGACATCACCGATCGTCGCCGGGCCGAGACCGAGCTGATCCGCTCCCATGCCGAGCTTGAGCAGTTCTCCTATGCGGTCTCCCACGACCTGCAGGAGCCCCTGCGCATGGTCATGAGCTATCTCCAGCTTCTCGGCCGGACCCTCGGCGACAGACTGGACAGGGACTCCGCCGAGTATCTCGACTTCGCCGTCGAGGGCGCCCGGCGCATGCAGACGATGATCAGGGACCTGCTGGAGTATTCCCGCGTGCAGCGCACCGGGTCGCTGTTTCGGCCGGTGGACCTGGAGGTGGCCTGCCACCACGCCCTCGATAATCTCAAGGTCGTCGCCGAGGAGAGCGGCGCCCGGGTGGACGTCGGGCCGCTCCCCACCGTTACCGGCGATGAAAGCCAGCTTTCCCGGCTGTTCCAGAATCTGATCGGCAACGCCATCAAGTACCGGGTGCAGGGGGTCAGCCCCTCCATCCGCATCGGCGCCCGGCGCGAGGATCGCTTCTGGGTGATCTCGGTCACCGACGACGGCATCGGCATCGATCCCCAGCACTTCGAGCGGATCTTCCAGGTGTTCCAGCGTCTGCACGGACGGGAGGAATACGATGGCACCGGCATCGGTCTCGCCGTGTGCCGCAAGATCGTCGAGCGCCACTCGGGCCGCATCTGGCCGGAGTCATCGCCCGGAAAGGGCACCACCTTCCACGTCGCCCTGCCCGTCTCGGAGCGGGACGAAACGGAGAGCCCCTGAGAGCGCGTGGACTACTCCCCCTTGGCCTGTTGAAGGATGGCGGCGGCGTGGTAAAAGACCGGCCATGACCAGTCCATCACGCGACGATGGGGAGCGCGAGAAACGGATCGACCTCAGGGCCGATCCGGCGGACGCGCCACGCCACGGCGACGACCACCCCCCCCGCAGCCGGGCGAAGCACAAGGAACACGGGGAACACGGAGAGCGCAAGGAGCGCAAGGCCGGGTCCGGCCGCCGCCGTACCGATCACGGGAAATCCGGCCACGGGAAATCCGGCCACGGGAAACGCTCCTCGCTGGCGGTGCGCCTCCTTACGGCGGGACTCACCCTGGCCATCTGGGGGGGGATGGCCGTCGCCGGCGTGCTGGCCTGGTACGCCGCCGACCTGCCCGACGTGAACGGCGCCGCCCTCCAGCGCCGCCCCTCGGTGACGCTTCTGGCTGGCGACGGCGAGACCATCGCCGCCATCGGCGACGTCTACGGCGATCCGGTGACCCTCTCCAACCTGCCGCGCCATGTGCCGCAGGCCCTGATCGCCATCGAGGACCGGCGGTTCTACAGCCATTTCGGCATCGACGTCGTCGGCGTCGCCCGAGCCATGGTCGCCAACCTGCGCGCGCGGCGGGTAGTCCAGGGCGGCAGCACCCTGACCCAGCAGGTGGCCAAAAACCTGTTCCTGACCCCGGAGCGAAACTTCAAGCGCAAGGTGCAGGAACTGCTGCTGGCGCTGTGGCTCGAGCGCAAGTTCACCAAGGACCAGATCCTCAGCCTCTACCTGAACCGGGTCTACCTGGGCTCGGGCACCTATGGGGTGGAGGCCGCCTCCCGCCGCTATTTCGGCCATCCAGCCCGGGAGCTGACCCTGTACCAGGCGGCGATGCTGGCCGGCCTGCCCAAGGCACCGTCGCGCTACAATCCGGCCATCGACCCCCAGGCCGCCGACCGCCGGGCTCGTCAGGTGCTGGACGCCATGGTGGAGGCCGGGGCCATCGACGCGGCGAAGGCCAGGACGGTGCAGGCCACCGCGGCCACCGCAACCGCCGCCGCCCAGGTGCCCACCGGACGCTACTTCGCCGACTGGGTCATGGAGCAGGTGCCGGGCTTCATCGGCCAGATCGACCGCGACCTGGTGGTGGTGACCACACTCGATCGAAAGATGCAGATTAGCGCTGAGAACGCGGTCGAGGCGACTCTGGCCGGCCCCGGCGTCAAGGCCCGGGTGAGCCAGGGTGCCGCCGTGGTGATGACCCCCGATGGGGCGGTGCGCGCCATGGTCGGCGGGCGCGAGTACGGCGACAGCCAGTTCAATCGCGCGACCCAGGCCCAGCGCCAGCCGGGCTCCTCGTTCAAGCCGTTCGTGTACCTGGCGGGGCTGGAGGGCGGCCTGGCCCCCGACTCGATAATGACCGACGGGCCGGTGACCATCGGCCGCTGGAGCCCGAAGAACTACAATCATCGCTACGAAGGCCCGGTCACCCTGGCCCACGCCCTGGCCCATTCCACCAACACCGTGGCGGTACGGGTGGCGGAGCGGGCCGGCTTCCGCAGGGTGGCGGAGGTGGCGGAGCGTCTTGGCCTGCGGATGCCGGCCAAACCCGACGCCTCCATCGCCCTCGGCACCAGCGAGGTGACCCTGCTGGACCTGACCGCGGCCTATGCGGCCTTCGCCAGCGGCGGCTATGGCGCGTTCCCATTCGGCATCCTGGAGATCCGCGAGCGCGGCGGCGCGGTACTCTACCGCCGCTCCGGCGCCGGACCGGGCCGCGTCGTCACACCCGGACACGTCGGCGCCATGAACCGGCTGATGGCCGGCGTCATCACCGGGGGCACCGGGCGCAAGGCGGCGCTCGATCGCCCCGCCGCCGGCAAGACCGGCACCACCCAGGACTTCCACGATGCCTGGTTCATGGGCTTCACCGCCAACTACGTGACGGGCGTGTGGCTCGGCAACGACGACAACGCGGCCATGAAGGACGTCACCGGCGGCTCCCTTCCCGCCGTGCTGTGGCACGACATCATGCTGGCCGCCCACCACGGCCTGCCCGCCCACCCGCTGCCCGAGACCGGAACCGCCCCCGTCACCGCCATGACGGTCTCCGCCCCCGTGGACGAGCTTCCCCTGGCCGGCGCCGGTGGTGGTGGTGGCGGTGGCGGGAGCGGCGACGACGAGCCCGGCCTCCTCGACCGTCTCATCGGCCAGATGTTCGGGAATTAGGTCTCTCTCCTCTTTATTCGTCGCACCATCATGGGCTAAACAGGGGGAATGCGAACCCTTTACCACGTCTGGCTCTCTCCACAGTGCCGCAAGGTCAGGATCATCCTTGCCGAGAAGCGCGTCCCCTTCGATCTGGTCATCGAGCGGGTATGGGACCGGCGTGGCGAGTTTCTCGCCATCAACCCGTCGGGCGAGGTGCCGGTGCTGGTGGATGACGACGGCACCGCCGTCTCCGATTCGAGCGCCATCTGCGAGTACCTCGAGGAACTGCACCCCGATCCGCCGCTTCTCGGGCCAACCCCGGCGCTGCGGGCCGAGACCCGGCGGCTGGTGGCCTGGTTCGACTGCAAGTTCAACCGCGAAGTCACCCAGAACCTGGTGGGAGAGAAGATCGGCAAGCGCCTTACCGGCGTCGGCGAGCCCGACTCCCGGGCCATCCGTGCCGGCCACGCCAACATCCACACCCACCTCGACTACGTGGAATGGTTGATCGACCGGCGGCGCTGGCTGGCGGGGGAGGCCTTCTCGATGGCCGATATCGCCGCGGCGGCGCACCTGTCGGCGCTCGACTACATCGGCGACGTGCCCTGGGAGGATCACCCGGGGGCCAAGGACTGGTACGCCCGCATCAAGTCGCGGCCGAGCTTCCGCCCGATCCTGAAGGACCAGGTGCCGGGAGCGCCGCCGCCGCGCCACTACGAAGACCTGGATTTCTGAGGGAGTGAAAATGCGTTGCCGTCATGCGCGTCAAAAGCCCTCTCCCCCCCCTTCAGGGGGGAGAGGGTTGGGTGAGGGGGGAGTGAAGCTCCCGAGATGGTGCCGCCTGCCCCACCCCCTCACCCCGGCCCTCTCCCCCTCGAGGGGGAGAGGGAGTCCTGGTTCCGAATACATTTTCAGGCTCTGACATGAGACTGGGGATCAAGCTGGTTCCGCCCGAGGCCCTGACGGCAGCCTTCGTCCGAGACCTGCCGGCCGGGGAGTTGCGGGATGAACTGTTCAAGGTGCTGGAGGGGGCCGACCCGGCCGGCATCCTGGTGCTGTTGCAGGGAGAGCACGGCCTCGACCTCTACCTGCCCGAGGCCCACGAGTTCGGCCGGCTGCGGGTGCTGGTCTGGCTCGAGACCCGGGGCCTGCAGATCGAGGGCGTCTCCCCCGACCCCATCCGCCGCCTGGCGGCGGTGCTGCGCACCGACGGAGCCGGGGCGGCTGATGTCGCCGACCGCCTGGCGCTGTCGCCCCGGGATGCGCGGCGACTGGCCGGCCTCGCCCGGGTCGCCGCCCGCGACATGCCGGAGTGGACCATGACGGCGGCCGCCATCGACGAGGCCATCGCCGACTTCGGTGCCGGCCGGCTCCTCGATCTGGCGCTGATCGTCTGGGCCGGCCGCAAGGCCGGAACGGACCGCACCCCCCCCGCCGAAACCCAAGGCTGGATCCGCATCATCACCGCCGCCGCCGAGGCCGCCGCCAAGGCACCTCCCGCCGCCGCCGATCCCCCAGCCGCCATGAACGAAAGCGAGAGCGAGCCCCCTCCGGCTCCACGGGTCACCCTCGCCAGCCTGCTGGACGGTGACGATCCTGACGATGACGGCCGCCCTCCCACTCCCACTCGCAACCGCAAGGCAATAGGGTGACCCTGTCAAAAGCCCTCTCCCCCCCTTCAGTGGGGAGGGGGAGTGAAGGTGGCGGCTTTCTCCTTCACCCGATATCCTTTGCGAACACCCCTCCCCAGGGTGGAAGCCGGACGGTCCGTCCGTCCACCACGCCCGACAGGCCGGGGCCGTCCGGTCCGACCGGCTGAGCGGCGAACGGCAGGTCAAAGGACGCCGGCCGGTCCCCGAGATTGAACACGCAGACGAGGCGCTCACCACCACCCTGACGCTCGAAGGCCAGGATGGGCTCGGGCGCGTCGAGGAAGCGGATGTCCCCCTCCACCAGCGCCGGGTGCTCCCGCCGCCAGCGCAGGAACCGGCGGGTAAAGGCGAGGGGAGAGCGGGACTCGGTATCCTGACGGTCGACGGCGAGGGGGCGGTGGGCCGGCTCCACCGGCAGCCAGGGCTCCACCGTGGAGAAGCCGGCGAAGGGCGCGTCGGCCAGCCACGGCATGGGCGTGCGACAGCCGTCGCGGCCCTTGTGTCGCGGCCAGAAGGTGATGCCCTCCGGATCCCGCAGGCGCTCCCGGGGCACCTCGGACTGGGGCAGGCCCAGTTCCTCTCCCTGATAGAGAAACGCCGTCCCCCGCAGCGCCGGCAGGAGGGCGAGCAGCAACATGATCAGGGCCGGGGACGGAGTCGCGCCGCCCCAGCGGGTGGCGACGCGGACCACGTCGTGGTTGCTGAAGGCCCAGGACGGCCAGGCGCCGCCAGCGGAGGCGGCCTCCATCTCCTCCACCGACCGGCGGATGTGGCCGGCGCTGAACGCCGGCGACAACAGGAGGAAGCTGTAGGCGGTATGCAGCCGGTCGGGACCGTCGGTGTAGTCGGCCATGGTTCGCACCGGCGTCTCGCTGGCGATCTCGGCCACGGTCATGGTGCCGGGATACTCGTCCAGCACTCCGCGCAGCCGGGCGATGAAGCCGAGGGTCTCCGGCCGCGTGCGGTTGTAGATCGGCCGCTGCAGGTGATACTCCTTGACCGGAGTCGGGTTGGGCCGGGGCGGGTTGTCCCGCAACTCGAGGTCGTGCATGTAGAAGTTGGCGACGTCGAGACGAAAGCCGTCCACCCCCCGATCCAGCCAGAACCGGGCCACGTCGAGGATGGCGTCCTGCACCTCCGGATTGTGCAGGTTGAGATCCGGCTGCTCTTTCAGGAAATTGTGCAGGTAGTACTGGCGCCGGCGGGGCTCCCACTGCCAGGCGACGCCGCCGAACACCGCCAGCCAGTTGTTGGGCGGCATGCCATCGGGCTTCGCCTCGGCCCACACGTACCAGTCGGCCCGGGGATTGTCGCGGCTCTCGCGGCTCTCGACGAACCACGGGTGCAGGTCGGAGGTATGGGAGTAGACCTGGTCGATCACCACCTTGAGCCCCAGCCCATGGGCGCGCTCCAGCAGCCGGTCAAAGTCGGCCAGGGTGCCGAAGCGGGGATCGACGTCGCGATAGTCGGCGACGTCATAGCCAAAATCCTTCATCGGCGAGGTAAAGAACGGCGACAGCCAGATCCCCTCCACCCCGAGCCCCGCCACGTAGTCGAGCCTGGCGGTGATGCCCGGCAGATCGCCGATGCCGTCCCCATTGGAGTCGGCAAAACTCCAGGGATAGATCTGATAGAGAACCCCTCCCCGCCACCAGTCCCGCATCGCCAGCCTCCGCCGGAGTCGTCCTACACCCAAAAACCGTGCTGGCTTGGAGAAAAAAGGCGCAACACGGATGAACACGGATAAGACACGGATGAACACGGATGAACACGGATGTAGAATTGTCATGACAAAGTCCCGCCTTCACCCGTAGAAGTCAGAATAAGTATTATGGCACTTCTAAAAAGCCCTCTCCCCATCGATGGGCTACCGTATGCACACAAGTCTCCAGCAAACTTAAGCCCTCCCCCATCAAGGGGGAGGGCTTTTTTTGCGGGAAACGGATAGTTTCTACAGCGAACACCTTACAACCCAGTCCGTCCGACTTGTGTGCATACGATAGCCCTCAAGGAGGAGAGGGAGTCAGTAATTAGAAACACCCATGATTACTACACTATTGAAACAAAGACATCACTCGTCAATTGTTCCGCCAAACGTCAAGCACAATGAAATCCGTGTTCATCCGTGTCTTATCCGTGTTCATCCGTGTTGCGTCTTTTTTCTCCAAGCCAGCACCCTGTTTACCTGCACACTATCACACCGTGAAATACTTCGCCTGCGGGTGATGGACGACGATGGCGGAGGTTGACTGTTCCGGATCGAGTTGGTCCTCCTCGCTGAGGGAGATGCCGAGGCGGTCGGCGCCCAGCAGGTCCAGAAGGCGCCGTTGGTCGGCCAGGTTGGGGCAGGCGGGGTAGCCGAAGGAATAGCGCGAGCCGCGATAACCCTGCTTCAACATCTGATCGATGTCCCGATCGTCCTCGGCGGCGAAGCCAAGCTCGGCGCGGATGCGCAGGTGGACGTATTCGGCGAGGGCCTCCGCCAGTTCCACCGACAGCCCATGCAGGTAGAGATAGTCCTGGTAGCGGTTCTCGGCGAACCACTGGCGGGCCACGTCGGAGGCGCGCCGGCCCATGGTGACCACCTGGAGGCCGATGACGTCCCGCCGTCCCGAGTCCACGTCGGGAAAGAAGTCGGCGATGCACAGACCGCCCGGCTTGGCCTGGCGCGGGAACGGGAAGCGGGCCACCTCGGTCGTGCCGTCCTCGGCGAACAGCACCACCGAGTCGCCCTCCGACCCACAGCGCCAGTAGCCATAGGCGGCCGCGGGCGTCAGCACCCCCTCCGCCTCGCAGGTGGCCAGCACCCGATGCAGGATGGGACGAACCTCGGTGGCGGCCCAGGCCTTCCACTCCTCGAGGCTGCGCCCGGCCTTCTTGAAGCCCCACTGGAACTGGTAGAGCATCACCTCGTTGACATAGGGCAGCAGCGCCCGCACCGGCACGGCCTCCATCAGCCGGGCGCCCCAGAAGGGCGGAGTCGGCGCCGGGATGGTGCGGCCGACCTCGGCGCGGCGGAGGCGGATTTCCTCGAGATCCACGGGACGCTGGGCGCGGGCGATGATCTCGCCCAGCGCCCGCTGGCCCTCCGGGGGCCTGGGGGCGGGGGCGACACGGGCCTCGAAGGTCCCCGCCGCCACCCGGCCCATGAGGTCCAGGCCATCGAAGGCGTCCCTGGCATAGGCGACTCGCCCGCAGCCATAGGCCCGGACGCAGTCCTCCTCCACATAGCGCCGCGTCAGCGCCGCCCCGCCCAGCAGCACCGGCACCTCGAGTCCCTCGCGGGTCATCTCCTCCAGGTTCTCGCGCATGATCACGGTGGACTTGACCAGCAGGCCCGACATGCCGATGGCGTCCGCCTTGTGCTCGCGGGCGGCGGCGATGATGGCGGCGATCGGCTGCTTGATGCCGATGTTGACCACCCGGTAGCCGTTGTTGGTGAGGATGATGTCCACCAGGTTCTTGCCGATGTCGTGCACGTCGCCCTTGACCGTGGCCAGCACGATGGTGCCCTTCTCCCGGCCGCTTGAGCGCTCCATCCGCGGCTCCAGCCACGACACGGCGGCCTTCATGGTCTCGGCCGATTGCAGCACGAAGGGAAGCTGCATCTTCCCCGAGCCGAACAGCTCGCCCACCGTCTTCATGCCGTCCAGCAGGATGTCGTTGATGATGGCGAGCGGCGCATGGGTCTTCATGGCCTCCGCCAGGTCGTCGTCCAGCCCCTGACGATCACCGTCGACGATGCGCAGCTTCAGGCGCTCCTCGATGGTCTCGGGACGCGCCCTCGCCACCTTGTCTCCGGCCGTGCGGTCCTCAAACAGGGCGATGAAGGCCTGCAGCGGGTCATAGCCCTCGCGGCGGCGGTCATGGATCAGGTCGTCGGCGATCCGGGCCTCCTCGGCCGGGATGGCGTGCAGGGGCATGATCTTCGACACATGGACGATCGCCGCCGTCATACCCCGCCGGAGGGCGGCGTCCAGGAACACGGAATTCAGGACGTGCCGCGCCGCCGGCTTCAGGCCGAAGGACACGTTGGACAGGCCAAGCACGATCTGGCACGCCGGCATCTCGCTGGCGAGGCGCTCGATGGCCTCCAGGGTGTTGAGGGCGAGTCGGCGGTCGTCCGCGTTGCCGGTGCAGATGGTGAAGGTCAGGGGGTCGAACATCAGGTCCGACGGCGGCAGGCCGTGGTGGGTCACCGCGAACTCGTACAGCCGGCGGGCGATGCGGAGCTTGTCCTCCACGGTCCGGGCCATGCCCTGCTCGTCGATGGTGAGGGCGATCACCGCCGCGCCGAAGCGCCGCGCGAGACGCAGCCGCTCGGCGGCCAGCGTCTCGCCATCCTCGAAGTTGATGGAGTTGATGATCGCCTTGCCACCATAGAGCTTCAGCGCCGACGCGATCACCGGCGTCTCGGTCGAGTCGATCACCAGGGGAGCGTTGACCGAACCGCGCATGCGGCTGACCACCGCGGTCATGTCGGCCACCTCGTCGCGGCCGACGAAGGCCGTGGACACGTCGATGGTGTGGGAGCCCTCGCGGACCTGCTCGCGGCCCATGGCGACGGCGCCGTCCCAGTTGCCGGCCTCCTGGTACTGGCGGAACTGCTTCGAGCCGTTGGCGTTGCAGCGCTCGCCGATGGACAGGAAGGCATTCTCCTGGCGCAGCGGCACCTGGGAATAGAGCGAGGCGACGGCCGGCACCCAGTGCACCGAGCGGCGCACCGGAGTCGGTCGCAGGCGATCCCCGCCGGCCACCCGCCGCAGCATCTCGTCGGTGGCGCGGATGTGGTCGGGGGTGGTGCCGCAGCAGCCGCCGATCAGGTTGACTCCGTCCTCGGTCAGGAAGCGCTCGTGCCAGGTGGCCAGGTCACGGGGTGCCAGGGGATAGCGGGCGTGGCCGTCCACCAGTTCGGGCAGGCCGGCGTTGGGCAGCACCGAGATCAGCCGCGGCCAGTTCTCGGCGAGCCACCTGACGTGCTCGGCCATTTCCTGCGGCCCGGTGGCGCAGTTGAGACCCATGAGGTCGACACCGAGCGACTCGAGCACCGTCGCCGCCGCGGCGATGTCGGCGCCCACCAGCAGGGTGCCGGTGGTCTCCACCGTGACCTGGGCAAAGATGGGGGTGTCGGTGCCACGCCGCGTCCGGGCCTCGCGGGCGCCGTTGACGGCGGCCTTGATCTGCAGCGGGTCCTGGCAGGTCTCGATCAGGATGGCGTCGGCCCCGCCGGCCATCAGCCCCTCGCTCTGCACCGTGAAGGAAGCCTCCAGGGTGTCGTAGTCGATGTGGCCGAGGGTCGGCAGCTTGGTGCCGGGGCCGATGGAGCCGAGGACGAAGCGGTCACGGCCGTCCCGGAACTCGGCCGCCGCCTCGCGGGCCACCTCGACCGCGAGGCGGTTCAACTCAAAGGCCTGGTCGGCCAGCCCGAACTCGGCGAGCGTCACCGGCGAGGCGCCGAAGGTGTCGGTCTCCACGCAGTCGGCCCCCGCCTCGAAGTAGCGGGTGTGGAGCGAGCGGATGACGTCGGGTCGGGAGCGCACCAGAATCTCGGTGCAGTTCTCGTGGCCCAGGAAATCCCGGTCCACCGACAGGTTCATGGCCTGGATCAGCGAGCCCATGCCGCCGTCGCACAACAGGACACGTTGTGCCAGATGATCGAGAATTCTGCTCATGGGACGGAAGACTCCGTCTGGAGGGAGGAGGGCGTTGGAGAGGACGCAGCGACCCGCTTCGGCCGCACGCCCAGGATGTGGCAGATGGCGAACACCAGGTCGGCCCGGTTCAGGGTGTAGAAGTGGAACCGGTCGACGCCGTCGTTGGCGAGGGTGCGGCACATCTCCGCCGCCAGCGTCAGGGCGACGGCCGAGCGGGTGGCCGGATCATCGTCGAGACCGTCGAACTGCTGGTGCATCCAGTCGGGGACCGAGGCGCCGCAGGCCTTCGAGAACTTCATCACCGTGGCGACGTTGGTGACGGGGAGGATGCCGGGGATCACCGGCACGGTGATGCCGGCCGCCCGCACCCGGTCCATGAATCGCCGGTAGACGTCGACGTCGAAGAAGTACTGGGTGATGGCGCGGGTGGCTCCGGCGTCGATCTTGCGCTTCAGGTAGTCGAGGTCGAAAGCGGGACTTGGCGCCTCCGGATGGGTTTCGGGGTAGGCGGCAACCGTGATCTCGAAGTCGCCCACCCGACGGAGTCCCTGCACCAGATCCAATGCATAGGCATAGCCCTGGGGATGCGGCGCGTAACGAGCGTGTCCCTCGGGAGGATCGCCGCGCAGCGCGACGATGTGGCGGATGCCCTCCTCGTGGTAGTGGCGCGCCACCGCGTCCACCTCTTCCCGGGTGGAGCCGACGCAGGTCAGGTGAGCCGCCGGCGTCAGCGTGGTCTCCCGCAGGATGCGCACCACCGTGTCGTGGGTGCGCTCCCGGGTGCCGCCGCCGGCGCCATAGGTCACCGACACGAACTCGGGCGCCAGCGGCTCGAGCCGCTGGATGCACTCCCAGAGCTGGGCCTGCATCTTGTCGGTCTTCGGCGGAAAGAACTCGAACGACACCGACACCGGGCCGGGCAACATCATCGCCATGGGCGGCGTCACGGCCTCGTTGCGCCGCGGCCGTCCACGATCTGCTCCGCTCACCATATCCGCTCCCGTTTCCTGAGGCCAAACCCACTCCCTCTCCCCCTCGAGGGGGAGAGGGCGGGGTGAGGGGGTGGGGCAACCGGCACCACCTCGGGAGCTTCGCCCCCCTCACCCAACCCTCTCCCCCCGAAGAGGGGGGAGAGGGCTTTTTGGAAGTGCCCATATATCTCATACCTTGGGCACCGATGGTCTGGTTTTTTCCCGAACCCTATGCTACCGATGGCCGGAATTATACGCAGAAGGGCCTGGGGAGCTGAATCGTCGATGGAGTCTGTCTTTCTCAAGGGACGGGGCACCTGCTTCGCCGTCGCCATGGCTCTGGTCCTGGCGACCGCCGGGTGTGCCACGCCGCCGCCCGCCGGCGATCCCGAGGCCATGGCCGAGTTCATCGCCCTCAATGATCCCATTGAGCCCGCCAACCGCGCCCTGTTCGATGTCCACCAGGTGATCGACGACTTCGTGCTGATTCCGGCTGCCACCGCCTATCGCACCGTGGTTCCCGAGGCGCCACGCCGCGGCATCCACAATGCGCTGAACAACCTCCGCGAGCCGGTTTTCTTGGCCAACGACCTGCTGCAGGGTGAGTTCGTTCAGGCCAGCATCGCCTTCACCCGGTTCTGCGTCAACTCGACGGTCGGATTGCTCGGCCTGTTCGATGTCGCGGCCGAACTGGGATTGCCGCGTCACAAGGAGGACTTTGGCCAGACGCTGGCGGTGTGGGGAATGGGCGAAGGCCCGTATGTGTTCCTGCCGGTCGTCGGGCCATCGAATCCGCGCGACATCGTCGGACGCCTGGTGGATGTCGTCATGGATCCGTTCTTCTGGGTGGCCCGTGCGACCGACCACGAAGAACTCCAGTCCGTGCAGCTTGGCCTGACGATCCTCGACGAACGGACGCAGCTCCTTGACACTCTCGAAGACGTGCGGCGGACTTCCGTGGACTATTACGCCAGACTTCGTGAGATGTACCGCCAGCGGCGCGACAAACAGATCCACAACAGCGGATCAGCGTCGCCATACGTCAGTATCTCCGTTACCGTGTCCGATACCGCTTCCACCGTCACTCAGCAGGAGCTTTCGCGATGACGTTTGGCCGTGTCGTTCTATTCCTGGCGATGATGCTGCTGCTGGCTGGGGCGGCAACCGCTCCCGTGGCGCCCCCGGTTTACGCCGCCCAGCCCTCGGGCCAGGAAGCCTCCAGCTTCGTCAAGTCGCTGACCGATCGCGCCATCAACACGGTAGGGGCGCCCAGCCTGTCCGACGCCGAACGTGAGGAGCGGTTCCGGCAGCTTTTCCTGTCCAACTTCGACATCGAGTACATCGCGCGTTTCGTCCTGGGACGGCACTGGCGCAAGGCCTCGGTCCAGGAACAGAAGGACTTCGTGAAGCTGTTCGAGGACATCACGGTCCTGAACTGGGCCTCCCGTTTCAAGGACTATCAGGGCCAGACCCTGAACGTCACCGGGGTCAAGCCCGCCCCCGATGACGAGGTGTTCGTCGACTCCACGGTGAACCAGAAGGACGGCCCGCCAGTGATGGTGGCCTGGCGCCTGAAACAGGGCGACCGTGGTCTCCGGGTGGTGGATCTGGTGGTGGAGGGGGTGAGCATGAGCATCACCTATCGTTCCGAGTACTCCGCGGTGCTTCAGCGCAGTGGCGGCGATATCGGTGGACTGATCGGCGCCCTGCGAACCAAGGTCGGAGAGATCCGGGGTGGGGCGGCGGGGAAGTAGGTTAATTCTGAGCAAAGCCTCGGATTAAAGAACGAGGGCCTGGAGGCCCTCGTGCCCCCCGGTAATTCCAGGATGATAGGTCCGGGGGAGTGTGAAGGGCCTCTCGGCCCTTTGTTACTGGCTGACCCACAGCACGCGGGCGATCCAGGCCACGTCATCCACGTCCAGCACCCGGTCCGGATAGGCGGGATTCAGCGATTTCAGCTCGAGTCGCTTCGCCGTCTTGCGCAGCAGCTCCTTGACCATCACCTCACCCTCGTCCGTGCGCACCACCACCCGATCGCCACGGCGGAAGGCCCCCCCGGGTGAGACGATGATCTGGTCGCCGGCCCGGTAGACCGGTTCCATGCTGTCGCCGCTGACCTCCAGGGCGTAGGTGTGCGGATCGCTGACGTCGGGAAAGGGGATCTCGTCCCAGCCGCCGCCGACGGGATACCCGGCATCATCGAAGAACCCCTTGTCGCCCGCCTGGGCGAAGCCGATCAGCGGCACGGTGTGAGTCGGCCCCGACCGCGCACCCGATGGCCCGGTAAAGCTGACGAACTGCTCCAGCGACGCGCCGGTTGACTCGAGAATCTTGGCGATGCTCTCCGTGGACGGCCACCTCGGGCGGCCATCCCGGGTCACACGCTTGCTTTTGTTGAAGGTGGTGGGGTCCAGGCCCGAACGGCGCGCCAGCCCCGACGCCGACAGCCCATGTTCCCGCGCCAGGCGGTCGATGGCTGTCCATATGTCAGCATGTCTAAGCATGGGAAGATCATCACAGAAAACCGCCGATTTTTCACTAGGAACATGTTCCGCTTTCCCGCTTGACATTCCTACGCGCCAGGGTGTACGAGAATGTTCATTGAATGTTCCGATTGCTGGAGGGGCGGATGAAACGCGAAAAATACTCACCTCGCACGTTGGCCGAGCGGCCCACCGAGCCATTCCGGGATGCGGAGGAGGCCTGGTTCTGGTTCTGCCGCTGCCAGATCGCCCGCCGCGACGGGGCCGTCCTCGACTCGAACGGCGCCATGTTCGGGCGCCCCTGCGATCCCGATGACATCCATCGGGCGGTCACCGGCCTGCGGCGCCAGCGACGACTCGACCAGGCCCATGTGCGGGTGCTCGGACGCTATGGGCTGGCAATGTCGCCGCCCGACGGCCGGGCTCGCGACCAGGAGATCGATGCCCGCTACTGGGACGAGGCCCTGGACCGGCTGACCACCGTGCTGCGCCACAAGGGGATCGTGTCATGTTGAGCGACGGCAAGGGCGCGGCCATGCGCGTCGACACGCGCTGGCGGCATGTGCTGGTGGTGTTCTGCGATACCACCGAGCTGTGGTGGCTGCGGCTGATGCGCCGGGGGTTCCGGCACTGCTTCGTCGCCCTCGGCGACGGACGGGGCTGGATCACCATCGACCCTTTGTCCCACCGCACCGACATCGCCGTCCATCCGCCGGGCCATGCCGCCGACCTGGCGGCGGCGTGGCGAGCCCGCGGCCTGACGGTGGTCGAGACCTATCTGCGCGAGCCGCCGCCGCGCCCGGCCCCGTGGAGACCATATACCTGTGTCGAAGCGGTCAAGCGGGTGCTCGGCATCCACGACGGCACCATCCTGACGCCGTGGCAGCTCCATCGCTTTCTCACCGGCATAAGCACGAAGTCACAGCGGCCAGGGCCGATGGGGAGTGCAATTCCCAATCTGGGGCGGGCTCGGCTTGCCGGATGACTCGTCGTCGAGCGACGTTTGGCGCAGAAAATACGCCCACATTCCCAAACACGAAAATATGCGCGCTCGAAAGGAATAATATCTTGACACAGAAGAACGCACCATGTACACCCGGATCCGCCGCCTCCGGTCCTACCCCCCGGCGTCGGCGTCAACCCCAAGCCTCAAGGAGACCCGCCATGGGAGGCATATTCCACATGTTCACACCGTCACC
>JAMOBE010000052.1:0-25691 GCA_039908285.1 Alphaproteobacteria bacterium
CCCCCTTCAGGGGGGAGAGGGTTGGGTGAGGGGGGCGCGAAGCTCCCCGGAACGTGCCGGTTGCCCCACCCCCTCACCCCGGCCCTCCCCCCCTCGAGGGGGAGAGGGAGCATAGGTTCCAAGGACATCGCACCATGTCACTGATCGAGATCCATAACCTGCATGCATCGGTCGACGGGAAGGAGATCCTTAAGGGCATCGACCTGACCATCGGGCCGGGCGAGGTCCACGCCATCATGGGGCCGAACGGCGCCGGCAAGAGCACCCTGTCCAACGTCATCGCCGGCCGTCCCGGCTATGAGGTGACGGCCGGCTCGGTGACCTTCCGCGGCCGCGATCTCCTGGCGCTGGCGCCGGAGGAGCGGGCCTGCGAGGGCATCTTCCTCGCCTTCCAGTACCCGGTGGAGATCCCGGGGGTGGCCACCACCACGTTCCTGAAGACCGCCCTCAATGCGCGGCGCAAGTACCGGGGCGAGCCCGAGGTGGACGCCATGCAGTTCCTCAAGCTGGTGCGGGAGAAGACCAAGGCGCTCGGCATCGGCGACGACAAGCTGCGTCGCGCCCTCAACGTCGGCTTCTCCGGCGGCGAGAAGAAGCGCAACGAGGTGCTGCAGATGATGATGCTGGAGCCCGCCCTGGCCGTCCTCGACGAGACCGACTCCGGCCTCGACATCGACGCCCTCAAGGTGGTGGCGGACGGGGTCAACGCCCTGCGCTCACCGGAGCGGTCGTTCCTGGTCATCACCCACTATCAGCGCCTGCTGGACTACATCGTGCCGGACCGGGTGCACGTGCTGGCGGCCGGGCGCATCGCCCGCTCGGGTGGCAAGGAGCTGGCGCTGGAGCTGGAGGACCGGGGCTACGCCGAGTTCACCGGCGCGGCGGCCTGAGGGCGGGAAGGGAGAGCCATCATGCCGCAGACCACCACCATCGGCCAGCCATTCCTCGATCGCCAGGCCGAGACCGGCCAGGGGGCGGGAGGGCGACTGGCCGAGGTCCGCAGGGCCGGGCTTGCCCGCTATGGCGCCGTCGGGCTGCCGACGACGCGGGCCGAGGCGTGGAAGTACACCACCCTCAACGCTCTGCGGAAGATCGCCTTCGTGCCGGCGGCACTGGCCGCTTCTCCGCCCGTGGTCGATGCCCTGCCGGCCGGTCGGGTTCTGGCGGTTGCGGGCTGCCGCATCGTCCTGGTGAACGGCCGGATGACGCCGGCCCTGTCGGACCTGGCCTCCCTGCCGGCCGGGGTCACGGTGGAGACGCTTGACGCCGCCCTGGAGCGGGACTGGGTCAGGGCGGCGCTGGAACGGGCTCCGGAGGAGCCACTGGAAGCTCTCAATGCCGCCTATGCCGGCGACGGCGTGGTGATCGCGGTGGCGGCGGGGGCCGAGGTGACGCTGCCGCTGCACCTGGTGTCGGTCGGGGCCGCCGGAACCGAGCCGGTGATGGCCCATCCGCGGGTGGTGGTGGCACTCGGACGTGGCGCTCGTCTCACCCTGCTGGAGAGCCAGGTGGGGTTCGGCGGCACTCCCTATTTCGGCAACACCGTGGTCGATGTCTCCCTGGCCGAGGGAGCGGCGCTCGGTCACTACGTCCTGCAGAACGGGGCCGACGACGCCAGCCTGATCGGCTCCACCCGGGTGGTGGTGGAGCGTCGGGCGGTCTACGAGGCCATGATCCTGACGGTGGGTGGCGCCCTCTGCCGCAATGATCTGCGGGTGACCCTGGCCGGGGAAGGAGCCGAGTGCCGCGTCGGTGGGGCCTACGCCGCCGACGGTCATCGGCACGTGGACAACACCCTGATGATCGACCACGCCGTGCCCGACACGGTGTCGCGGCAGGTGTTCAAGGGGGTCCTGGATGGTCACGCCCGGGGCGTGTTCCAGGGCCGCATCCTGGTGCGGCGGGATGCCCAGCGCACCGATGGCCGTCAGGTCCACAAGGCCCTGCTTTTGTCCCGGACGGCCGAGGTGGACTGCAAGCCCGAGCTGGAAATCTACGCCGACGACGTGAAGTGCGCCCATGGTGCGACGGCCGGCGAGCTGGACGAGGACGCCATGTTCTATCTGCGCGCCCGCGGGCTGGACCCGGAGACGGCGCGGGGCCTGCTGATCGAGGCTTTTCTCGACGATGTCATCGATGGGATCGGGGTCGAAGCGGTGCGCGAGGCGATGGCGGACGTGGTGCGGGACTGGCTGGCTCGTCGCGGTGGGAGGCAGGCATGACGGTCATCCTGGACGATCTGCGGCGGAGCGCCGCTCCCCTGGACGTGGAGCGGCTGCGGGCCGACTTTCCCATCCTGGCGAAGCCGGTGCGGGGGCGGCCGCTGGTGTTCCTCGACAGCGCCGCCTCGGCGCAGAAGCCCCGGCAGGTCACCGAGGCGCTGAAGGACTTCTACGAGACCGATTACGCCAACGTCCACCGGGGCGCCTACCTGCTGTCGGAGCGGGCCACCGAGCGCTACGAGGGCGCCCGCGAGACCGTGCGCCGGTTCCTGAACGCCCGGCGGGCTCGCGAGATCGTCTTCACCCGCGGCGCCACCGAGTCCATCAACCTGGTGGCCGCCACCTGGGGACGGAAGTTCCTCAAGGCCGGCGACGAGGTGGTGATCTCGTGGCTCGAGCACCACTCCAACATCGTCCCCTGGCAGTTGCTGCGGGACGAGCTGGGCATCACGCTGAAGGTGGTGCCGGTCGGAGACGACGGCGCGTTCCTGTTCGAGGAGTATGAGAAACTCCTCGGGCCGCGGACGAAGATGGTTGCGGTCGCCCACATCTCCAACGTGCTGGGGACCACCCTGCCGGTCAAGGCCATCGCCGCCGCCGCCCACGCGGTTGGAGCGGTGGTGCTGGTGGACGGCTGCCAGGCGGTTCCCCACATGAAGGTGGACGTCCGCGACCTGGACTGCGATTTCTATGTCTTCTCCGGCCACAAGCTGTACGGGCCGACCGGCATCGGCGTGCTCTATGGCCGCGAGGACCTTCTGAAGACCATGCCGCCCTACCAGGGCGGCGGCGACATGATCGCCAGCGTCACCTTCGAGAAATCCACCTGGGCGGCGCCGCCGGCCCGCTTCGAGGCGGGGACGCCGGCCATCGCCCAGGCCGTCGGCCTTGGGGCGGCCATCGACTATGTGGAGTCCATCGGCCTCGACCGCATCGGCGCCCACGAGCGCGACCTGTTGCAGTACGCGACCCAGCGCCTGTCGGCGGTCGAGGGACTGCGCATCATCGGCACGACGCCGGGCAAGGCCAGCGTGATCTCGTTCGTGCTGGCGGGCGTCCACCCCCACGACATCGCCACCATCCTGGACCGCTCTGGGGTGGCGGTGCGGGCCGGGCACCACTGCGCCCAGCCGCTGATGCAGCGCTTCGGCGTGCCGGCGACGGCGCGGGCGTCGTTCGCCCTCTACAACACGCGGGCGGAGGTGGACGCCCTCGGGCAGGCACTGGACACGGTGCGGGAGATTTTCGGGTGATGCTGGACGAACTGCGCGATCTCTACCAGGAGGTGATCCTGGACCATGGGAAGAACCCCCGCAACCTGCGCCACCCGCCGGACGCCAACCGCGAGGCCCAGGGCAGCAACCCCATGTGCGGCGACCAGCTCACCGTCTACCTGACCCTGGAGGGCGACGGCACGGTGCGGGACGCGGCGTTCGAGGGACAGGGCTGCGCCATCTCCATGGCCTCGGCGTCGATGATGACCGAGATGCTGAAGGGCCGTAGCGAGGCCGAGGCCCGGGCGCTGTTCCACTCCTTTCACGCCATGTGCACCGGCGAGGACGAGTACGAGGACCACGAGGGCCACGAAGACCACGGCCACGGCCACGCTCCGCCGGGTGGCCTGCCGGGTGGTCTGGAAGACGAGATGGAGCGGCTGCAGGTCCTGGCCGGGGTCCGGCAGTTTCCGGTACGGGTGAAATGCGCGACGCTGTCCTGGCACACCATGGTGGCGGCCATGGACGGCGAGGCCAAGGTATCGACCGAGTAGGGAGCGGACGACGATGTATGGCTATCCGCCGATGGCCCCGGTGACGATGGGCGACGATGTCTGCGTGAAGGTCGGCACGCCACTGGCCGCCGACGCGCCGGCCGTGGACGAGGTGGACGTGATCGACGCTCTGCGATCCGTCTATGACCCCGAGATTCCGGTCAACATCTATGATCTCGGGCTGATCTACGACATACGGTGCGCGGAGGGCGGGGTGGTGTCGATCCAGATGACCCTGACCGCCCCGGCCTGCCCGGTGGCCGGCACCCTGCCGCGCGAGGTGGCCCTGGCGGTCGCCGCCATCGAGGGTGCGGGAGAGGTGGATGTGACCCTGTGCTGGGACCCACCGTGGACCCCCGACCGCATGAGCGACGTGGCGCGGGTGGCGCTCGACATGTTCTGAGCTGAGTGATGGTTTTACTGGAGGAGAGGAGGACGACATGACCGAACAGGCGATCACGCTGACCGATGCGGCCGCGACACGGGTCAAGGAAATGATGGCCGGACTGGCCGAGCCGGTGCTGGGCCTGCGGGTGGGCGTCAAGACGGCGGGCTGCTCGGGCCTCGCCTATGTTCTCGAATACGCGACCGAACAGCGCGACAACGAAGACGTGATCGAGGACAAGGGCGTCAAGTTGTTCGTGGACCCCAAGGCCCTGATGTTCCTCATCGGCACCCGGATGGACTACCGCGACGGCAAGATGGGATCGAGCTTCGTCTTCAGCAACCCCAACGAGACCGGCCGCTGCGGTTGCGGCGAAAGCTTCAGGGTGTAGGGACGAGATGGTGGTTCAGGGCAATGGGGTGGTGAGCGATAGGGGATGAAGACTCTTCCGAGTGGTGGAATGGCCGTGGACTTTCACGATGCCCATCGTCGACACTGGGACGACGGCAACCGCCTGTTTGAGGCTGAGCGCTGGGCCAATGCGGATCATCTCTATGGTCTGGCGGCCGAGTGCGGGTTGAAGTGGCTGATGGTGAAGTTCGGCATGCAAGTGGAGAGTGGCGGCGACCCAGTCGAGGATAAAGACTGGGTGCATGCGAATAAAGTATGGAAACGGTATGAAACGTATCGTCGCGGCCGCTACGGGGGCGCGGAATATGTGTTGCCGTCGGTGAATCCCTTTGAGAACTGGAACGTTAATCAACGCTACGACCTACAAGGTCAATTCGATAGACACAGAGTCGAGCCGCATCGGCAGGGGGCGAACGTCGTGTGTAATTTGGTGCGGGACGTTGAGATGGATGGGCTGACGTGATCACATTCGACAACATCCTCCCCGAAGTCGCCAAAATTCTGCGGTCCCATGCAGACGCCCTGGCCAAGATTGACTCTGTCGTCGTCAATCGTGACCTCGGCGGCCGCGTGCGGCTGATCGTCGATGAGAGGCTGGGTGCTGAACCCGGGATCGCGGAGACGCTGGCAACGATCGCCCGCGAGTTCGAGAAACACCTTGGTTCCCACGCCTATCCGGCGGAACGCGCGCTGCTGTGGGAAAGGGATATGAGCGTAGCGCGGCAAGGCGCCACCCTTTTTTCCTTCGAAGAGGAGGAGTTTGAAGGGGTGAAGTTTTATGTCGCCGACCGGCTGGCGACCGAAAGCAACTGGATTTCGATTTCGCCGGTCACCAAAGGCGTTCCTCGCATCGTGTTCTTCTCGATCAAGGGCGGGGTCGGGCGTTCGACGGCTCTGGCGGTGACCGCCTGGTCGCTGGCCCAGCAGGGCAAGCGTGTCCTGGTCCTTGATCTCGACCTTGAGTCCCCGGGGCTGTCCTCTTCACTGCTACCCGAAGACCGTCGCCCCACCTACGGGATCGCCGACTGGCTGGTCGAGGACCTGGTGGACAACACGGACGGTGTGTTCGCCGACATGACGGCGATGAGCAGCCTGTCGCATGATGGCGAGATTTTTGTCGTCCCGGCCCATGGCCGCGACCCGGGCGAATACGTGGCCAAACTCGGCCGCGTCTGGATGCCCAAGGTCAGTGCCGATGGAGCCAGGGAGTCCTGGTCCCAGCGCCTGCTTCGCCTTGTCGAGGCGTTGGAGAAGCGCTGGACGCCCGATGTCGTCCTCATCGACTCCCGGGCCGGTATCGACGAGGTGGCATCCGCCTGCATCACCAGTCTTGGTGCAACGGCGGTGCTTCTGTTCGCCATCGACGGCGACCAGACGTGGTCAGGCTATCGCATCCTGTTGCAGCACTGGCGCACCTGGGGAAAGGTGCCGATGATTCGTGAGCGACTGCAACACGTCGCCGCCATGGTCCCGGAACTCGATGCTGCGGTGTATATCAAGGCTGTTCGCGAACACGCGTGGGATTTGTTTTCCGACGAGCTGTACGACGAAGTGCCGGCGGACTCTCCGGTGGTGGAAGGGCTGTGGAGTTTCGATGAACCCGACGAGAGCGCCCCCCACTATCCCTTGCCCATCCGCTGGCACCGCGGGTTCGCCGCCCTGGTGTCGCTCCACGAACGCCTGCCCCGGCTCGATGAAGAACAGATCAGGCAGGTCTTCGGAACCTTTCTCGAGGCGATCGACCGCTTGGCGGATAGTGGCCGAGAGGAATCATGACGACCACAAACGACATTCGCCAAGCCATCATCAAGGCACTGCCGATCGAGACATCGAATTTCGGCCACGCGCCCCAACTCGAGCACATTTACGTCCCCATGGCGCATTTGAAGGCTTTGCGCCTGGACTGCGCTCTGGTGGTGGGGGGGCGCGGTACGGGCAAGTCGTTCTGGACCGCGGCGTTGGATTCTTCTCAGCTACGTGGCGCGCTGGGAAAAGACGTGGGCGAACTGGAACGAACCGAGGTGAGGATCGGATATTCTGGGGCTCCCAATATCAAACTCTATCCCGATCCCGACACTTTCAAATCTTTGATAACTGAAGAGGTCGCTCCTTATGACATCTGGCGTGCCGTCACCGCCCGCTGGCTGAGAGACATAACCGGAGAGATTGTACCAGCCAAAGATTGGAAGGATACGGTCGCTTGGGTTCGAAATCAGCCGGAGAAATTTGCCAGACTGGCTGAAAACGCCAATGCAACTATGCAACAGCGCGGCGAATATGGCTTGATCGTTTTTGATGCTCTCGACCGCCTGAGTTCGAATTGGGTCGAGATGGATCGTATCGTGCGTGATCTTCTTCGGCTCTTGTTGTGGCTAAAGCCTTTTTCATGTCTGCACGGCAAGGTCTTCCTACGGGAGGACCAGTCCGGTGATAGGGTCACGAATTTTACCGACGCGTCAAAGCTTGTTTCGACTCGTGCCGACCTTGCATGGGCTCCCCACGACCTGCACGGTCTGTTGTGGCAGATGCTGTGCAATGCGCAGGAGCCGCACGGGAGCATATTGCGGGAGATCTACGAGGAGTGCGTCGGAGTGAATCCGAAGGTGCGGGACGGTAAGTACTTCCTCAGTGACGAGGTCAAGCGGGAGGGTGGCCAACAGCGCAAACTGTTCGAGGCGCTGGCCGGGCCCTGGATGGGCCCCGACCGCCGTCGCGGTGTGCCCTACGTGTGGTCGGTCAGCCATCTGGCCGATGGGAAGCAACGGACCTCGCCCCGGTCCTTTCTTGCCGCGATCCGCAAGGCGGCGGAGGATTCGTCGAGGTACACCGCCCATGAGTTTGCCCTGCATTACGAGAGCATCAAGCGAGGTGTGCAAGAGGCATCGAAAATCCGTGTTGATGAACTGGCGGAGGATTATCCGTGGGTCAATGCGTTCGTGAAGCCTCTGCAAGGGCTTAGTGTACCGTGTGAATTCGCGGCTCTCGAAGACCGATGGCGTGACGCCTTTCCGGGCGGGCCTCTTTCGCTTTCGCAGGGGGGACTGCCTCCGCCGAATGCCGCGCGTGGGTGGCAGGGAGTTTGCGACGACCTCGTGCGGCTTGGTATCCTGGAAATCAGAACAGACCGCCGGATCAATATGCCAGACCTGTTCCGGGTCGCCTTCGGCCTTGGCCGCAGAGGTGGCATCAAAACAGTCCGATTAACCAAGACAGGCGCGTGCTGTCGGCAAGACGTCCCGCCGCCCGGCCCATAGTGAGAACCTCTGTTATCCGATATGCCGGCGGCGAAGGAGTGTTCGGGGATTATTCAGTTGACCGATATTTTCGCCCTCTCTGGCCTTGCCGTCGTCTGGTTGGGGACCATGGCGGTGGCGGTGGTGCTGTGGCGGCGGTACCGGCTCGGGGTGTTCAGGCTGGATGCCGCGCTGGATGCGCCGATGCCCCGGTATTCCCGTCTCGACATTGTCCTCGGGGCCGCGGGGACGGTGGCGGTTCTCGTCGGGGTCGCCATGCTGCTGCTGGAGCGGGGGGCCAACCCGTTGCCGGGGGCTTGACCGGCGGGGTGTGTCCCTGTATTGTTCTCCCGCATCGAGATGGTGCGAGTTTGGGGAAGGGAAGGGGAGGGACGGGCCATGGGCGCTCACGAAATGCACGAAACCCACGAGCTTATCCATGAGGCGGCCCACCACCACAACAGCCGGCGGATCGCCATCCTGATATCCATTCTGGCGGCGCTGCTGGCCATTTCGGAAATGGGCGGCAAGAGCGCCCAGAACACCTCCCTGTCCAGCAACATCACCGCCAGCAATCTGTGGGCGTTCTATCAGGCGAAGACGATCCGCATGACCGTCATGCGCACCGCCGCCGAGAGCCTGGATGCCTCCCGGCCGGAAAGCCTGCCCCCGGGGCGGGTCGAGGCCCTGGACAGACAGATCGCCGCCTGGCGGAGCACCGCCGAGCGCTATGAGTCGGACCCGGAAAAGGGAGAAGGGCGCAAGGAACTGTCGGCCCGCGCCCGCGAGGCGGAGGCCGAGCGTGACAGGGCGCTGGGCGCCTATCACCTGTTCGAATACGGCTCCGCCGCCTTCCAACTGGCCATCGTGATGGCCTCGGCCTCGCTGGTGTCCGAGGTGGCCGCCCTGGCCTTCGCCGCCGCCGGCCTCGGCGTCGTCGGCCTGCTCCTCAGCCTGGTGGCCTGGCTGGCCCCGACGCTGGTGCACCTCTGACGCGGTTTCGGTCGGGTTGAGGATCGCATCTCAACCGCACGTTTCAAGCCTTGGCCTGGAACCGGGGTCGTGCTACGCTGGCTGCCGCCGTCATGTCGGCGAGACAGGACGATGGGCGCCGACCAGCAGAGGGGAACCCGTCCCATGCAGATTGCCATTCCCAAGGAGCGACGCGCCTTTGAGTTGCGGGTGGCGGCGTCCCCCGACACGGTGAAGAGGTTCACGGGACTCGGGGTCGATGTCGTGGTCGAGACGGGGGCCGGCGATGCCTCCAGCCTCACCGACGAAAGCTTCCGGGCGGCCGGGGCGACCATCGCCCCCGACGCGGCGGCGGCCTTGAAGGATGCCGACATCGTGCTGAAGGTGCAGCGGCCGCTGACCGCGGCCGAGGGCAGCGACGAGATCGCCCTGATGAAGCGGGGCGCCGTCCTGATCGCCGGGCTGTCGGCCCTGATGAACCGCGAGGACGTGCAGCGCTATGCCGAGGCCGGGCTCACCGCCTTCGCCATGGAGCTGATGCCGCGCATCTCCCGCGCCCAGGGCATGGACATCCTGTCGTCTCAGAGCAACCTGGCCGGTTACAAGGCGGTGGTCGATGCGGCGGCGGTGTTCAACCGGGCCATGCCGATGATGATGACCGCGGCCGGCACGATCCCGCCGGCCCGGGTGCTGGTCATCGGCGCCGGCGTGGCCGGGCTGCAGGCCATCGCCACGGCGAGGCGACTCGGGGCCGTGGTCCATGCCTTCGACGTGCGTCCGGCGGTGAAGGAACAGGTGGAGTCCCTCGGCGCGAAGTTCGTCGTCGTGGACGAGGCGGCGATGAAGGGCGCCGAGACCGCCGGCGGCTATGCCCGGGAGATGGCTGAGGACTTCCGCGCCAAGCAGGCGGCGGCCATCCACGAGCAGCTCAGGAAGACCGACATCGTCATCACCACCGCCCTGATCCCCGGCAAGCCGGCCCCGGTGCTCATCACCGAGGACATGGTCCGCGACATGCGGACCGGATCGATCATCGTCGACCTGGCGGTGGAAATGGGCGGCAACTGCCCGCTGTCGGAGTTCGGGCGGACGGTGGTGAAGCACGGGGTGACCCTCATCGGCCCGGCCAACCTGCCCTCCTCCATCGCCCAGGACGCCAGCGTCCTGTTCGCGAGGAATCTGTACAATTTCATAAGCCCCTTCGTGGACAAGGGGACCCGGACCCTGGCCCTCGACTGGGCCGACGAGTGCGTCAAGGGCACCTGCGTCACCCACGACGGCCGGGTGGTTCACCCCGCCCTGATGACGTGACCAGGGAAGGAGGACGGTGATGGATCGGATCATTCAGGGAGCGAACCGCCTCGCCGAGCAGGCCCAGGCCATGGCGGAGAACGCGAGGGTCCTGGCCCGGGATGCGGCGGAGGTGGCGGCGGAGGTGGCCCAGCAGTCGGCACAGGCCGGCGGCGGCCATGCCGAGGGGACGTTCCTCGGCCTGTTCACCGTGTTCGTGCTGGCGGTGTTCGTCGGCTACTACGTGGTCTGGCGGGTGACGCCGGCGCTCCACTCGCCGCTGATGGCGGTGACCAACGCCATTTCCTCGGTGATCATCGTCGGCGCTCTGCTGGCGGCCGGGCCTCTGGGCTTTACCGGAGCGAAGACCCTCGGGTTCTTCGCCGTGGTCCTCGCCTCGGTCAACATCTTCGGCGGCTTCATCGTCACCCAGCGGATGCTGGCCATGTTCCGGAAAAAGAACAGGTAGGAAAGGGCGCTCCCATGACGGCTGCAAACATGACCGGCCTCGCCTATCTGATCGCCTCCGTCTGCTTCATCATGGCGTTGCGCGGGCTGTCGAGTCCTGAGTCGGCGCGCCAGGGCAACACGCTCGGCATCGTCGGCATGGCCATCGCCATCCTCACCACCCTGGCTTCGCCGGTGGTGGCGGACTACACCTGGATCGTCATCGCCATCGTCATCGGCGGCGGTGCCGGCACCGTCATCGCCAGGAAGATCCAGATGACCGCCCTGCCTCAGCTGGTGGCGGCCTTTCACAGCCTGGTGGGCCTGGCCGCCGTCCTGGTGGCGACGGCGGCGCTGCTGACGCCGGAAGCCTATGGCATCGGCGCGGTGGGGAGCATCCACGCTGGCAGCCTGATCGAGATGTCCCTCGGCACGGCGGTGGGCGCCATCACCTTTTCCGGCTCCGTCATCGCCTTCGGCAAGCTCCAGGGCCTGGTCTCCGGCGCTCCGGTGGTGTTCCGGATGCAGCACCATCTGAACGCCGTGCTGGCGGGGCTTCTGCTGCTGTTGATCGTCCTGTTCGCGGTGTCCGAGTCGCATACCGTCTTCTTCCTGATGACGGCGCTCGCCTTTACGCTGGGCTTCCTCATCATCGTTCCCATCGGCGGCGCCGACATGCCGGTGGTGATTTCCATGCTCAACTCCTACTCGGGCTGGGCGGCGGCGGGCATCGGCTTTACCCTGGGCAACAGCCTGCTGATCGTCACCGGGGCGCTGGTGGGGTCGTCTGGCGCCATCCTGTCCTACATCATGTGCAAGGGGATGAACCGCTCCATCGTCAACGTCATTCTGGGCGGCTTCGGCGGCGAGACGGCGGGCAGCGGCGGACCGGCGGCGAGCGGCGACCGGGCGGTGAAGGCGGGCTCGGCCGACGACGCGGCCTTCATCATGAAGAACGCGTCCAAGGTGATCATCGTCCCCGGCTATGGCATGGCGGTGGCCCAGGCCCAGCATGCCCTGCGCGAGATGGCGGATGTCCTGAAGAAAGAGGGGGTGGGCGTCCGCTACGCCATCCACCCGGTGGCGGGCCGCATGCCGGGGCACATGAACGTGCTGCTGGCCGAGGCCAACGTGCCCTATGACGACGTGTTCGAGCTGGAAGCGATCAACCACGAGTTCGCAACCGCCGATGTCGCCTATGTGATCGGCGCCAACGACGTCACCAATCCGGCGGCCCGGACCGACCCGTCCAGCCCCATCTATGGCATGCCGATCCTCGACGTCGACAAGGCGAAGACGGTGCTGTTCGTCAAGCGCTCCATGGCGTCGGGCTACGCCGGCGTCGACAACCCGCTGTTCTTCGGCGAGCACACCATGATGCTGTTCGGCGACGCCAAGAAGATGACCGAGGAAATCGTCGGGGCGCTGAATGCGTAGCCCACCGCCAGGGTGATCTTATAACGCGAACAGGCTCGGCATTTCCGAACGCGCCCAATGCACAGCCATTGCGCTAGTGCTACTATTTGGTTTTTTTCCCTGAAAAAGTATGGCATTAGACGCTCACGCGTGTGGATGGCTCGATGGCCTTTCACGCGGTGTGGGTGTTTCCTTATGCCTGTGGTGGGGGGAAATGAGTGATAACGCGACAGGGTTGTCGCAAGGGCTGTTGATGCGGCCGTCCCGTCCCTCGGACGCTGATTTCCTGGCCGCCTTGCACCGCTCGACCCGTGCCGATCTGTGGATGGTCGATGCGGAGCGGGACTTCATCGAGACGCTGATCGAGCAGCAACAGAAGTTCCAGACGATCGGGTATGGCGACGCCTACCCCAACGCCTTGTACTTCGTGATCGAAAGACTGGGCGAGCGGGTCGGACGTGTCGCCATCGATTTCGATTACGACGAGGTGCGGATCCTCGACATCGCGTTCATTCCGGCCGTCCATGGTCTTGGCTACGGAACCGCCATTTTGAGGGATTTGCAGGGGATTGCGACCAGGGTCGGCGCACCGCTGACGTTGAGCGTGATGCGCGGCAATGGGCGGGCCGCGCAATTCTATCTGGCACTGGGCTTCAAGGTGGCGCAGCGCCTGCCGCTCGTCGACGTGATGGTCTGGTTGCCATGGGAGGCGGGCGGTACGGGGGTACCCCCCGCAAGGTCCGGCGCATCGTCGGAGTTTTCAGGGTGAACTTGAGGAAAGGGAAAGAGTCATGGAAGCATATATTGGTCAGATCGTTCCGTTCGCATTCAGCTGGGCACCCCAGGATACCCAGCCGTGCAATGGAGAGAGCTTGCCGGTCAACCAGTACCAGGCGCTGTTTAGCCTGATATCGACACTTTACGGGGGCAGCGGCACAACAAGCTTCAATGTTCCGGACCTCCGTGGACGGACGATGTTTGGGTATGGTCCCTACACGGGGCCCGAGGGGCAGGATATGTACAGTATCGCTGAAAAGGGCGGACGGTATGCCCTTACCCGCTCGTCCGATGTCATCGCCCACACCCACGGGGCGGCCTTCTCGGCCTCGACCGGACAACAGAGCGTCACGATTCCGGGCAAGCCTGGCACACCCGCCACGCCGCCGAAACTGACCGCCGCTCAGTTGCAGGTCAATCCCGCCGCGGGAGCCACCAACACGCCCACCGCCACCAACACCACCATCAGCGGCAGCCCTGGCGGCAATGCAGGTGCGACCATGTGGAGCAGTTCGCTGGGCTCCACTCCCACCACCGTCAACGGCCTGACGGTTACCCTCGATCCCGGGTCAGCGGGAACCCCGACCATCCCGGACAACACCGTGAACATCACCACGGTGACCGGGGGAACGGTGGCAGTGACCGGCACCGGCAGTGCGGCTGTGGATATCCGCAATCCGTACCTCGCGATCAATTTTGTCATCGTGACGAACGGTTACTATCCGTCGCGCCCGTGACGACGGCACTCTGGTAAGGAGCACACTCAAAAGGCCCTCTCCCACCTCTTTTGGGGGGAGAGGGTGCTCTTGTTCCTGATCAATTATTCAGCTCAGCGAGTTCCATCATGATCGCCAATCTTCGTGCTGATGCGTTCGCTCCCCTGGTGGAGACGCTCTGCGAGTTGATCCCAGATGGTGGCTTCCCGATTCCCGTCACGGTGATCGAGGTGACCGAGAACCCGCGCGCCCTGCCGCCGCGCGCACCTTCGGGGCGCCGCGTGCCCTTTTCGGTTCTGCTGACCGGTCCGGCGGAGTCGGACTTCTCCAGCGGATCGTGTACCTTTCGCGCCAAGGACCGTCTCACGGTTGAGGGACTCCATGTCAACCGCATCGTCTCCCTGGATGGGGAAAACGACAAGGCCTGGTACCAGATCGTCTTCAATTGATGCCCTCTCCCCCCTCTTCCGGGGGGGTATCGTATGCACACAAGTCGGACAGACTGCGCTGTAGGAGTTTCGCTGTAGAAACTATCCGTTTCCCGCAAGTAAAGCCCTCCCCCTTGATGGGGGAGGGTTGGGTGAGGGTGAAGGTGAAGCACGTAGATTCATCGTTGTCCACCCAAGAATTCAGCTTTTGTGAGAACATACTACTGTCTGTGCGCGCCTCACCGCCACCCCCACCCAACCCTCCCCCATCGAGGGGGAGGGCTTAAGTTTGCTGGAAACATGCGTGCATACGGTAGCCCATCGAGGGGGAGGGCTTAAGTTTGCTGGAAATTTGCGTGCATACGATATCCCTCAAGGGGGGCTCCCGGGTGGTTACCTTTAAGCGTGGAACCGGCATTATTTCAGTATATTACATATTTTTCATGGTCGCACAGCCTAACGCGTGCAGCGATAAAGATGCATTGCGCGGATTGCATCTCATATGCGGAATGGATTAAGTTGAATGTGCGCAGGCTTCATCCAGGAGTACCACCATGGCGCCAAGGGATTCGGTTGATGGAGTGACGTGTTTTCAGCCCATGAGTGACAGGGAGAGGCCTCGCCGCCATCGGTCCTTGGCCGGTGGTCTGATCATGGCCCTGGAGCCGCGCATGATGTTCGACGGCGCCGCCGCCGTCGATGTCGCCCACGAAATCACCGAAATTGCGGCCAGGGCACCGGTCCCCGAAGTCCCGGCCGCGGTCCAGGTCCGAGTCGCCGACCCTGCCCAGGTCGGTGGTCGAAAGGAAGTGGCGTTCGTCGATACCTCGGTGGCCGATTACCAGAAACTGGTGGATGGCATCCGTCCTGGTGTCGAGGTCGAGTTGATCGGTGGCGGGCAGGATGGCCTGGCCCAGATGGCCCGATGGGCCGAGTCGCATGCGGGCTACGACGCCATCCACGTCCTGTCCCATGGGAGCGAGGGGCGGCTTGTCCTGGGCTCCGCCGATCTTGATGCCGCGGCGCTGACCACCCGCCAGGCGGATCTGACCGCGCTTGGCCGCGCGGTGACGGCGGAGGGCGATATCCTTCTCTATGGGTGCGACGTTGCAAAGGGCGACGATGGCCTGGCTTTCATCGGAAAATTTGCGATCAGCACCGGTGCGGATGTCGCCGCGTCGGAGGATGCGACGGGCGCAGCGGAAAAAGGAGGGGATTGGGTTCTGGAAAAGACGGCTGGTTCCGTTCAGGGCGAAGCAGTGCGTATTACCAGCTTTTCAGACACACTGGCCGCGCCAGCCGACCAGAGTTTCGACAGTGACAGTACAATAAATGAGGAGGGTGCTTCCTCAGCGCTTACAAATAACAACATTACATTTACCGCCGCTGGCACAAATCCATGGGTTGCACTTACAACAATTTCTGGATATGTAGACAGTACATTCACAGCCAGTGGCGTAACTTTTAGTGGTCAGGGCATTGCGGCTGATTATAATGGAACAACTGATGGGAGCATTAAGGTCACATCCCTGACCATGTCATATGGATCAAGCTTTAAAATCGTAAAATTGGGTATCGGTGCTCAGCGAAATGATACAGCGTTCGCAACAACAATAGATGTAACTGGTAAAAGTGGGTCGACAGTAATAACCGCCGTATCTGGAATTAACATATCGGCAAGCAACGCAAGTTATAGCGCATCGACAGGTGGTAGCAACGCTGATATTTCTTATAGCCGTCAGGTTGATGGGGCTGGTGGCACTGGATATGCGGGAATATTGACGTTTGGAAGTGCGTGGGACAATATAGATTCCGTGATATTCAGCACAAATAGCGCTCAATCTTCGAAGAACCTTGTCGTCATTCTTGACAGCATCGACTTTTCTGAACCCACTCCCGCCGGTCCCAGCGTCACCACGCCGACGGCGGCGAGTTACACCGACACGGCGAACGACGACACGTTCTCCAACACCTCGGGGACGATCAGCGCCACCGGGACGCCGACGTCGTATGGCATTACCGATGGCACGACCGGTGGCTCGACCGTCATCAATACCGTGACCTACGATGTGTCGAAGGCGGGGACCTACGGCACCCTCTACGTCAAGAGCAGCGACGGCGCCTATGTCTATGTCCCAAGCGACAGCGCTATCGAGGGCATCACCAGCAACACGTCGGAGACCTTCACCGTCACCGCGACCAATGGCAGCGGCACCGGCAGCGCCACCTACACCGTCAATCTGACCGGCGCCAATGATACGCCCGCACTGTCCACGCCTTCCACCGCCAGCTATACCGATACCTCGGCCGACGACACCTTCAGCAACACCTCCGGGACCCTGAGCGGCTCGGACCGGGACTCCGGCCAGACCAAGACCTACGGGATCTCCACCGGCACCACCGGCGGTTCAACCGTCATCAACACCGTGACCTACGACGTCTCCAAGGCGGGGACCTATGGCACCCTCTACGTCAAGAGCAGCGACGGCTCCTATGTCTACGTGCCGAGCGACAGCGCCATGGAGGGCATCACCGCCAACACGTCGGAGACCTTCACCGTCACCGTGACCGACGGCACCGCCACGACCAACGCCACCTATACGGTCAACCTGACCGGCGCCAACGACGCCCCGTCGCTGTCCACGCCCACCGCCGCCAGCTACACCGACACGTCGGCCGCCGACACCTTCAGCAACGACACCGGCACCCTGAGCGGCTCGGACCGGGACTCCGGCCAGACCAAGACCTACGGGATCAGCGGCGGCACCACCGGCGGCAGCACCAGTGTCGGCGGTACGACCTATGACGTCTCGAAGGCGGGGACCTATGGCACCTATTACGTCAAGAGCAGCGACGGCTCCTACGCCTATGTCCCGACGGCCAGCGCCATCAATGGACTTGCCGCCAACACCTCGGAGACCTTCACCGCCACCGTGTCCGACGGCACCGCCACGGCCAACGCCACCTACACCGTCAATCTGACCGCCACCAACGACACTCCCGTCCTGTCCACCCCGACCGCCGCGAGTTACACCGATACCGCCGCCGACGACACGTTCAGCAACACCAGCGGAACCCTGAGTTCCTCCGACGCCGAGGGCACGGCGCGCACGTATGGGATTTCGGGCGGCACCACCGGAGGCTCGACCGTCATCAACACCGTGACCTACGATGTGTCGAAGGCGGGGACCTACGGCACCTTCTACGTCAAGAGCAGCGACGGCGCCTATGTCTATGTCCCGAGCGACAGCGCCATCGAGGGCATCACCGCCAACCAGTCGGAGACCTTCACCGTCACCGCGACCGACGGCAGCCTCACCGGCAACGCCACCTACACCGTCAATCTGACCGGCGCCAACGACACCCCGGCGCTGTCCACGCCGACGGCCGCCAGCTATACCGATACCTCGGCCGACGACACCTTCAGCAACGACTCCGGGACCCTGAGCGCCTCCGACCGGGACTCCGGCCAGACCAAGACCTATGGGATCTCCGGCGGCACCACCGGCGGTTCAACCGTCATCAACACCGTGACCTACGACGTCTCCAAGGCGGGGACCTACGGCACCCTCTATGTCAAGAGCAGCGACGGCTCCTATGTCTACGTGCCGAGCGACAGCGCCATGGAGGGCATCACCAGCAACACGTCGGAGACCTTCACCGTCACCGTGTCCGACGGCACCGCCTCGGTCAACGCCACCTATACGGTCAACCTGACCGGCGCCAACGACGCCCCGTCACTGTCGACCCCGACGGCCGCCAGCTACACCGACACCGCGGCCGCCGACACCTTCAGCAACGACACCGGGACGCTCAGCAGTACCCATCGGGATTCCGGACAGACCTTGACCTATGGGATTTCGGGCGGTACCACCGGCGGCAGCACCAATGTCGGCGGTACGACCTATGATGTCTCGAAGGCGGGGACCTATGGCACCTATTACGTCAAGAGCAGCGACGGCTCCTACGCCTATGTGCCGAGTGCCACGGCCATCAATGCCCTTACCGGCAACACGTCGGAGACCTTCACCGCCACCGTGTCCGATGGAACCGCCTCGGCCAACGCCACCTATACCGTCAACCTGACCGCCACCAACGATACCCCGATCATCGGCAACCTGAACACGGATACCCGCAGTTTCAGCGTCGGCGGAACGGCCATCACGCTGGACGCGGGCACGGCGTTGACGCTCACCGACGCGGACCATTCGGCGCTCGCCTCGGCGACGGTGCAGATCACCGCCAACTATCAGAACGGCGAGGACGTGCTGGCCTTCACCAACGACGGCAGCACCATGGGCAACATCGCCGGCTCCTGGACCGTCGGGACGGGATTGCTGACGCTGACCTCGTCCGGAGCCACCGCCACCAAGGCCCAGTGGGAGGCCGCCCTGAAGGCGGTCACCTATCAGGACACCAACGCCTCCACCAGCAGCACCACGGCGCGCGATATCACATTCAAGGTCAATGATGGAGCACTCGAGTCCACCGCGGCGGTGGTCACGGTCAGCCTGGTGCGGGCGCCCATCATCGATCTCGACGGCGATGATTCCTCGACCGGCACCAACGGCGGCTATGTGGGATCGTTCACGGAAGAGGCCGGAGTGGTGGCCATCATCGACAGCGACGCCACGCTGACCGACGACGGCGCCAACCTGAACCAGGCGGTCATCACCATCACCAACGCCCAGACCGGCGACGTGCTGAGCCTGAATGGCTATGCCGACTCCAGTACCCTGAACGGCATCACGGTCACCTATACGTCGGCGTCCGTCATCACCCTGTCGGGGTCGGGGACCAAGGCCGACTATCTGACCCTGCTGAAGACGGCGCGGTTCAACAACACCGTCACCACGGCGCCCAACACCACCACCCGCACCATCACCTTCGCCGGGCGGGACACCGACAGCAACACCGGCTCGTCGGTGACGGCCTCCATCTCGGTCACGGGCGTCAACGATGCGCCGAGCTTCGGCGCCGGTCAGACGCTGTCGGCGGTGGACGAGGACACCACGAGCCCGTCGGGGGCGACGGTGAATGCGCTGATGAACGGCACCTTCTCCGACCCCGACGGCAACAGCATGGGGGGGATCGCCATTTCGGCGGAGGCGGCCAACTCCAGCACCCAGGGCAAGTGGCAGTACACCACCAACGGCGGCACCAACTGGTATGACGTCAGCGCCACGGCGGTGTCCACCTCGGCGGCGCTGCTGATCCAGGACAACGGCGCGCAGACCAAACTGCGCTTCCTGCCGTCGGTCGCCAACTACAACGGCACGCCGGGGTCACTGACCGTGTTTGCGGTGGATACCACGAACTCGACCTGGACCTCGGGCAGCACGCGGCAGACCTTCAACACCACCACCGACGACGGAACATCGGCGGTCTCGGCGGCCGGGGTCAGCCTTGGCACCAGCGTCACCGCCGTCAACGACACGCCCTCCGCCACCAACACCGGCGGGACCACCGGGACCGTCACCGAGGGCAGCGGCACCGGCGGCTACAGCACCTCGGCCTATGTCCTCGCCCAGTTCGACGTGACGGACGTCGACGCTCCCACCAACTTCGCCAACGCGGTGCTGACCACGACCATCGCCGCCGACGACCGGCAGACCAACGACTACCTGTGGGTCCAGACGGGCGTCAACAACGTCACCACCTCCGGCAACGACGTCAGCTATGGCGGCAACGTGGTGGCGACGGCGGGATTTGCCAATGGCGTGCTGACGCTGACCTTCAGCGGCGCCAACGCCACCGAGGCGGCGGTGGAGGCGGTGGCGAAGAGCGTCGTCTTCTACAACACCGGCAACGACGATCCGACGGTGAAGGGCGCCAAGACCACCCGCTCCATCACCACCACCTTCGCCGACGGCGGCAACACCGGCTCGGGCGGGACGCAGACCTCCAGCACCCTGACGACGACGATCACCTTCACGGCGGTGGACGACCAGCCCACCATCACCGCCACCCCCAACGTCACCTTCACCGAAAGCGGCACCGGCGGCACGGCCGTCGCGCCCCTGTCCGGCATCACGCTCGCCGACGCCGACGGCACCCACATGAGCGACGGCTCGCTGGTGGTGAGCCTCGATGCCTACCGGAGCGGCGACGTGTTGTCGGTTGTGGATGGCAATCTCATCACCGTGTCGGGCACCACCGTCAGCTACAACGGCAACGCCATCGGCACCCTGTCGGGGGGGAGTGCCGCCGCACTCACCATCTCCTTCACCTCGAGCAACGCCACGGTGGCGGCGGTGCAGACCCTGATGGGCCAGGTGCGCTTCGCCAACAGCGGCGACGACCCGACGGTCAAGGGCGCCGATCCGCACCGCGTCGCCACCTTCACCCTGGACGACGGCGGCAACACCGGCACCGCGACCACCGCCGCCTCGACCACCTCGACCATCACCGTCACCGGCGAGAACGACAAGCCGACGGTGACGGCGGGCGGCTCGACGGCCACGTTCTCGCCGGGGACGCCGGTGGCCATCGACGCCAGTCTGGTGCTGGCCGACGTGGACAGCACCAACCTGGTCCGCGCGGTGGTGGAGATCGCCGCACTCCAGGATGGAACGTCCGAGAGCCTGGCGCTGAACTCGACGGCGCAGACGGCCGCCACCAATGCGGGCATGACGGTGACGGCCTACGACAGCAACACCCGGCAACTGGTGATCACCAAGGCAGGCGGAGCGACGGTCGCCGACTGGCAGACCGTCCTGCGGGGCGTCACCTACAACAACACCGCCAGCCCGACCACCGGCACCACCCGCTCCATCTCCTTCCTGGTGCGTGACGACTCCGGTTCCGCCGCGACCTACGACAGCACGGCGACGGCCAGGTCCCTGAACCTCAACCTGCCGCCGACGATCGCCACCAACACCGGGGTGACGGTGCTGGAGGGAGCGACCGGGACCACCATCACCAGCTCCATGCTGCGCATCCAGGACACCGAGACCTCGGCCGCGGCCTCGCTCACCTACACCCTGACCACGGCGCCCAGCAGCGGCACCCTGTACAGGAACAACGTGGCCCTGGCCCAGAGCGGCACCTTCACCCAGGCCGACATCAACAACTCGCTGATCACCTACAGCCACGACGGCGGTGAGACCACCCCGGTCAGCATCGGCTTTTCCTATTCGGATGGCACCAACACGGTGACCGGCGCCACCTTCGCCGTCACCGTGACCAACGTCAACGACACGCCGACCATCAGCGGCACCAGCACCACCAGCATCAACGACAACCAGACGGCGACGCCGTTCTCGGGCGTCACCATCGGCGACGTGGACCAGCCGGGCGACACCCAGACGGTGACGGTGACCCTGGACAGTTCCGCCAAGGGCTCGTTCACGACCCTCGCCGGCTTCACCAATCAGGGGAGCGGGGTCTATACCTACTCGGGTACGGCGGCGGCGGCGACCACCGCCATCCGCCAGCTGGTGTTCACCCCGACCGCCAATTACGTCCTGCCGGGCAATACCACCACCACCACCTTCACCATCGGAACCAATGACGGAGCGGGAGGGACCGCCTCGTCCAGCGCCACCACGGTGACCGCGACCTCGGTCAACGACACCCCCACCATCGGCAGCGCCTCCGCCGGGCAGACCTCCACCGACAAGGCGACCAGCCTGCCCTTCTCCGGCCTGACCATCGCCGACGCCGACACGACGCAGCAGCAGACGGTGACGGTGACCCTGGACAGTGCCGCCAAGGGCTCGTTCACGACCCTCGCCGGCTTCACCAGTCAGGGGAGCGGGGTTTACCAGTTCACCGGCACGGCGGCGGAGGCGCAGACGGCGATCCGCCAGCTGGTGTTCACCCCGACCGAGAATCTGACGACGGTGGGGCAGACGGTGACCACCACCTTCACGGTGGCGGTGACCGATGCTTCCAGTGCTTCGGCGAGCAACGGCACCACCACCGTGGTCGCCACCTCGGCCAACGACGCGCCGACGGTGGGGGGGGCGGTGGCGGGCCGAGCCATCACCGACAAGCAGACCGCGACGCCGTTCTCGGCCTTCACCATCGCCGACGTGGACCCGAGCCAGCAGCAGACGGTAATGGTGAGGCTGGACTCCGCCAAGGGCTCGTTCACGACCCTGGCCGGCTTCTCCGACCAGGGGAGCGGGGTCTATCGGTTCACCGGCACGGCGGCGGAGGCGCAGACGGCGATCCGTCAGCTGGTGTTCACCCCGACCGAGAACCTGGTGGGAGTGGGCCAGACCGTCACCACCACCTTCACGGTGACGGTGACCGACTCCTCGAACGCCCAGGCGAGCGACGCCACGTCCACGGTGGTGGCCACCTCGGCCAACGACGCGCCGACGGTGAGTGGCGCCAGGAGCGGCCAGACCGCCGAGGTGGGGGGAACGGTGACGCCGTTCTCCGCCTTCGCCATCGCCGACGTGGATCCCAACCAGCAGCAGACGGTGACGGTGACGGTGGACGACGCCAAGAAGGGCACGTTCACGACCTTGGCCGACTTCTCCAGCGCCGGGGGCGGGGTCTATCGCTTCACCGGCACGGCGGCGGCGGCCCAGTCGGCGATCCGCCAGCTGGTGTTCTCGCCACTCAAGGTCGGAGGCACGGCGGGCCAGAGCGTCACCACCACCACGGCCACCTTCACGGTGGTGGTGACCGACTCCTCGAACGGCCAGGCGACCGACGCCGCCACCACCGTCTCCACCACTTTCACCAACCACGCACCGGTCCTGGCCAAGTCCATGTCGGCCACCTCCTTCACCGGTGGTGTCAGCTATGCGATGCCGGCCGGCACCTTTACCGACGAGGACGGGGACACGCTGACCTACAACGCCTCGGGGCTGCCGGAGTGGCTGAGCTTCAGCAATGGCGCCTTCTCCGGCACGCCGACGGCGTTCGGTGCCTACAGCGTCGTCGCCACGGTGACCGCCAACGATGGCAACGGCGGCACGGCAAACGGCACGGTGACCCTGTCCGGCGAGCGCGCGGCACCACCACCGCCACCACCGCCACCACCGCCTCCGCCTCCGCCACCGCCTCCGCCTCCGCCGCCTCCGCCGCCACCACCGCCGCCGCCGCCGCCGCCTCCGCCGCCACCACCGCCGCCACCGCCGCCGCCGCCACCACCGCCGCCGGTTGAGACGGTGGCCGAGACGGCAGCGGCCGAGACCAAGGCCGAGGGACCGAAGGCCGAGACCAGGACCGAGGCGCCGAAGGGCACGGCGCCGAGGACCGAGGGACCGGCCCCCGTTCTCACCGCGGCCGTCGCCAACTCGTTTCAGGTGATGGTTGCGGCCAAAACCACGGGGGGAGGCGATGCGCTGGTGGTCAATTCCCAGGTCAAGGACACGGTGGTGGCCGAGGGCGCCCGCCTGTCGGTGGCCATCCCGGCCCAGGCCTTCGCCCACACCAGGGCCGACGCCACGGTGACGTTGCTCGCCTCCCGGGCCGATGGCGCCGCCCTGCCGGGCTGGATGGCCTTCAACCCGCAGAGCGGCACCTTCGAGGGCACGCCGCCGCCCGGCTTCAGGGGTGAGGTGTCGGTCAGGGTGATCGCCCGCGACAACGACGGCCGCGAGGCCGTGCAAACCTTCAAGATCGTGGTAGGCGAGGGGGGAACGGGAACCACGGAGCCGAGCATTGCTCCACCGGGTGGACCGGAGGGACCGGGTGGACCGGGTGGACCGGACAACCGGACCGAGACTGGGGGCGGGGAGGAACGACAGGCCACGCTGAAACCGGTGGGCAGGCCCAGCCTGACCGCACAACTGAAAACCATGGGTCGCGAGGGGCGTCTCGCCCGTCAGCAGGCCTTCGTCGAACTCTTGAGGGGCAGGGGAAAAGCGGCGTGATGACGGAACGGGGGATTGGTGGAACACGCCCGAGCGGCGTGGCGTGGAGGTTGTTGTCGACAGTCTCGGTCGTGGCTTTGCTGTCGGCCTGCGCGGTGGTGCCGCAGCCGTTCACTCCCGAGCAGCTTGGCCAGCAGGCGAGCGCCGATCGGGGGGAGATGTTCCAGCGTGGCGAGCCGCTCACCGGCCCGCTCACCGTGTCCGAGGCCATCGCGCGGGCGTTGCGCCACAACCTCGACAAGCGCTCGAAGATGATGGACGAGGCCCTGGCGCTCGGCCAGACCCGTCTCGATCGCTTCGAGCTTTTGCCAAAGCTCACCGCCAACGCCGGCTATTCGGAGCGGACGGAGCACAGTGCGTCCAACTCCCGCGACCTGATCACCGACGCCGTCTCCACCTCGAACCCGACCTATTCGGCGGACCGGTTCGCGCGGACCGTCGATCTGACCATGTCGTGGAACCTCCTCGACTTCGGCGTCACCTACTACACCGCGCGCCAGAACGCCGACCGGGCGCTGATCGCCACCGAACGGCGGCGCAAGGCCGTCCACACCCTGGTGCAGGACGTGCGCTTCGCCTTCTGGCGGACCGCCGCCCACCAGACGCTGCGGGCCGACGTGGACCGCGCCGTCGTCCAGGCGCGGGACGCCCTCGAACGGTCCCGGACCGTGGAGCGGGAGAACCTCAAGGCGCCGGTGGAGGCGCTTCGCTATCAGAAGTCGCTGATGGAGACCATGCGGCAGTTGCTGGCCATCCAGCAGGAACTGTCGGTCGCCCCCATCGAGCTGGCGGCGCTGATCAACGTGCCGCCGGGGACCGTGCTGACGCTCGCGGTGCCGGACGAGATGACGGTGCCCGAGTGGACCATGCCGCTTGAGCGCATGGAGGACCTGGCCTTCATCAACAATCCCGACCTGCATGAGCAGGGCTATCAGCGGCGGATCGCCGTGGACGACACCCGGAAAGCGCTCCTGAAACTCCTTCCGGGCATCACCTTCACGGGCAGCCGGAACCACGACTACAACTCGTTCCTGGTGGACAACCACTGGGGCGAGGCCAGCGCCAAACTGTCGTGGAACCTGATGAACATCCTCTCCGGCCGCACGTCCATCGAACAGGCGGTGACCAGCGAGGAGGTGGGGGCGGCCAGGCGCCTTGCCCTGCGCATGGCGGTTCTGGCGCAGGTGCACGTGTCGGAGCGCCAGTTCCACAATGCCGTCAGCCAGTTCCGTCTCTCCGACGATCTCTGGCAGGTGGACCGGCGGCTCTTCGAGATTTCCGAAGCCAAGGCGGCCAACGACGCCCAGGGCCAGCTTGAACGGGTGGCGGGCCACGCCTCGGCCATCGCCTCGCGCCTGCGTCGCTTCCAGACCTACGCCCAGGTGGAGCAGGCCCACGCCCGGATGCAGGCGACCCTCGGCCAGGACCTCATGCCGGAGCGCGAGGCGCCGCCCGATCTCGCCTCCCTGAGTTCCGTCATCTCCCAGCGCCTGGCCGCCTGGAACCGGGGCGAAGTCCCGGCCGAGAAGAAAAGCGTCCCCCCACCCCGGCCGGCGGACGAGGGGGCGTACCCCATCCCCGTGGTCGAGGAGGAACCGGATGAGGACGGCGTCGTCGGCAGGCTGCTCGACCGGTTCAAGACCTTCATCCTCCAGGATCCGATCCCACAGCCGGAGCTTGGAGGCTGACGGTGAGACTGGACACGGAACTTGGCACTGGAGCCATCAAAAGCCCTCTCCCCCCCCTTCAGGGGGGAGAGGGTTGGGTGAGGGGGGTGCCGAAGCTCCCGA
>JAMOBE010000194.1:0-2851 GCA_039908285.1 Alphaproteobacteria bacterium
TCTCATTCTGGGACTACCTGGGAAGCCGTCTGGGTGTCAGCGGCGAACACATCCCAAACCTCGCCCAGCTCGTCGCCGCCCCCTGAACCGCTCCCGCCCGGCCTTTTGCCCCTGTTACTGAGCAAAGTCTAGGGGGTCACTCCTCCGTGGGATCGCTCTGCTCCGTCTGCTCCGCCTGGTCATCGGCGATTCGGGCGCGGCCTTGAGCGATGACGACCGACTTCTCCAGGTCGGCTTCGCTGCACAGGCCGAGGGTCACGGGGTTGCGCGGCTTGATGTTGGCCGCGTTCCAGTGGGTGCGTTCGCGAACGGACGAGATGGTGGGCTTGGTCGTGCCGACCAGCTTGCAGATCTGGGCATCCGGCAGTTCCGGATGATGCTTGAGCAGCCAGGCGATGGCGTCGGGCCGATCCTGGCGTTTGGCCACCGGCGTGTAGCGCGCCCCTTTCGGCCGCGACTGGGGCAGGGGCAGGCCGGTCTGGATCAGGTGAAGACGGGCGTTCGGGTCCTTCTGGCACCGCTCCAGTTCCACGCGGGAGACCTGGCCGTTGGCCGTGGGGTCCAGGCCGACGATGCCCGCCGCAACCTCGCCGTCGGCGATCGCCTGCACCTCCAGCGCGTGCATCCCGCAGAAGTCGGCGACCTGCTCGAAGGTCAGGGACGTGTTTTCCACCAGCCACACGGCCGTTGCCTTGGGCATGAGAGGCAGCGCCATGGTTCCTCCTCAACGTTCAGTCCGTCTCGCCGTTCAGTCCGTCTCGTCGCCACCGATCGAGGCATCCGATCGGGCCGACTCGGGTCGACACCAAGCTCCCGTAGCGGCGGGTGCGCCGACGGTGGTGCAAACGACGGCGGCAGTCTGATACGTTTGCCACTCGCGGGCAAGCGCAGATGTGGACTCTGTTGGAGGAGCGGATGGATACCGACGATATCGAGCCAGGAAGCGGCACGAGGCCAAGGGATCTGGAGTCCATGTCGATCGAGGCGCTGAACCAGTACGTCAGCGACCTCAAGGCCGAGATCGCCCGGGTTCAGGCGGCCATCGCCGCCAAGCGTGACGTGCGTCAGGGCGCCGACGCCCTGTTCAGGAAGCGGTAATCCGCCAGACTTCGCGCTCCATTCGGGGTAGGGACGCCAATGGTCGCATGGAGGACCGTTGGAAGTGCTCCTTTGGTCGGAGAGTCCACCGGGTTCCACGAAAGATCGCACTGCGCTACACTTGAACTCCGATACGACCGGAACCACCATGAGGGGGACGGTCGTATCGCGTGACGGAGTCACCTCGGGTCAATCTACCTCGGGTCAAAGGAGAGGCGAATGCATGTCCCCGCGTCCTCGCCGTTTTTCCAGAGGGCCTACGATGAGGCCTTCGGTCTTCTGGTGGAAGCCCGCAACTATGTCGCATACAGGGAGCGACTCGAGCGCGAGCGTCTCTCCATCGTCGGGCGGCTGACCATGAGCTGCGAGGCCATGCGGGTCACCTCCCGCCTGACCTCCGTCATGGCCTGGCTTCTGACCCAGCGCGCGGTCCAGAGCGGCGAGATTTCCCTTGAAGAAGCCTGCTCGGAAGACAACCGCCTGACCGGCGAGCAGGTCTGTCTCCTCAATGAGTCGGTCGGCAACGAGACCCTGCCCCAGGGATTGCGGAGTCTCCTCGAACGTAGTTACAACCTCTATGTGCGCATCCAGCACCTGGAGGATCTGGTGCGGCAGCAGGTGGCTCACTAGAGCGTTTTCCGCCTGAGCGGAAACGCTCTAGAATTTGCCTCTGGCCGCTCAAGCGCCGCGCGGGCTTTTCGCAGTTTCCGCTTGAGCGGAAACTGCTCTAAGGCTTCATCCCTCTTGTCTTTGACGTTCGTCAAGTATCGTACTTTGTGCGGGGGGAGTTGAACTGAAGTTCATCGAATTATTCCCTGGTGGACATTGCATACTGGGTTGGATAGCTTTATCCGACTCTTTATGTCTTGGCCTCGGGAGGCACGACGATGAGCGGCAATGACAAGGGTACGGTTCATGACTCTTCCCAAGGCGAAGATGACATCAACTTTGATCTGACCAATCAGACCGACCAAACCCAGCGGATCGGCGGCGCGGAACAGAGGAGTGTCTCTGCTGAGGGCGCTTCCACGACCAGCGGGGATGTCCAGTTCAATTCGAGCCTTCACCAGGGCAGCTTCTCGACCGAGCTGGAAGTCGAGAGGAACATCATCCAGGAAGGAGCGGCCATCGACGATCCGGCCGGCGACCATCCGCAGGTCGTCACCGACGGCAGCGCGTCAATGTCGGCGGGCGATACCGGGGATGCGGCATCGGATGGCTCCTTCATCGTCACCAGCGACCAGTTGCTGGGTCACGTCCCCGAAGCCGACCAGGGCGGCCTGTCGGTCGTCAACCTGAAGGTCGCCGATGGGCAGGCCACGGTGACGGCGAATGCCGACGGAAGTTGGACGGTGACGCCGGAGCCCGGCTGGAACGGCTCCCTGAACCTGTCCTACGATGTCTCCGACGGAACGCAGATCACGCCGACGGAAGCGGCGGTGGAGGTAACGGCGGCGCCGGAGACCGACGCCGCCACACCGGCGGCGCTGGCTGAACAGGCGGCGACCACCCTTGATCCTGTTCCCTCCCAGACTGAACAGATGGACTCGACGCTGGTCGAGTCGTCCCCGGACGGCACCTCGACCAACGAACCGACGACTGCTGGCCACGAGTCGGTAACGGGGAACCAGACCCAGCAGGCTGAAGCTCCGGCGGGTGATCAGGCCCCGGCCCAGCAGGCCGAGGCTCCGGCCGACGAGCCGGCCCCGGAACAGCAGGCCGAGGCTCCGGCCGACGAGCCGGCCCCGGAACA
>JAMOBE010000053.1:0-25154 GCA_039908285.1 Alphaproteobacteria bacterium
CTCCCTTCGTCGGGACCAAACGGGCCAATCCCGGTCCCCCAGAAGGGATACTCTCAATCGCTGGTCATGACGATCTTGCCTGTCCGCCTGCTCCACCTCGGCGAAGCCGTCAGTCCAACTGATGGGGGATACGTATGGCTTCCGAGTGGCGCGCGACCTTCCCGCCGCGCCGCCGCCCAGTCCTGGACAGACTCCATCCGACCGATGATGAGAATTATTGCAAAATACTTCAGGTTTCCCTGGTCCGCGCTGATGTCGCCCGTGGCAAAGATGGGGAAGGGATAGGGAAAGGCCGTCTGGCTGCCGTTCGCCACGTACTGGATGCGCGGCGAGACGTCACCGATCTGGATGTGATCGGTCATCTGTTGATACTCCTGTGATTGAGGGTAAAAATGTTTGTGTTCCAGATATGATCGACACTTACTCGAAAGTAAGAAAGAAAAAGAACGAGGGGCCGAGGGGCCCATCGTGCTCCCCAGGACTTTTCATCCTGGATGTAACGGGGAGCGCGAGGGCCTCCAGGCCCTCGCTCTTTATTCTTTTTTTGTTCGAGGCAGCCTGAATGCTTTCTGCAACCGTACTACGCGTCTGACTTCTGTTCCGTCGCCACCGCCAGGATGGTGCAGGGCAGCGGGATGTCCTGTTCCACCCGCCACAGCGGCCTAGTGCCGTCGCGGTGCCAGCCGAGCGCCCGCACGCCCACGTCCATCGACACCGGGACGGGGGCCGCGTCGAGAACGCCCTCCGGCAGGCGCTTCAGGGGGAGCGGCCGGCTGCCGCTGCCGGTATCGACATAGAGGGCGGCGGTCTCGTGCAGCCGGAAGATGGCGCGCACCAGGCGCACCACCAGGGCCTGCCCGCCGCCCGTGGCCCCCGCCGCCACCGGCGGCAGGGGCTCGATGATGTGGGTAAAGGCGAGGCCGATCTCGACCCTGGAGGCCGGATGAGCCAGTACCACGTCGCCGTCTTCCACCACGGCGTCGGCCACCAGGGCGCCGTCGGCCACCACCTTGACCGTGCGGCCCTCCAGATGGTCGAGCCCGCTCCAGGTGGTCTTGGGCTGGGCCGCCTCGCCGGTGAGCCCGGCGTCGGTGTTGAGGGCATCCTCGAACATCTCGATGAAGTACTGGCTGCCGCGCTGCACCAGCAGCATCACGTCCGACCCGACCACGGCGACCGAGCGCACCTGGCCGTCGGTGGTCTGGCGGGTCCAGGCGGTGACCTTCTCGGAACGGTAGTTGGTGACGGTGGCCAGCGAGCCGTCCGTCATCACCACGTGCAAAAGCCGGCGGGTCGGGTCGTAGTCCTGGTCCACCGGCCCGTCGATCAGGTGGTGGGAGAGGAGGGCCAGGTCGGTGGCCTGATAGGCCTGCTCGATGTCGGCGAACAGGAACTCGCGCAGGTCCCTGCCGCCGCGGCCGGCGAACAGGGTGGCGCCGTCCACGTCGCGGGGCGGCACGTAGCGATCCATGATCGAGCCGACGCGGGTCTGGCGCTGCAACTGCATCTTGGTCGGCGTCAGCGGGTCGCCGGTGACCATCCACTCGGCGCCCGAGGTGAACACCTGGAGGTGCCGTCCCGAGAACAGGGCGCGGATGGCGTTGACCTGGTCGCTGAGGATGGCGAACTCGATGGCCTCGTCGTCGAGCCCCTCGCCGAGATCGAAGTTGAACAGGTCCGACGACTTGGACAGCCACAACCGGTTCGGCAGATCGCGGGAGCCGCCGATCACCAGCCGGTCCTGATGGAAGGTGACGGCGCGCGGCCAGCCGCGGAGGGAGGAGAACGCCTGCTCCTCCCAGTCCTTGGTCTCGGTGGTGTTGGGCAGGGTCTGCTTGACATCCGCCGATACCTGCGTAGGCGACGTGTAGGCGGTGATGGCGAGTTCCTTGCCGCCGATGCGCATGCGCTTGCCGACGTGCCCCGACTGGAACGCGTCGGCCGAGGCGGTGACGGTGATGCTGCCCGAGGTCCCGGACGGCGTAACCTTCACCGCATCGGCGGCGAACTTGTGGTGAGGCTGATGGATGACCCCGTCGGCCTCGTGGAAGGTCCAGTCGGTGACGCTCCACTGGGTGTGGGAGGTGCGGGTGATCTTCTTCGGCGTCACGTCCGGATGCACCACCAGCAGGGTGTCGGCGCTCTGGGTCCAGGCGATGTTCCGGATCTGCTCCGTGGTCCACGGGACACTGAAGTCGGTGGCCTTGACCCCGTCGCGGTAGACGTCAACATGCCCGTTGGTGAACACCAGCAGGTACACCTGCTCGGTGCTGAACTCGAACGACAGCAGCCGTCCCGTCCCGCGCGCCGTGTCGATATAGCGCAGGCCGGCGCGGCGGGTGACCCCGCCCGTCGGCTGGATGAACACGTTGCGCAAGGTCTTGGCGCCGTTGGCATAGGCGGAGAGGTCGGTGCGCCCGTAAAGCTCGGACGTCACCTCGCCCTGGGTGAAGTTGGTCTTGGTGGTGATGAGTCTGGTCATGACCGCACCTGTACCAGCGGGAAGTCCTCGATGGCCCTGGGCGCGCCCTGCTGGCCGTCGATGAGCTTGGCGCGGCGGAACTCGTCCTCCGCCAGCTTGATCAGGAACTCGGCCCGGCTGGTGCTCTCGGTCAGCGGCAGACAGAACTCGGCCGCCAGCAAGGTGATCAGGGCCTGGTCGAAGAACGGCGGAAAGGTGCGCTCGTCGGGACGGAAGACATAGGTCAGGGCCACGGCGTCGGCGTCGGTGTGCAGCCTTGTCTCGACGATGCGGTAGACGACCCCCCGCCCCCGTCCCGACTCCCCCGCCGACACCACCCGCAGGAAATCCGTCGGCAACTGAAAGGCGTAGGCAAAGTCGGCCACCGGCTCGGCCACCAGACGGGCCAGGGTCGCCTGGCCGGTGGCGAAGCTCCACGGATGCGAGGATATCAGCGCATCCCGGGTGGACGGGTACAGATTGGCCGCGATTTCGGCCTCGGCGGTTCCCTCGTCGAACGAGGCGATGGTCCGCGCGCCGATCTTCAAAAGCGCGCGCGAACACAGGGCGATGCTGGTCAGCGCCATGGGTGGTCTCCAGTGATGTGAAGGAAAGGGGAGGTAGAAGTAGACGTGGTCAGAGAAAACGGAAGAAGCCGAGGTTGCGGGCAAAGCGTCGCGTGAAGTCCTCCGCTCCCACCGCGCCCACGGTGCGGCCAAAGCCGCGAGCGGTTTCCGGGCCGATGTCGCCATCGACGGCAATCGACGGATGGCGGTCGTCGTCCTGATCCGCGGCGACGTCGTTGACGGTGTCCTGAAGAGTCCGAGCCACCATCGCGTGCACGTCCCCAGGGGTCCCGCGCGGGAAAAGCGGACCGAAGACCGTCTCGGTCGTCGATTTCAGATCCAGCGGATCAAGCGTTTCGGTGGCCTTGCGGGCAAAGCCGTTGAAGCGCCCCAGCGCCAGGGCCTCCTCCGCCCGACCGGGGCCATGCCGGACCAGGGTCTTGTGGAGAACGTCCCGGGTCATCGGCCCGAAGTCGCCATCCTCCTCCAGCGGCGGTGTCCATTTCTTGGCGGGCGCCTTTTCCGTTTTTTCCATGGTGAGCATGTTGAGGCCCGATTGCAGACTCTTGACCACCTCGGGGACCGGAGCATCGCCGGAGGTGTCCGCGACGTGCCTGCCGAAGCGATCCAGAACGTCTTCAAACGGCTGGCCGTCGTGGGTGACCACCGGAGCGGACTCCTTCGGAAGCGGAAAGGCCGGCCCGGGGTCGATCATCCTGCCGGTCGCATCCCACTGGACCTTTCCCGGATAGTAGTGCTTGTACCAACCGGTGACCCCCTCCTGCGTTTCATGCCGGCGCGGATCGGAATCGGGCAGATCGAAAACGGCGTTGATGGCCAGATCACGCTCGTCCCTGGTCCAGGTGTGCGGCTTTTTCAAAAGAATCGTCCGCGCGGGATCGTCCGGCGGCTGCCTGATCTTCTCGACGAGAGACAGGATGTCAGATTGACCTCCTCCAGCTTTCACGTCTTTCCTATAGACGCTGTCTTCATTCCTTTGAGTATCATCCGAATCAGCTTCCTCCTCACATATTCGCTTTAGCTGCTCTATCCTCCTGTCGTTGCTCCAATACCATGACTCAGCCTGCTTATATTCTTCCTCGATCTCTTCGAGTCTTGTCAATATTTCTTCGAGGCGATCGTCAGGATAGTCTCCCATGTTGTCTCTCTCTTCTTCGAGAGAGGCCTTATCCTCTTCAAGATCGTCCATTTTTGCTTCGAGGGCGTCGTTCTCCTGCTCCAACCTCCTGAGCTCGTTCACGTCCGCACTTGTACAACCTTCAATCATGGTATACTCCTCTCATCGGGACAGTGGTGTATGAAGAATGCTGAAAACTGCGCTCGTGTTCCTGGGACTCCTGGTGATGGCCTCTTGTGCCCATCAAGGGCACGCGCCCATGCACCGCGCGATTCTCACGGCCTTTGCCGCCCAGCGGGACGGCGACGAGGACCGGGCCTTCGCCGCCTTTCGCGAAGCCGCCGGACTTGGCCACCCATTTGCCCTATCCGAGGTCGGCCGCAGCTTCCTCGACGGCAACGGCATCAAGCGGGATGTCGATCAGGCGATCGCGTATTTCCGTCTTGTCGCGGAGAACCACGCGGGAACCCCCTACGGCCCACGCGCATCCTGGAGGCTCGCCTGCCTTTATTTCAGGGGCACCGAAGGATTGGTACCCGACCTTGAGGCAGCAGCCCACTGGATGGCACTGGCCGCACGGACCAAACGCAAGGCAGCTCTGGCCTTGTCCTCGTTTTACCGCCTGGGTATCGGCTTGCCGGAGGATTTGTCTCCGGCCGAGTATCGGGCCCTGGCCGATCATTGGCTCGATATTGCCGTCCACGGTAGCTTCCCATCCGATAGCCAGGAGGAACTCCGGCTTCACGGTGATCATCTCGAAGCAAATGCCGCTTCGGTTCTTGAGCACGCGGGATGTTTTCCCCCGGACCCGGAAACCGCGGGCATATTGTATTTGATGTCCTGGAAAAACGGCTATTCTCTTGGCCTAAGGAATTACTGCAGCATCCAGAACCGTTATTTTCGAAGGAAACCGGCGGAGTGTTCCATGTCATAATACAGGCGAGCCCAAAGATTGACGCATGGCACCCATGGGCTCAGGGATCCATGAGGTGGCTTCCGGGTGGCGCGCGCTAAGGTCCAGTGGAAAAATTTCCTAATGTTGCTCGACATGGAAGTCAGTTGCCTTGCCGAGCACATCAAAGCACACAATGAACGAATCGTAGTCTATTTTAAATCGGGATGGGGACGGGCCTCGCGGCCTCGCCCCTCCCACACCACCGCACGTGCGGGTCCGCATACGGCGGTTCGGCGGATTAACAAGCTGGCAGATATGCCCAGAACACACCAAGATGTAGCATCTCTTTGCACGAGCAGCAACCGCCGCGACGGCCAATTCTCCCTGTAGGCACCCGGCGCCCGGCCTTTCAAGGCATGAACAGGTCGCGAACCGCCATGCCGCCCGATTTTGATCGGGGATCGCGGGCGACATAGTGTATTGCGTGGCGCTACACGATACGGTACCATTCGAGCCTCCCTGTTTGGAGGCCCGCCATGCCATCTGCATCGAATCCATGCCACCCCGGCCCTCATATCCATGACCAGATCATACCGGCTGGACTGTCGGTCACTGATGCGGCGAAGCTTCTCGACGTTGGACGCCCGGCACTTTCAAACCTATTGAATGGAAAATCTGCGCTCTCTCCGGACATGGCCGCGCGTATCGAAAGGGCTTTTGGCGCAAACGCACGCGAACTCATGGATAGACAAACCGCTTACGATGCGGCACTTGCAAAGATAAGGGGGGCGGCGGCGTCCACCCGGACCTTCGTCCCCCCATTCATGCAATTCAAGGCGAGTGACATTGAGGACTGGGCAGGATCAATCGGAGCGCGTAGTCGCCTGTCCGTTCTCCTGCGAACCCTGATCAACTCCACCGGCCTCCACATTTCGACCTCCACATTCCCCGGTAACGACGACAGTGAACGACCGGGCTGGGATGGGTATGTCGAGGCAGGAGAGGCAACGCCCTGGATACCCGCCGGCAAGTCGGGCTGGGAATTTGGCGTTAACACGAACGTCAAGAAAAAGGCTGACGGTGACTACGCAAAGAGCGTTGCACAGAACTCGCCGGAGGAACGCGCGCGCACCACATTCGTGTTCGTGACGCCCCGCTCGTGGAAGGGAAAAAGCGAATGGGAGAAAAATCGCCGCGCTGCCGGAGAGTGGAAGGATGTGCGCGTGTTCGATGCCAGCAACATTGAGGAATGGCTTGAGCAATCCATCGCCGCTCAGGCCTGGTTCGCCCATGAGAGAGGTGTTCCTACCCAGGGAGTTCTATCGCTGGATGCCTGCTGGAAAATTTGGGTAGCAGATACCTCCCCTGCTCTAAGCCCTGCTCTGTTTGCCGAGTCCACTGAAAGAGCGCGCCAGACCGTTGAAAAAATGCTGAATAGGGGTGGAGACCCTGTCATTCTGACGGCCGACTCCCGCGAAGAGGCGCTGGCCTTCCTGTCTTGTCTGCTCGCAGGTGATGAACATGAACGAACCTTGTTCCGCGACCGTGTTGCCGTATTCACGGAATCGGGACCGCTGACCAAGCTCGCGTCAAGGTCGTCCGTTTTTATCCCCGTCATCACGAGCAGGGTCGTCGAGAAGGAGTTCGCCCCGTTCAAGAACGATATGCGTTCCATCATCGTCTACCCAGGGAACGCAACGACTATCAAACCCGATGTGAGCCTGGAGCCGCTCGGCCATACGACGTTCAAGGCTGCCCTCGGGGAAATGGGGTATGGTAGGGACGACATAGATCGTCTTGGCCATGAATCGGGGAGATCGCCCACCGTTCTCAGGCGCAGACTTTCCAAGTTGGAGGCTATTCGTACACCCGAGTGGGCCTCCACGACGGCCACCCACGCCCGCGACCTCGTTCCGTTTATGCTTGCGGGTGCCTGGAAGGCCGATAATACGACAGACAAGGAGATCCTCAGACTCCTGGCCCACGACACGCCCTACGGCGAACTCGAAACCAGGATCATGTCCCTCCTCCAGCTCGACGACTCCCCGCTCTGGTCGGAAGGCTCGTCCAGAGGCGTCGTTTCAAAAATTGACACCTTGTTTGCGATCGGTTGGACAGTGACCAACAGTGACCTCGAGAACTTTTTCGCGGTGGCGGATCTGGTGTTGTCCGAGGACGATCCGTCTCTCGACATTCCCGAGGACAGGCGCTGGTTTGCGAACAAAAGGCGCGAGATTTCCACCACGCTCCGGGATGGAATCTGCGAGACGGTTGTCCTGCTCGCCGTTCATGGTCCCAGCCTCTTCAGGAGTCGCCTGGGCGTTGACACCGAGCTGAAGGCCCGGCTTTTGGTTCGCTCGCTTCTTTCTCCGCTCTCTGCGCGAAAACTGGAGGCGGATTCCCATGACCTTCCAATGTACGCCGAGGCCTCCCCAGATGAATTTCTCAGCCTGCTGGAGGCTGATCTGCGTTCGTCGGAACCGGAAACCCTGAAGCTGATGCGCCCGGCCGGCACCGGCATCTTTGAGCGCTGTCCCAGAACGGGGCTGCTCTGGGCACTCGAGAACACGGCCTGGGCACCGGGAACCCTCCTGAGGACCATAGACATCCTCGCCCGGCTGGCGTCGGTCCCACTCGAAGACAATTGGATGAACAAGCCGGGCGAAAGCTTGCAATCGATATTCCGTTGCTGGATACCCCAGACGTCGGCCGGGGTCGACGAACGGATCGCCGCACTCGAATACCTGGTAAAGCACCATCCAAAGGTCGCCTGGCCGATTTGTATCGAGCAACATTATGGTGGACAGCAGGTCGGCAGCTACAGTCATAAGCCACGCTGGCACCCGGATGCCCATGGCTACGGCGAACCCGTCACGCTTGGTGAAGCACGGAAATTCGCCTTGGCCGCCCTGGAGTTTGCCCTCGGATGGGCCCCTCATACCCGGGAAACGCTTGCCGATCTTGTTGAAAATCTTCAGTGGCTTGATGACGGCGCCCAGAGCAAGGTGTGGGATCTGATCGAGGGATGGGCAAAGAGCGCAAACGACGAGGACCGCGCGTGGCTCCGTGAGAAACTCCGGCTTAACACGATGACGAGGCGTGCGCGAGTTCTCTCCAAACGGGTTCCCAACACACCGGCCCGTAAAGCCTATGCATTGCTGAAGCCCAACGATATCGTGCTTGAACACGCGTGGCTCTTCAAGACCAACTGGGTCGAGGAGTCTGTCGACGAAATTGCCGATGGGGAACTCGACTACCAGAAGCGGGACGAACGGATCAGGACGCTGCGCGAACGTGCCTTGAAGACCGTAATGCGCGAGCATGGTCTGGAAGGTGCCTTGATGCTGGCGGAGGGCGGAGACGCGGCAGGTGTGGTGGGGTGGCATCTCTCCCGCTTGCTTCCGTCAACGGGCGACCTTTTGGGCGCGATCCATTCACTGCTTTTCGAGACGACACGACCCGCTTCCAACACGCGCCAGGCGATGGTATCGGGGCTTCTGGGAGGCCTGCCCGAGGACCCCTTTCGTGACGCTCTTCGGGCCGCAGGCGACAGGCTGTCGGCGAGCGACACCCTGGCCTTGTTGACGCTGGCCCCGTTCCGCAAAACAACCTGGGACGTCGTGACGGAGCTTGGGGAGAGTGTTTCAGATCCTTACTGGCGCTCGGTGCGTCCCATGTGGTGGGCGCGGGAGGAGGAACTCTCTACCGCCGTTGAGTGCCTGCTTGCCGTTGATCGCCCACGCGCGGCTTTTGCTGCAGCAGGGGGCTACCTTGAACGCCTTCAGCCGAAGCTCTTGTTCCGCGTGATGTCGGCCGCGCCACGGTCGGTACAGGAGGCGGGCAGTTACCCGATAGAGCCGTACCTCGTCGAACAAGCGCTGAAGCGACTGACCGAAAGCGGGGAAGTCAGCGTCGAGGAGATGGCTGTTCTGGAATTCTCGTATCTTGAGGCTCTGGACCGACGTGGAGGGTCGATACCCAATCTTGAGCGCCAGATGGAGCGATACCCGGAGCTTTTTGTCCAGGCCGTCGCATTCGCCTACAGGCGTGACGATGAAGGGGAGGACCCGGAATCCTGGCGCGCTCCCAGTGAAGAAGAACGAAGCAACCGCGCTCATCTGGCTTACCGGCTTCTCAACATGCTGACCCACATGCCAGGCCATAACCACCAGGGCGATCTGGAAGCCGATATCCTTATCAACTGGATTCGCTGCGTGAGGGAAGGCTGCGCCGATCTTGCACGTGCAGCCGTTGGTGATATTCACATGGGCGAACTATTGGCGAAGTCCAAGGCCGGGACGGACGGGGTATGGCCGATTGAACCGGTACGGGACGCCATCGAGGCCACATATTCGGAACACCTTGCCCGCGGCGTTTATACCGGCCTGCGCAACTCTCGCGGCATTCACTGGCGTGGCGAAGGGGGGGAGCAGGAACGTGAACTCGCGGCGAAATACCAAAGTTGGGCGCGCGCCCTCGAATTCAGCCACCCCCGCGTCGCCAATATAATAAAGAGTCTGGTACGTACCTACGAGAACGAAGCGATGGAAAATGACACAGAAGCGAAGGTCAGCAAGCGCCTCCTGCGCTGTTAGTTTGACTTTGTCAGATTATTATGCTTGACGTTACGTGCGTAATTTTGTGCAAATGCTTAGATATGCTTGAGTTTCAGGAGGAGAACGTAACCGTTCACATCCCCCGGGCCCTCAGGCGGCGGTGATGAGGTCGCAGGCATACACCCAGACATCTGCGCCCCGCTTGCGGCATGTCTCGATGACGCTCAATCCGGCGGCGTAGAACCGCCTGCCTTCGTCAGTTCGGGTGCCGAAGCTGAGGCGCCGCGGGATGATTGGAACTCCCCGCCCCTCCGTGGAGCGCAAACTCTACGAAAGGGCGGGTGAGCCCAGCGGATGGCCTCAGTCCGTATCCGTCCCGCCGATGGCGGTCATGTCGGCCACGTCGACCACGCCGCTGGCGTTGGAGGCGACGCGCAGGAAGCCGGCGGCGGGGGTGCCGCCGGTATCGACGTTGGCGACGATGATGTCACCGGTGCGCAGCATGTGGGACGCGCTGTTGAAGTAGCCGGCGGTATCCACGGTGGCCGCGGTGTCGGCGGTGATGTAGTGCCACAGCGTGAAGCCATTGGCGTAGGCGAGCACGCTCAGGTTCTTTGACACGTATGCCATTGTTCTGGTTTCCTCTTGATTGCGGTTACGAAATGGTCGCGTCGTCGTCGCACTTGATCTTGACGACGCCGGTGTTGTCGATGAGGCCGGCACCCTGGCTCATCATGTTGTTGGCGAAGAACGAGGCGCGGTCGCCGTGCCAGGTGACGTCGGTCTTGACGTCGGCGCCCGAGGCATGGCCCACGGCGGTCTTGTGGTAGATGAAGACGTCGCGGTCGTCGGTGCTGGCGAGCGGCAGGCCGGTGTGCATGATCCACACGATGCCGAGCCACTTGCGGGTCTCGGTCCCCTTGAGCCAGGGGTAGAGATCGCCGACATAGTGGGCGTCCGAGAACTCCTGAAGGTTCAGCAGTTCGTTCCACTGGTGCGGACCGACGACGCCGAAGCGCTGGCCATCGTCGGGGACGTCCTGGCCGTTGAGCTTCTCGAAGGCGCTCAGCACCAGGTTCTTGGTCAGGCCGGTGGAGTAGTCGCCGACGGTCTGGGTCGCCGTCGCCAGGGCGTCGATGATCAGCTCATCGGTCTTGCGGCCCAGGGCATAGGCCCCGGCCTCGGCGACGACGTGGCGCTCGGGGACGTTGGTCTTCAGCTCGTCGAGGGAGTCGATCCAGTCGCCAGCATAGTAGTCGTAGAGCTGGCATTCGACGGTGCCGTGGTCGACATTCATCACCGGCACCTTGCCGTGGCGGGCCTTGGTGGAGGCCGTCCCCTTGCCCACGGTCTGGAAGACCGTGGACGAGCCGACGATGTTGTTCTTGGTGCGCACGGTGCCACGCAGCTTGGAGCCCATCCTCTGATAGGCCTGATGCACTTCACCCTGGAAGTTCTTGACGAAAGAGAGATCGACGGTTGTGGACATGTGTCTGTTTCCTTGTTGTGTTGACGAACAGAAGATGATTGAGCGGCCGGTTGCGGCCATGGCCGCCGGCTGCCCGGGTGTGAGGCCGCCCGACCCCGCCCGAAGACGGGCGCTGGGGTTGTCGGGAGGCTCGGAAAAACTCAGAATCTTCGCCGCGCGATAAATCGCGACTGGCTGGACGCCGCGACCGCGGTTATGATCGGCCGGTATCAGGTGAATCCCGGACGATAGGCACCCTAATGGCCCAATCCGAAGCACGGCGTGGTGGTAACGACAGCAACCTGGTCTCGGCCCGGATCGAGGAGACGACGGCCGAACTGTTCGGCCACTGCCTCACGGCGTTCCACGCCTACAACGATCTCGACCAGTTGGCCGAGGACCTGCGGATTCTCTCACTCAACGCCGAGCTGGCCGCCGGCCGGGCCGGGGACAAGGGACGCGCCGTCCGGGCGCTGACCCAGTACACGCGGGCCCTGGTCAGCCGCCTTGCCATGGTGCAGGGCGACGTGGTGGGCATCAGGGCCACCACCTATGCCACCAGCGCCGCGGCGTTGCGTCACCTGGCCGAGATGCGGACCTTCGAACTGGCGGCGCTCAAGGTCGGACGCCCGCGGTACCGCCGGAACGAGGAGGGCGACGAAGGCCACGTGCGGGCTCACGAGTCTCTGCTCGCGGCCCAGACCCGGATCCTGAAGGACCTGACCGACAACCTGAATCGGATGGTCGTCGGCGTGGGTGAGCTGTCCGCCAGCACCGGCCAGGTGCACGAGGTGGTGTCCCAGTCCGGCAGCATCGCCACCAACATCGCCATCGAGGCCGCCGCCGCCGGCCAGTACGAGGCCGAGTTCCGCACCGTGGCCGAGACTATGCGCCGCTATGTCGGCATGCTGCGCGCGATCATCGACAAGGCCAATGCCGCGGTGCGCGTGGCGGGTGAAAGAGGCGAGTCGCTGCAGGCCCTCGCCGCCGAAGCCCTCCGCGCCGCCCGCTGACCACGATGCCACTGGCAGGGAAGACGCCACAATGCAGTGCACCACTCTCTACAGCCGCGAGAACCACCGCTGGATGACCTTCGGACAGGATCCGGACAAGCCCGGCAACGTCATCGACACCAATCAGCTCGTGGTCGCCGACGGCGATACCGCCATGCTTCTCGACCCCGGGGGCGCCGAGATCTTCCCCCAGATGATCGCCGGTCTGACCCGCAAGGTGCAGGTGGACCACGTGCGTCACATCTTCGTCTCCCACCAGGACCCGGACGTCTGCTCGTCGCTGCCCCTGTGGCGGAAGGTGTGTCCCAGCGACGTCAAGGTATATGTTCCTTCGATCTGGACAGGATTCGTGGCCCATTTCGATCCCAACACCAGGGTGACCGCCATTCCCGATCAGGGCATGGAGGTCTCCGTCGGCCGGGTCCGCCTGCGCATCCTGCCGGCCCACTACCTGCATTCGTCGGGCAACTTCCATGTCTACGACCCGGCGGCGCGGGTGCTGTTCACCGGCGACGTGGGCGGAGCCCTGATGCCCTCGGGCGGTCGTGGCGACGTGTTCGTCAACCGCTTCGACCATCACGTCCAGTACATGGAGACCTTCCACCGGCGCTGGATGGGCTCGCCCGCGGCCCGTGACGCCTGGGTGGCGATGGTGTCCCGGCTCGACATCGACATCCTCGCTCCCCAGCATGGCCTGATGTTCAAGGGCGACGACGTCAAGCGCTTCATCCAGTGGTTCGGGTCCCTCGACATCGGGACGGGCGTTTCCGCCTTTGCCCAGGCCTGACCGGAGGAGGGGGCCGGAGGGAAGAGGTCGGTGTGCCGTGGGCGCACCTGTCCCTTTCGACAAGGAACGTATACCCATTGCCGCCGGGGAGTGTCAAGCGCTTTTTTTCCTATTTTTTCGTTGTCCATGATGGGAGGGCGCCCATGAGTCTGGCGGTGGCGATCCAGATGGATCCGATCGAGGGCATCAACATCGATGCCGACAGCAGCTTCGCCCTGGCCCTGGAGGGACAGCGGCGGGGTCATGGCCTGTTCCACTACCTGCCGCAGCACCTGACGTTCCATGACCAGCGCCTGCATGCCCGGGCGCGGCCGCTGACGGTCCGCCGCGAGCGCGGCAACCATTTCTCGTTCGGGCGCGAGGAGTCGCTCGACCTCGCGGCCATGGACGTGGTGCTGATGCGCCAGGATCCGCCGTTCGACATGGCCTACATCACCGCCACTCACCTATTGGAGCACATCAGGACCAGCACCCTGGTGGTCAACGATCCGGTGGCGGTGCGCAACGCCCCGGAAAAGCTGTTCGTCACCCATTTTCCCGGCCTGATGCCGCCGACGGTCATCACCGCCGACCGGGAGCGGATCCAGGCCTTCCGCGCGGAACACGGCGACATCATCATCAAGCCGCTGTTCGGCAACGGTGGAGCGGGGGTCTTCCACATCACTCCTGAGGACGAGAACCTGAACGCCCTGCTGGAGATGTTCACGCAACTCTACCGCGAGCCGGTGATCGCCCAGAAGTATCTGCCCGAGGTGCGCAACGGCGACAAGCGCATCATCCTCATCGACGGCGAGCCGGGTGGGGCGCTCAACCGCATCCCGCGGGCGGGGGAGGCCCGTTCCAACCTGCATGTGGGCGGACGGGCGATGAAGTCGAGCCTGACCTCCCGCGACCGCGAGATCTGCGAGGCGATCGGCCCGTCGTTGAAAAAGCGCGGCCTGGTGTTCGTCGGCATCGACGTGATCGGCGGCTACCTCACCGAGATCAACGTCACCTCGCCGACGGGTATCCAGGAAATCGGCCGCTTCGACAACGTGGATCTCTCGGCCCGTATCTGGGATGCCATCGAGGCGCGCCGCGCGGCCATGGCCATGCAACCGCCCCGGGCCTGAACATTTCAAAGACTGGGGATGGTTCTCGATGGCGACAGAAATCTACATGTGCAAGGACGGCCAGGGGCTGCGCGACGGCAGGCTGGAGTATTCCGACAGCATAACCTGCAAGGAGGAGGCGGAGCCGGATGCCGTGCGACGCTGCCAGAAGGACAACACGCTGAAGCGGATCGCCTATTATACGGTCACGCCCGATGGTCGCTTCAAGAATTTCTACACCTACACCAATCAGGGGGCCAAGGCGGCCGGTGGCCAGAGCCGCAAGCCCGCCGCCGCCGCGCCAAAGAAGCGCCCCTCCGCCGCCAAGCCGCCACCGCCGCCGCCGAAGACGCTGGGACAGAAGATCCTCGGGCTCATTGGCCTTGGCAAGTAAAGTTAAGAGCGAGGGGCCTGGAGGCCCCTCGCGCTCCCCCATTACTCCAGGAATGAAAAGTCATGGGGAGCACGAGGGGCCCCTCGGCCCCTCGTTCTTTACTCTTCATTTTTCTACGCTCTGGATAATTTATTACGCGCGGTACGCTCTCAATACCCTGCTTCTGGTGATCCTGACGGTGACCACAGCAATGGGCGAGCCGTTGCGTGGCGTCAAGGGCGATGACGACCGCATTCCCGTGGACGCCGGTGAATACCCGTGGAGCGCCATCGGCCGCCTCAACAACAGCCTCGGGGCCTTCTGCACCGGGGCCATGATCGGGCGCCGGCTGATGCTGACCGCGGCCCACTGCCTGTGGAACAAAAAAACTCGCGACTGGATGCCAGACGGTTCCCTGCACTTCGTCGCCGGCTACCATCACGGCGAGTACCTGGCCCATGCCACCGTCAAGCGCCACACCATCGGCCCCGGGTTCCGTGGCGGCGGGACATACGACGCCCGGATCGGCGTGCATGACTGGGCGCTGGTGGAGTTGAACGAGGACATCGGCACGACGGTGGGGTGGTTCGGCCTGCAATCGCTCGGAGCCGGCGACACGCGGGTTCTTCGCGCCGGCTACGGCCAGGACCGTCCCCACCTGCCGACGGCCCACCTGCCCTGTGCCATCGTCGGCCGCTCGCCCGAGGGCCTGCTCCTCCATGACTGCGACGCGGTGAGCGGCGACTCGGGCTCGCCGATCTTCGTGTGGCATGACGGCGGCGTCCGCATCGTCGCCATCCACGTCTCGACCATGGGGAAGAGCAAGGGCGCAGCCCTCGGCGGCGCCGTGGGCACGGCGACGTTCATCGAGTCGGCCCTCCGCGGCGGCGCCTCGGCCAAAGGGTACGCCGGCGCGGCGGAGCGAGCCCCGGTCAAGACCAACCGCCAGCTGGCCTCACGGAGGGGGAAGGCCCCGCCCCCCTCCGGCGTCACCGACGCCGACTCCCTCGCCACTCTCGGACGCCTGCTTCAAGGCATCCAGTAGGCGTCCCCCGCTTCGCGTGAAGCCTCGCCCACTTCGGGTACCTGCCGCCGACGGTCCGTCCGCCGGGTCTTGAGTTCCTCGAGCCGCCGCTCGGCGATGTCGAAGGCGTCGTCGACGATGGCGTGGAAGTCGATGCGGCGATAGTGCTCACGGGGATGGTGGGGGACGTGACTGACCTGCACGGCACCGCCAGGGACGGAGACTTCGAGATGAACGGCGTAGACGTTGCCCTTGCGGTGCTGCCGGTGCGGCGCCTCGACGGCGACGCGGCAGCCTACCAGGCGCCCGAACCTCCGCCCAAGCCTAGCCACCCGCCCGCGGATGCGTGCTTCGAGGGCTTTCGACGAGTCGAGATTGTGGAATCCGATTTCAAGGAGAGCGTCCATGCGGCCTCCCGTCGCAACACGGGCTCCGTGGAACTCCACGGACCGCCCGCTCCCTTCTTACATGGCAACGGACGGCGTCCTTGGCTACCACATGGTTTGGGGGGCGAAAGGATAGCCGGATGGGCTACCGCATTTCCCCGCCCGCGCGGTTGATAGCGGCCAGCACCGCCTCGGTGGTGAGAAGCTCGGGCAGCGGTAGTCCATCGGGAGCGCCCGGACCGTAGACCGCATTGAAGGGAATGCCGTAGCGCCCGAACCCGGCCAGGTAGCCGGCGATCTCGTCGTTCGGGCGAGTCCAGTCGGCCCGCATGGCCACCACCCCCGGAGCGGCCAGCCGCCGGGCCACCTCGCCCCGATTCAGCACCGCCGCCTTGTTGACTTGGCAGGTGACGCACCAGTCGGCGGTGACGTCCACCATCACCACGCGCCCCTGCGCCACCTCGGCGGCGATGGCGCCACGGTCGAACGAGCGCCACGGTCCCTGCTGACGAACGCCTATGTCCACGCCGAGGGCCGGGGCGTAGCCGGGCGCGAACAGGGGCACCACCGCGAGCCCCATGGCCGCCAGGCCGGCGGCCGGCCGCAGCCGATGCCGGTCGGGCAGCCGCCGCCGCAGCCACAGGGCCGCCACCGCTCCGGCCATCAGCACCCCGGTGGTCAGGGCGAGGGCTCCCCCCACCTGGGCGGCGAGCACCGAGAGCAGCCACACCGCAGTCCCCGCCAGCGTCACTCCCATGGCCACCCGGAGCCACACCATCCACTGTCCCGGGCGTGGCAGCCGGCTTGCCAGGCCCGGCATCGCCGCCATCAGCAGGTAGGGCAGGGCCATTCCCATCCCCAGCGTGGCGAAGATCAGCACGATCTCCACCGCTCCCCGTGACAGGGCGAAGCCGATGGCGGTCCCGAGGAACGGCGCCGTGCACGGAGTCGCAAGCAGGGTGGCGAAGGCCCCGGTCAGGAAATGGCCCCAGAGGCTATGCGGCGCGCCATGCCCGGTGCCGACGCCGTACAGCCACTGGGGCGGAGTGATCTCGAACAGGCCCCACAGGTTGGCGGCGAACAGGCTGAGGATCGCCACCATGACCACGAGGAACAGGGGTTGCTGGAACTGGATGCCCCAGCCCACCGCGGCGCCGCCGGCCTTCACCACGATGGCCGCCGCGGCCAGGACCAGGAACGAGACGACGATGCCGGCGGCGGAGGCGACGAAGCCGCGCCGCACCTCGGCCCGGCCGCGGCCGGCGTGGCTGACCAGCCCCAGCACCTTGAGGGACAGGACCGGCAGGACGCACGGCATCAGGTTCAGTACCAATCCCCCGAGGAGGGCCACCAGCAGCATCGCCGGCAAGCCACTGCCAGCCACCGCCATCCCACCGACCACCGAGGGAACGGGCGCGACGACGGCGGCGGCCTCCATGGCCCGGCCGCCATCGGCCACGGTCAGAGTCACCGCCGCCCCCGCCAAGCCTCCGCCGGGCAGGGAGTCGCGGGCCACGGACGAGCGCAGGATGGCCGTGCGGCCGCCATCACGGACCGTGACCACGGGTGCGGCGATGCTCAGATTGCCGGCTCCCTCGATGAACAGGTCGGGCACCGACAGCGGCGGATCCGCCTCCACCACCACCTGAAGCACGGTGTCCGGACCGCTGCGGTCCACCGCCGCCTCCACCAGGCGCAGGCCGGCGGCGGCACCGTCTCCCGGCACCCGCGCGGCGTAGCGGTCGATGAGGTGGGCGTGGGGCGTGGCGACGGCCGGACCGGCGGCAAGATCGAGGGCCAGGTCCACGCGCTGGGGAATGCAGATCTCCTTGCAGACCAGGAAATCCACCGTCCCCCGGGCGCGGAGCGGCTCCCCGACCCGGAGGAGGGTAACGGTCAGGGGAAGCACCACCTCGTCCGCATAGCCGGCGGTCTCGATACCCGACAGGCTGAAGCGCCTGGGCGCCGGCCAGGCGGGAACGGCCCGGGCCAGATTCTCCGAGCCCGTCCAGGCCAGGGCCGGCGGGTATCCGGCATCCCCCGGCGAACGCCAATAGATCTTCCAGTGGGGCTTCAGGGCGAAGTGCAGTCCAAGGCGTAGCGTTGTCCCCTCTCCTACCGCCGCCGCCGCCGCCACCAGACGAACGTCGGCCTGCGGCGTGCGGGCCCACTCCGAGGCTCCGGACCCGGCAGACTCGGCGCGACCGCCCGTCGCCGCAAGGACGACGAGGGCAAGGAGGAGTGCCAGGGACAGCCCCACGCGGTTCCAGCGGATCATGTTTTCACCCACCTCTCGATTGGTCAAGGCCCAGAAGGCTAGAGCCCGGAAGGCCCAGGCCCGGAAGGCCCAGGCTCAGAAGGCCCAGGCTCAGAAGGCCCAGGCTCAGAAGGATTGCAGCAAGGCTCACGACCGATGTCAACCGTCTCCCCCCGCCGTAACGACGAATTGAATACCCTTCCATTCGGCCATCCTCAGTGCTGGCGCTTGCGTCCGCGCCGCATTCGGCATATGTCAGTTCCATGAGCAAGACCATTCATCAGGGCGAATATCTGGCGGGACAGTGTCTGGTGGCGATGCCCCTGATGACCGATCCCCGATTCTCCAGGACGGTGATCTACCTGTGCGCCCACACGCCCGAGGGGGCGATGGGGCTGGTGATCAACCGCGCCATCGACGCTTTGACCTTCCCCGATCTTCTCGAACAGCTCGGCATCGAGTCCGGCCCCCATTGCAGCCGGATTCAGGTGCACTTCGGCGGTCCGGTGGAGGCCGGGCGGGGATTTGTGCTCCATTCCTCCGACTATGTCCAGGACGCGACGATGATCGTCGACCGCCAGATGGCGCTGACGGCCACCGTGGACGTGCTGAAGGACATCGCCCAGGGGCAGGGGCCGCGGCGGAGCATCCTGGCCCTCGGCTACGCCGGGTGGAGCCCCGGCCAGCTCGACACCGAACTGCGGGAGAACGTCTGGCTGACCGTTCCAGCCGACGAGGACCTGGTGTTCAGCGACGATCTCGACCACAAGTGGGAACAGGCGATGGCCAGGCTCGGCATCACCATCAGCATGCTGTCGGGGGAAGCCGGTCACGCCTGAGGGTTCGGCCGCGGCGGGGGACGGGCATGGTCGCCAACATCGGTATCGTCTGGTCCCTGTCCACCGTCTCGGGCTGGGGGGTTTACGGCAAGAATCTGGCGATCCAGCTCATGCGTCGGGGCCGGGCGGTGCCGATTCTGTTCGCGCCCACCGAGAACCTCTACCTGACGCCGGTGGAAAACCGCCTGCTGGCCGCCGTGCTGGAGGGCCAGCGCCTGACCGCCGAGTTCATGGCCTCCCACGCCGAGGAGCAGGTGGTCTGCGACTTCCCCGTCCTGCACCAGCTCGGCGACGACCTGGCCGGCAATCCGTGGCAGGACCGGGTGCGGGGGGGGCCCAATCTCGGCGTGGTGTTCTTCGAGAACACGGCCTTCACCGACAACGGCCGCGAGCGGGCGCGCCGCTTCGAGGCGGTCATCGCCGGCTCCACCTGGAATGCCCAGGTCCTGCGCGAGCACACCGGGGCCACGGTCGCGGTCTGCCTGCAGGGAATCGACCCGGCCGTGTTCCATCCGGCGCCCCGGGCCGGACTGATGGCGGGACGGTTCGTGGTGTTCTCGGGCGGCAAGCTCGAGTACCGCAAGGGACAGGACATCGTCATCGCCGCCTTCCGCGCCTTTCACGCCCGCCATCCCGACGCCCTGCTGGTGACCGCGTGGCAGAGCTATGACCCACTCTCGGCCATGCACATGATCCGGGCCGGCCTGGTGAAGGGGATCCCGGCGCCGCGGCCCAATCGACTGCTGGACCTGGACCGGTGGATGGTGGACAACGGCCTGGCCCCGGAGTCGTTCCTGAATCTCGATCCGCTGCACAACCTGCTGATGGCGGGCATCATTCGCGAGGCCGACGTCGCCGTCTTCCCCAATCGCTGCGAGGGCGGCACCAACCTGGTGGCCATGGAGTGCATGGCCTGCGGCGTGCCGGTGATCCTGTCGGCCAACACCGGCCACCTGGACATCCTCCGCAAGGGCGCCTGCACCGTTCTGCGCGACCAGCGGCCGGTGACGCCGCTGTGGCCCGGTCACGGAGTCGACGGCTGGGGCGAGAGCCCGGTGGACGAGGTGCTGGCGGCCCTCGAGGAGGCCTATGCCGACCCCGCCGCCGCCACCCGCCGCGGCGAGGCGGGGGCGGCGATGATGCGCGACTGGACCTGGGAACGGCAGGTCGGGCGGCTGATGGCGGAGGTCTCGCGGCACCGTTCGGCGTGAGTCGATCAACAGACAGCGGAGGATGAAATGACCATCGGAGGAGCTTTCCGAGCCGTGGCGGTCGCTGCCGTCGTCGCCGTCGTCATGCTTCCGGCCCAGGCCTTGGCGGCCGAGGGCCTGACCGTGGACAAGGTGTGGGCTCGCATCGTACCGGGGGCCGGCGACACCGGCGCCGTATTCATGACCATCACCAACGGCGGCTCCAAGGCCGACGCGTTGACGGGAGCCGCGACCGACGTGGCGAAGATGGCCGAGCTGCACACTCATATCCACGAGGGGGAGGTCATGCGCATGCGCAAGGTCGACTCGATCCCGGTTCCGGCGGGCGGCACGGTCGCCCTGAAGCCCGGTGGCGATCACGTCATGCTGATGGGCCTGACCCGCCCGGTGAAGCCGGGCGACATGGTGCCGCTGACCCTGACCTTCCGCGACGGCGGGACGGTGGCGGTACAGGCTCATGTCATGGGACCGGGCGCCATGCAGATGGACCATGGTTCCATGGATCACGGCCATATGAAGCATTAGAGCGGTTTGGCAAACCACTCCCTCTCCCCCTCGAGGGGGAGAGGGCCGGGGTGAGGGAGTGGGGCAACCGGCACCATCTCGGGGGCTTCGGCCCCCCCTCACCCAACCCTCTCCCCCCTGAAGGGGGGGAGAGGGCTTATTGGAAGAACCCATTAAACCGAGATCGGTTCACAAATCCCGGCGGATGGGTATACTCGCGGCCGCTCGTCCATAACGCGGCGGAGCCGCAACCAAAAAGGTTCGTATTCCTGATCTCAAAAATCTCCGCCGCGCGCGGAGTTTTTTGAGATCAGGAATACAGGGGGAGGCGTCAGACCGATGTACACCGCGATTCATACGATCAGTCAGCACAAGTGCTTCGGTGGCCGGCTGGGCTATTACAGCCACAATTCCAAGGTCAATGGCGCTCCCATGCGCTTTTCCGTGTATCAGCCGCCCCGGGCAATGCGGGGGCGGCGGGTGCCGATTCTGGTCTATCTGGCCGGCCTCACCTGCACCGACGAGACCATCATGATCAAGGGAGCGGCGTTGCGTCACGCCGCCGACAACGGACTGATGCTGGTCTCGCCCGACACCAGCCCGCGCGGCTGCAACCTGCCCGGCGAGACCGACGACTGGGAGCTTGGCATCGGCGCCGGGTTCTACGTCGATGCCAGCAGGGAGCCGTGGTCCAGCCACTATCAGATGTACAGTTACGTGACGTCCGAGCTGACCGACGTCATCTGCGCCAATTTCCCGGCCCGGCGGGAGCGGCAGGGCATCTTCGGACACTCCATGGGCGGGCACGGCGCGCTGGTGATGGCCTTGCGCAACCCCGACATCTACGTCTCGGTGTCGGCCTTCGCGCCGCTGGTGGCGCCGATCCAGTCCCCCTGGGGGGAGAAGGCCTTTTCCGCCTATCTGGGTGACGAGGACCGGGAGGCTTGGCGCGCCTACGACGCCACCGAGCTGGTGCGCAAGATGGAGAACGCCGCCGACCGGCCGCCGATCCTGATCGACCAGGGCATGGCCGACCAGTTCCTCGACGTTCAGCTTCACCCCCACGTGTTCGAGGACGCCTGTCGCGAGGCCGGCTATCCCCTGACGCTGCGGCGGCATGAGGGCTACGATCACGGGTATTTCTTCATCGCCACCTTCATGGAGGACCACATCCGCCATCACGCCGCCCGGCTGGTCGGCCCCGGAGACGGTTGATGGTCAGAGCCTGTCGAGGCGGCTTTCCAGTCTGGGCAGGCGGAGGGCGCGGATCAGGTCCCTGACCTCGTCGCGGGCCGCCTGGTGGGATGATGTCTCGCGGACGGCGAACGCCGGGTCCCGGAGGTCGAGGATGGTCAGGCCGGCCAGGAACATCTGCCGATAGATCACCCGCTCGCTCAGTCCTTCGCCGAGGCGGAAGCCAAGCACCCTGGACAGGCTCTGTAGCCGGTCGGCGATCATGCGCTTGTTGGAGTCGCCGATCTGCGTGAGACGATTGCGCATGATCACCCAGTCGAGCCCGGAGTGGCGCGTCTTCAGCCTTTCCTGACGCTGCTCCCACACCATCTCGGCGTAGATGCCGGGAGACAGCACGCCACCCCGGCTGTCGAGTTCGGCGATCAGGTCAAGGTCCATCAGGCTGTCGTTGATGGGGGTGATCAGCGTATCGGCATAGGTGTGGGCCAGGCGGACCAGCCCGTTCTCGCTCCCTGGGCAGTCCATGACCACGAAGTCCTGGGAACTGGCGAAGTCCTCCATCACGCCGGTCAGGCGCCGCCGCTCGTCCTCGGCGGCCGCCGCCAGATCGGCCAGGGTGCTGCGCACGATGGCGCGATGTTCCGAGACCGCAAGCGTCGCCTTGGTTTCCGCGGTCAGGCGGCGCCGGTTGGCGACATAGCGGCTCAGGCTCTTCTGCCGGCCGTCGAGGTCAATGCTCCCGACGCGAAACCCCATGCGCAGCAGCGCCACGACGACATGCATGCTGGTGGTGGTCTTGCCGGAACCGCCCTTCTCGTTGCCCACGACGATGACGTAAGCGCTTGCCTTGCCCATGCCCCCCTCTCATGCGTTTCATCCTAAATTCCGCAGTTACACCTGGGGCTGCCGGATTTTGGCCTTGCTCAGAATTAACCGCTTCAGATTGCGCCGGATCTTGGTTCGTCCGCCAGGCGCGTACCGGCGGGACGCAACCCTTGACGCAACGCCGCGGACGGACCAGAAGACAAGCAAGATGAAGCGGTTAATTCTGAGCAAGGCCTCAGGGTCAGTGCGTCGTGGGCGCGCCGAACACGTCCTCCAACGTGTGCGCATTCATCAAGCGTATGCTCCATTCGTCCAACTGGTCGCTGCTGGCTTTACGTACTCGCTCCTCAATCTCAGGCGATACCGGTCCGCATCGCATTGGAAGCAGGTGAAGCAACATCTCGGCCTTGCCCTCGGCCTTGCCCTCGGTCATCCCCTCCTGCTTAGCCATACGAGCCATCTGCTGAGCCATCTGCTCGGCCTCTTGCCGTGCCTTCGAGAGTTCCTCGCGCGCGTTCTTGGCGTCTTCCCGGATACGGAGTTGATCGGAGATCCACATCTCCCGCTTTATCTGGGCGTCGAGTTCTTCGTCGGTCCAGGCTGCGCGGTTGGCTATCTCCAATGCCATGAGGATTGCGGGCTCCACCGCCAGTGCCCGTGGAACAGCCGTCAGATCACCGGCCGTCTTCATGAAGTATAGCCAGCGCTCGAGCGTCGTTTCAAGTTGATCTTCTGTTTTCGAGAATTTCGGAAGCTCGGCGAAGACCAGCTCCAAATCTCGGTAACGGATAAGTTTGTTCTCGTCCGCCAGGAGACGAAATTGGCTGATAACCCGCTCAAGCTCCGGGAACATGATGAAGTCCGTGATCGTCACGGCGACGACATCCCCCAGCAGGTGATAACCATCGCCTTTGGCAAGCTGTCCCACATAGGCCTTGCACGCGTTGTAGAGCACCCGCTTCTCGAACCCGGGGACGTTCAGAACCTGCATTTCGACGACGTATGAGCGTCCATGGAGGTCTTTGACGCGAACATCCAGGAACGTGTCCTTCATCCCCTCGATCTTGGGTGCCTGATAGGGATCAAGGATCGTCACGCTGGTAATCGTTTCGTCGCCGGTCAGTTTCAGCAGCGCGTTGAGAAAGCTGATCACGATTTCCGAACTGGAGTCGGAACCGAAGATTTTTTTAAAGGCAAGGTCGGTCTTCGGATTCAGGAAGCGCATTTGTCAGCGTCCCGTGCATTGGGGGGAGGTCACGACATGGCGTGCACCGGAGAGCCACCCCGCCCCCGCCTGAGAGGGTTCGACTGGCCGTCCTGCATTCACGCCGCTACCGATCCGGGAACTTTCTTCTTGCTTCGTACACACCTGTCACTGGGCGAGGATACCCCGGAACCCCGGCCGATCCAATCCCCAAGTGGGGGCGGGAGGATCGTCGCCTTCCCGCAAGTCGGCGGGTTCCACCATCGCCACGTCCGGCTGGCCGCCTGATCGGCGCAGGTCGCCTCGTGTCAGGTTCGCATTCACACGCTCACCCGCCGAGTTATGATGGTGGACAGGGGTCAAAGGATTGCCCCGACCCTACCCTCCGGACCTCCTGCGGGTCCGGTTGGTGGGTTCGGCCGTCAGGGGGTCGTCCGGCCAGTGGTGCTTCGGGTAGCGGCCGCGCAGGTCGGCCCGGACCTCGCGATAGGCTCCAGCCCAGAAGCTCGCCAGGTCGCGGGTGACCTGCATCGGCCGGCCGGCCGGGGACAGAAGGTGCAGGGTCAGCGCCACCCGCCCGCCGGCGAGGCGGGGGGTATCCGTCGCGCCGAACATCTCCTGGAGCCGCACCGCCAGCACCGGGGCCGTGGGATCGGCGTAGTCGATGGGGATGCGAGAGCCGCTCGGCACCGTGACATGGGTGGGCGCCAGGGCATCGAGGGCCTGGCGCTTCGGCCAGGGGAGGGCATCCCGCAGGATGGCCGCCAGATCCAGGCCCTTCAGGTGGGCGCGCCGCGTAAGGCCGGCCAGGTGGGGCGCCAGCCATGCGTCGAGCCCGGCCAGCAGCGCCGCATCCGACAGGTCGGGCCAGTCCGCCTCTCCCTCGGCCACGCGCAGGAAGGCGATGCGGGCGCGCAGGGACTGGGCCTCGGGCGACCACGGCAGGGCGGCGAGTCCAAGCGTCCGCACGCCCTCCACCATGGCGGCGGTCAGCAGGGCGGGATCGGGGTCGCGCAGGGGCTCGTCCCGCAGCACCAGTTCGTCGAGACGCAGCCGTCGGCGGGCCAGCACGGCTTCCTCGCGGGGCTCCCAGCGCACGAAGGCTTCGGAGACGAAGCGGTCGGCGAAGCCCTCCTCCAGGTCGGCCACCGTCAGTGGCGCGGCAAGGTGGATGCGGGCATCGCGGCGGGCGCCGTCCAGGTCGGCGACGGCCAGCCAGTCGGCCGCCGCCAGTGGCTCCGTCGGGTGCAGCACGGCGCCGCCACCGCCGGCCAGGCGGAACTGCCCCTCTCCCCCCGGCCGCCGCTGGGCGATGCGGTCGGGATAGGCGAGGGCCACCAGCAGGCCGAGATGTCCGGAGCT
>JAMOBE010000195.1:0-2805 GCA_039908285.1 Alphaproteobacteria bacterium
GACTTGCGGGAAGGTGACGATCCTCCCACCGTCAGTTGGAGATTGGATCGGCCGGGGTTCCGGGGTATCCTTCTCAAGGCTCAAGTGCGTGCGGGTCTCATGATAGTAGCGGCTATAGGGTTGGAGGGTTCGCCGGAGATGGGCCTCGTTCAGCACGATCACATGGTCCAGGCAGTCGCGCCGGATCGAGCCAATCACCCGCTCGACGAAAGGGTTTTGCCACGGGCTTCGTGGTGCTGTGATGACCTCCTTGATTCCCATCGCCTTGATCGTGGCGCGAACCTCAGGGCAGTATATGGTATCTCGATCCCGGATCAGGTATCGAGGCCCGGTATTGCTGACTTCAAAAATCTTCGCGTACCGCGAAGACTTTTGAAGTCAGCAATACCAATCTTTTTGGTTGCGGCTCCGCCGCGTTATGTCCCAGGGAAAGGCCTCGCGGATTTGCTGGGCCACCCAGGCCGAGGTTGGGTGCTCCGTCACACCGAAATGGACGATCCGCCGACGCTCGTGGCTGAGCACGACGAAAACGTACAGGAGCCTGAACGCGGCCGTGGGCACGTCACGCCGGAGGCGTGCTATCCGCACGACAAGGAAGTTCCTGGATGCCAGGCAGTCGACGTGATTGTCGGGGAATGTGCGCCAGGTTTGAGACGGCGGTTTCCGAGGACGAAGCATGTGCCGCGATACTGTTGCCTGGGAAGCATTGATGCCGAGCTTCAGAAGCTCGCCATGGATTCGGGGAGCGCCCCAAGTCACGCCGGAGGCGTGCTATCCGCACGTCACGCCGGAGGCGTGCACTTTGCACGACGTATTTTCCCGGCACATCTGTCGGATGAGATCGCGGACTTTCTTGGGCGTGGGCGGCCGCCCTGCCCGCTTCTGACGCGACTTCCATCGCCAGAACAGCCTGTATCCCAAGCGATGCCACGCGATGATGGTTTCTGGCGTGACGATCACGAGATCGTCACGCCAACGAGACCAAAGGCGCGACAGCAGAACCCAGAACAAGCGGTCCTAGAATCGCACGTGCGGCTTTGGCGTCGCCCGTCTGAGCACCGCCACCTGCTGGCGTCATGCCGAAGGCATGCCGGTGGCATGGCGTGCGAGATTTTCCATCTGCAACGCCACTCTGCCCCTGAGGACATCGCGGAACATGGTGAGAACCAGGGTGAGATACATCATCATATGCGGAACGGTAGCGAGTTGAAGGTCAAATGGCCAGCCGGATTGGCTCATCGTGTGGGGCCACACGCCATTGACCAGAATATCTCCAAACGGCATGGCGGCATTCCGCCGCTTACCGCACCTTGATCGTGACCCGTCGGACAGGACGTTGATCGCATGCGCTTCCTCAACCCCAAGACCGACTTTGCGTTCAAGAAGATCTTCGGCTCGGAGTCCAGCCGGGAGATTCTGATCAGCTTCCTGAACGCCGTTCTGCAGCTCCGCAGCGAGGACACGATCTGCGAGGTGACCATTATCGACCCCTATCTCGCCCCGAAGATCGAAGGTATGAAAGACACGTTCCTCGACGTCCGTGTCCGGGATCAACGCGACCGTTCCTACATCGTCGAAATGCAGGTGCTCAACGTCGAGGGCTTCGAGAAGCGCGTGCTCTACAACGCCTGCAAGGCTTATGTGAACCAGTTGGGCAAGGGCGAACCCTATCACATCCTCAGCGAGGTGGTGGCGGTGACCATCACCGATTTCGAGATGTTTCCCAACCTGGCGCGGGTGGTCAGCCGCTTCCGCCTGCGCGCCGACGAAAACGCGGCCATCTGTCATGAGGACCTGGAACTGGTCTTCGCGGAACTCCCGAAGTTCAGGAAGACCGAGGCCGAGCTTGAAACGACGCTCGACCGGTGGCTTTATTTTCTCAAGACCGCAAAGGATCTGACCGCCATTCCCCGATCCCTGTCGGTGGAGCCGGCCATAGTCAGGGCACTGGAACTGGCCAACCGCGCGGCCTGGACCGAGGAGGAACTCGACGATCTCGAAAAGCGCGAAATGTGGATCGCCGAGCAGCGCCATATCCTCCGCAAGGCGATTGATGCGGAGCAGAAGGCTCGGGATGCCGAGGAGAAGGCTCGGGATGCCGAGGAGAAGGCTCGGGGCGCCGAGGAGAAGGCTCGGGGCGCTGAAGAGAAGGCTCGGGGCGCCGAGGAGAAAGGCCGCGCCGAGGGCAAGGCCGAAATCGTGCTCCGCCAGCTTCGTCGGAGGTTTGGAGCGCTGTCCCTAGATGTTGAAAAACGTGTTCGGGCAGCCAGCAGCGATCAACTGGATGAGTGGAGTGTGCGCCTGTTGGATGCCCGCACTTTGGAGGACGTGTTCGATGAGCCCACGACGCACTGACGGCGCATGTTTCGCGTCCGTCCCCGCCGGTAACCAATCTGGGGGCAACCGCGTGTGGAGAAAGTTCAAATCCTTGCGACAGGCGGACGGGACGGTGTCCATCATCACAATCGCATAACGGGATGAGCATTCATAGATGATCGGCTTATGCGTGCGTTGGTGCCTATCGGAGTGGCGACGAAACGGACAAAAATGAAACCGTAGCCAGGCCTTGAGAGCGTGAAGTTGCTGTTATGTGCGCTTCGTTCGCGGCGTTGAGACAGCCGCCCGCGTCCCGCAGTGGCACGGAGCGGACCTCGCTCGAGTCGACCAGCGCCGATCAGGCGGCCATCCGGACGTAGCGATGGTGGAGGCCGCCGACTTGCGGGAAGGTGACGATCCTCCCACCGTCAGTTGGAGATTGGATCGGCCGGGGTTCCGGGGTATCCTTCTCAAGGCTCAAGTGCGTGC
>JAMOBE010000054.1:0-24477 GCA_039908285.1 Alphaproteobacteria bacterium
ATGGAGAACCGCTATCGGGCCATGTCCCAGCTTGGGGTGCGCAACATCGCCGGCTACAACCAGCGGGTGGCCGAGGCGCGCACCTCCGGCCAGACCCTGAACCGCACGGTCCAGACCGGCTTCGACCCTGAGACCGGCAAGCCGGTGTACGAGGAGCAGGAGTTCGCCCTCGACCCGCTGCCGTTCATCGTCGTGGTGGTGGACGAGATGGCCGACCTGATGCTGGTGGCCGGCAAGGACGTGGAGGCGGCCATCCAGCGCCTGGCCCAGATGGCTCGCGCCGCCGGCATCCACCTGATCATGGCCACCCAGCGGCCGTCGGTGGACGTCATCACCGGCACCATCAAGGCCAACTTCCCGACCCGGATCAGCTTCCAGGTGACCTCGAAGATCGACAGCCGCACCATCCTGGGCGAACAGGGCGCCGAGCAGCTCCTGGGCCAGGGCGACATGCTGTACATGGCCGCCGGCGGGCGCATCACCCGGGTACACGGCCCCTTCGTCACCGACGGCGAGGTCGAACTGGTGGTCAAGCACCTGCGGGCGCAGGGCGAGCCGGCCTATGTCCAGGCGGTCACCGAGGAGGACGACGATGACGGGGCCGGAGGCATGGGCGGCGGCGGCGGCGACGGCGGAAAGGGTGGCGCTGGCGGCGAGGGGCTCTATGATCAGGCGGTGGCGGTGGTGACCCGCGAGCGCAAGGTCTCCACCAGTTTCATCCAGCGGCAGCTCAAGATCGGCTATAATCGCGCCGCCGACCTGGTGGACCGCATGGAGACCGAGGGTGTGGTCAGCCGCGCCAACCACGTGGGCAAGCGCGAGGTCCTGGCGCCACCCCCGCCGCCCTCGCCGCGCTGACCGTTTCAGGCGCCACGAATGAGAGAACGTGCAGCCATGCGGATGTGGTTTGGGATGATGCTCCTGGCGGCGGCGCTTCTCGTCGGGCCATCGCCGGCGGGCGCGGCGGGCGAGGCGCGGACGGCGGTCCCGGCCCTGGCGAAATTCGGACCGGAGGATCGTGCGGTCATCCAGGAGGTGGAGCGCTATCTCAACACCGTCGAGACCATGAAGGCCCGGTTCCTGCAGGTCTCCAGCACCGGCGCCCAGGCGGAGGGCGACCTGTACCTGTCGCGGCCGGGGCGGATGCGGCTTGCCTATGATCCGCCGACGCCGATCCTGATCGTCGCCGATGGGCATTACCTCATCTATTACGACTCCCAGCTTGGCCAGGTGTCCTATCTTGGACTGGACTCGACGCCGGCCGGGATCATCCTGCGCAGCGACGTGCGACTCGGTGGTGACGTCACCGTCACCGGCGTCCGGCGGCCCCCGGGCGCGTTGGAAATCAGCATGATCCAGACCAGCGATCCGGCCGCCGGCGAGTTGACTCTGCTGATGACGGACAATCCCCTGACGCTGCGCCAATGGAGAGTCAAGGATGCCCAGGGACAGGTGGTCACCGTGTCCCTGTTCGACGCCCGGTCGGGGGTGACGCTCGATCCGACGCTGTTCACGTTCCGCGACCCGAACTTCTTCAAACCGAATACCGATTAGGCTTTGCCCAGACATAACCGCTCCAGATTGCGCCGAATTTTGGTTCGTCCGTCAGGCGCGTCACGGGGCGCGTACCGGCGGTACGCAACCCTTGACGCAACGCCGCGGACGGACCAAAAGACAGGCAAGATGGAGCGGTTATGTCTGGGCAAAGCCTCAGTGTAGTTTGCCCGGGCTGAAGGAGAGAGGCCCCCCATGACTCGAGTTCCGTTGATCGGCGTGTCCGCCTGCGTCAAGCCGGTGATCGGCGAGGAAATGCCCTTCCACGCCGCGCCCGAACTGTACCTGACGGCGGTGGCCGAGGGCGCGGGGGGGCTGCCGTTCATGGTCCCGGCCCTGGGCGACCTGGTGGATACCGACGAGATCGTCGGCCATCTGGACGGGCTCCTGCTGACGGGGAGCAAGTCGAACGTGCACCCTCAGCACTATGGCGAGGACCACTACCGGCCCGGCACCCTCCACGACACCAGCCGCGACGCCACCACGGTGCCGCTGATCCAGGCCTGCATCGCCCGCGGCGTGCCGCTTCTCGCCATTTGCCGCGGCCATCAGGAACTGAACGTGGCGCTCGGGGGCACGCTGCACCAGCATGTGCACGAGGTCCCTGGCCGGATGGATCACCGCTCCAACCACGATCGTTCGGTCGAGGAGCAGTTCGGCCCCGCCCACTCGGTGCGGCTGACACCGGGAGGCCTGCTCGCTGGCTTCGTCGGCGGCGGTACCGAGGTGATGGTCAACTCCCTGCATGGCCAGGGCATCGCCCGCCTGGCGCCCGACCTGGCGGTCGAGGCCATCGCCCCCGACAGCACCATCGAGGCCGTCCGGGTGGAGCGCTCCCCGACCTTCGCCGTCGGCATCCAGTGGCACCCCGAATGGAATTGGCAGGACATTCCCCTGTCGCGCGCCCTGTTCAAGGCCTTCGGCGACGCCTGCCGTCAGCGGATGAGCCGTTCTGGGGCTTGATCGTCCCGATTCAAGGGGCCGAGCCATGACATTTTGGAATGCCTGCCATGTCATTTTGGCAGTGGAGACCTCCCCGTCAGGACCCCACGTATGATTCACGTAGGACGGCACCGCAAGGGCGCCGTCAGGTGAGGGCGGTTCCCCCGCCGGCCCTCACGCTCCGAATGGAGCGGAAAGCGCCCGGTTACCCCCCTGACCGGGCGCTTTTCATTGCCCGCTGTTTCATACCAGCGAGCCTAATGGTGACACACGGCATCAATAACATGAACCGAACCCCGGCGTGCTGGCGTAGAGAAAGAAGGCGCAACACGGATGGACACGGATATCCACGGATGAACACGGATACAGCGGAGTTTGACAAAGTCTTATGTGAGACGCATGCAACTGTCTTGCTATAACTATTATTAATAAATTGTCACCGGTAAAGACGGAGAGGCTTCCTGGTATTCTGCATCCGTGTTTATCCGTGGATATCCGTGTTCATCCGTGTTGCGTCTTTTTTCTCAAAGCCAGCACACTGGTGATCGGTTCATGTCATTGATATCGTGGTTCAGTCATTACGCTCGTTGGTATCATTGCCCGCTTTTCAGCGCCGCGACGACCTCCTCGACCACGGTCGTCCAGTCTCCGGCCGTGGGCTGGCGGAACAGCCGGGCGGACGGGTACCAGGGTGAGCGGTCGCCCTCGAGGCCCCAGCGCCAGTCGGGTACATGGGACAGCAGCACCCACACCGGCCGTCCCAGCGCTCCGGCCAGGTGGGCGACGGCGGTGTCAACAGTGATCACCAGGTCGAGACTCGCCATCACCGCCGCCGTGTCGGCGAGATCGGTGAACGCCTCGCCGAGCGGGGTGAGGCGTCCCGCCAGTCCGTCCGCGTGGGCCTGCTCGGCGCCGGGTCCCTTCTGAAGCGAGACGATGTGGAGACCCGGTACCTCCAGCAGCGGCGCGAGCTGGGACAGGGCCATGGAGCGGCTCAGGTCCTGGGCGTGGCCCGGATTGCCGGCCCAGGCGAGACCAATCCGTCGTCGCGGAGATCCGGCACCGCCTGCGTCCGGCAGGCGATCGCGCCAGTGGTCGACCAGCCCGGGATCGGGGACGACGTAGGGCACCGATGCCGGAACCGTGTCCAGGGTGACCCCGAGCAGTCCCGGCAGGCTGCCGAGCGCGCACTGGGCGTCGAAGGCGGGGAGGGGCTCTCCCCGGACCAGAACCTGGGCCGCTCCGGGCAGGCCGCCGAGGCAACGCCCGAGCGGCGGCTGCACCTCCAGCACCACCCGGGCACCGGAGCGCTCCGCAACCGTAGCCACGAAGCGCACGAACTGGAGGGTATCGCCAAGGCCCTGCTCCGCCCGCAGCAGAAGCGTCCCGCCGGGAAGCGGCCGTCCGTCCCACTGGGTGCGGAGGAATTCCTCCGGCCGCGGGCGGTCCAGATCGAGCCGGCACTCATAGTCGCGCCAGCCGTCCTCGTAGCGCCCAAGCAGCAGCAGCGCCCGTGCGCGGTTCCAGCGCGCCTGGAGACAGCCGGGGTCCATGGCCAGGGCCCGTTCGGTGATGGCCAGGGCGTCCTCGACGCGGCGCTCGTAGTGACGGATGTTGGCGAGACCGGCATGGGCCAGCGCCAGTCGCGGGTCGAGCCCGAGCGCCCGCTTGTAGCAGGTCTCGGCCTCCCCCAGCCACGACATGCGGGTCAACGCCTCGCCCAGGTTGAACCAGGCGTTGACGTGGTCGGGCTTCACCGCGACGGCGCGCCGGTAGAACTCGGCCGCGACCATCGGGTCGGTGCGCAGCATCATGTTGCCGAGGTTGTTCAGTGCCTCGACGAAGGTGGGAGCGAGGCTGATCGCGTGGCTGAACCACCGGGTGGCCTCTTCCGTAAGCCCAAGCTGCGTCAGGGCCAGGCCCATGTTGTTGCAGGCCGCCGCCGACGTCGGATTGGTCTCGAGCGCCGTTCGATAGCAGGCGATGGCCTCGGCGACCTGGCCCAGGTCCTGGAGCAGGCTGCCAAGATTGATGAGGACCGAGGTGTCGGTGGGTGCAAGCTCGAGGGCCTGGCGGAAGCTGGCGACGGCCTCGTCGACGCGGCCGCGCGCCCGGTGCACCAGGCCCATGAGGCCGAGGGCCGGAACCATCCGCGGCCGTATCTCCAGCACCTGACGGACGGCGGCTTCGGCGTCGCCGATGCGCCCGAGGTCCATCAGGGTGAACCCGAGATTGACGTAGGCGTCGGCGAAGTCGGCGGCAAGCGACAGTGCTCGCTGATAGCACAGCACCGCCTCCTGTAGCTTGCCAAGGGCGCGGTAGGCCTCGCCCAGGTTGTTGTGCCAGGCCGCCTGGGCGTCATCCAGGCCGATGGCCCGCTGGATGAGCTGCACCGCGTCGGCGCTGTTGCCGCACTGGTGGGCCAGGAGGCCGAGAAGCTGGAGGGCGTCGGCGTTGTCCGGCTCCCCGGCGAGGATGCGGCGGTAGATCGCCTCGGCCTCGGCCATCCGGCCCGCGGTATGGTGGTCGACGGCGGCGGCGAGGGACTGGGCGGGCGTCTGATCGCTGGTGGGGGTCATGGCATCACTTCGGTGACTGAGGGGGGGCGATGGCGGGGCGCGCGGGTTGGGGCCGGGCCAGCAGGGCAACGCGATTCATGAACCCGCCGTCGTCACCCGCCGCCAGCATGGGGAAGCAGTCCGCGACCGCGTCCAGCATCGGGTCGAGCCACTCGCCGTCGGACTTGGCGAAGTCATGCAGCACATAGCCGACGACCCGTTCGCGGTCGCCGGGATGGCCGATGCCGAGCCGGACCCGCCGGTAGTCGCGGCCGAGGTGGGCGTCGATGCTGCGCAGGCCATTGTGACCGGCACTGCCGCCCCCGACCTTCACCCGCACCTTGCCCGGGGCCAGGTCCAGTTCGTCGTGGAGCACGATCACGTCGCCGACGGCGATGCGGTGAAAGCGGGCAGCCTGGCCCACCGACACGCCCGACTCGTTCATGTAGGTCATGGGCTTCAGCGCCATGACCTTGATCCCGCCCACCACGCCCTCGGCCAGGTGACCCTGGAAGCGCGCGCGGAACGGCCCGAATCCATGGCGGCGGGCGATGGCGTCCGCCGCCATGAAGCCGATGTTGTGGCGGTGCCCGGCGTACTCCGGACCGGGATTGCCGAGCCCCACCAGCAGCAGCATCGGCGGGTCTTCAGGTCGTGGCGGCGCCTTCCGTCGGCTCGCTCTCTCCCGGCTCCGACTTCATGCCCGAGGGCGCGACGATGGTGATGAGGGTGAAGTCGCGGTCGGCATGGAGCAGTTTGACGCCCTCCGGCAGGACCACGTCGGCGATATGGACCGAGTCGCCGATGTCCTTGCCGGTCAGGTCGATGGAGATGTGCGACGGGATGGCATCCGGCCGCCCCACCAGCTCGATGGTGTGCTCCACCAGATTGAGCACGCCGCCCCGCTTCAGGCCCGGCGACTGCAACTCGTTCTCCACATGGATCGGCACCGCGACGTGCACGGTGGATGAGGCGCTGATGCGCAGGAAGTCGGCGTGGAGGACCTTGTCGGTGACCGGGTGGAACTGGAGGTCACGGCACAGCGCCCGTTCCACCCCGCTCGCGCTCTCGATATCGAACATGCGGGTGTAGAAGCCGGGCTTGTTCAGTTCGATGGCCAGAGCGCGCGGCTCGATGGCGATCATGACGGGGGGCTTCTTGTCGCCGTAGATCACACCGGGAATGAGTCCGGCCCGGCGCGTCGCCCGGGCGGCCCCCTTTCCAGCCCGGTCCCGCGTCGTCGCAGCGATTTTCGCAATCTCGCTCATCGTCATCTCCAACAGAACGGTAAATTTCAACGGAACAGGACACGACCCCGGCCTCCAGGGGTGCCGGGCGTCGCGTCATGATGGGGTGGTCTACACCGGCGGGGCCGATCGCGCAACCGCCTCCTTGCATACTCGGGGCGGTATCAATTGAACAGGCTGGAGACCGAGCGCTCTTCGCTGATGCGCAGGATCGACTCGGCCATCAGCGGGGCGATGGAGAGCTGGCGGATGTTGTGGGCCAGCTTGACGCCCTCGGTGGCCTGGATGCTGTCGGTGATCACCAGCGACTCGAGGGGCGACGACGCCACCCGCGCCACCGCTCCGCCCGACAGCACCCCGTGCGTCACATAGCCATGCACCGCCGTCGCCCCGGCCTCGCGCAGGGCCAGGGCGGCATTGCACAGGGTTCCGGCCGAGTCGACGATATCGTCCATCATGATGCAGCGGCGGCCCTTGACGTCGCCGATGATGTTCATGACCTCGGAGACGCCGGCCCGCTCGCGCCGCTTGTCGATGATGGCGAGGTCGGCATCGAGTCGCCGCGCCACCTGCCGCGCTCGCACCACGCCGCCAACGTCCGGGGACACGATCATGATGTCCTCGCCGTTGAAGCGGCTCTTGATGTCCTTGGTGAACACCGGCGCGGCATAGAGATTGTCGAGGGGAATGTCGAAAAAGCCCTGAATCTGGCCGGAATGCAGGTCGAGGGTCAGGACCCGGGTGGTGCCGGCGGTGCTGATCAGGTTGGCCACCAGCTTGGCCGAGATGGGCGTGCGCGGTCCGGTCTTGCGATCCTGGCGCGCATACCCGAAATAGGGAATGACCGAGGTGATGCGCCGCGCCGAGCCCCGCTTCAGCGCGTCCAGCGTCACCAGCAGTTCCATCAGGTTGTCGTTGGCCGGATAGGACGTGGATTGCAGCACGAATACATCCTCGCCGCGGACGTTCTCGTGGATTTCGACGAACACCTCCATGTCGGAGAATCGCCGGACGCTGGCCTTGGTCAGCTCGATATTCAGGTAGGCGGCGACCGCCTCGGCCAATGGCCGGTTGGAGTTGCACGCCAAGATTTTCATGCCCATGTCCCCCAGACGGTCCCGAACCGCGGCGGGACAATATCAGGGAGGGGAGGCCCTGTAAACTGGAGCGCTCGCATGATGGGGAGGGGAAGGGGTCGTGCCGAGAGATCGCCAGGGACCCGGCCTTCCGGATCTGCTAGTATCCCGCGGCACGTCTCTTCGGCGTGCGCGTAACGGCCGGGACGGGGCACTGTCCCGACACTCTCCAACTGCCGCGACGATATGGTTCAAAACGGAGACTCCGATGCTCTTTCATAAAATGCTCGTCACGATGACCGCCCTCGCAACCCTGACGGGCGCCAGCGCCCTGCGCGCCGCGGACACGCCGGCTCCCGCCGCCGCTCCCGCCGCGACGGCCCCGGCGACGGCGCCCGCAGCCCCGGTCGGCAAGAACACCGACGGCGCCGCGGGTATGGGGGCAATGCACGGCCATGGCGCCATGCCGATGGCGGATATGATGGGTGGAGGAACGCCGCAGGAGACGGCGCCGCAGCAGACGGACGGCCCCACGGGCATGCCTGGCATGGGCATGCCCGGCATGGGTATGGGCCAGGGCATGGGTCATGGCATGGGCCACGGCATGGGCATGGGCATGGGTGGACTGGCGGCGCATATCGAGGGCAAGATCGCCTTCCTCAGGGCCGAGATCGGCATCACCGACCTCCAGGCGCCGCTGTGGGGGCCGGTCGCCGACGCCCTGCGGGGAGCCGCCAAGGCGGAGGTGGACCGCAGGGCGGCCATGGTGAGCGCTCCGCCGCCGATGACCGTCCAGGACCATCTGACCCGGCACACCGCCATGCTGGAGATGCGCTACCAGACGGTCAGGACGATGCGTGATGCCTATGCGAAGCTCTTTGACAAGCTTTCCCCCGATCAGCGGGTCAAGGCCGATGTCCTGCTGACGCCGTTCGTTCACCGCATGTAGCCGTCGGGTCGCGCCTCGGATAATACGGTTTCCAGAAAATCCGCGGATTTTCTGGAAACCGAGCCCGCATCATGTCGAAGACATGCCTTCGGCATGATGCGGGCCGGCGCCCTTGCGCCGAGAGCCAAGGCCGGAGGCCGCGTCACGTCGAAGACGTGCCTTTGGCACGAAGCGATTGAGCGCGGGTTTCCGGAAAGTCCGGAGACTTTCCGGAAACCGTATAAGCTCCCGTGAAAAAACGCGGGACCTTTTCGCTGCATGGACTATAGTGGCGGCGGGAGGCTGGCGACGGACGGAACCCTCGCCAACCCGGTCAGGTCCGGAAGGAAGCAGCCGTAACGAGTTCAGATTCGGGTCGCCCGCCAGTCTCCCACCCCCGACAGTCCGCAGCCGCCCGCCCCATGAGCGACAGCCAGAGCATCGACAGCGCCGACCAGAGCATGGAAAGCGTCAGCCAGGGCGTTCAGTACCGCGTGCTGGCCCGCAAGTACCGGCCCAGGGTCTTCGCCGAGCTGGTGGGCCAGGAGGTGCTGGTCCGCACCCTGACCAACGCCATCCACTCCCAGCGGCTGGCGCAGGCCTATGTGCTGACCGGCGTGCGCGGGGTGGGCAAGACCTCCACCGCCCGCATCATCGCCCGCGCCCTCAACTGCATCGGTCCGGACGGGAGCGGCGGCCCGACCGTAGACCCCTGCGGCGTCTGCGAGCACTGTCGCGCCATCGCCGAGGATCGCCACGTCGACGTGCTGGAGATGGACGCCGCGAGTCGCACCGGAGTCGGCGACATCCGCGAACTGATCGAGGGCGTGCGCTATCGCCCGACGTCGGCGCGCTACAAGATCTATATCATCGACGAAGTGCACATGCTGTCGGTCCAGGCGTTCAACGCCCTGCTGAAGACGCTGGAGGAGCCGCCGGCGCATGTGAAGTTCATCTTCGCCACCACCGAGATCCGCAAGGTCCCCATCACCGTCCTGTCGCGCTGTCAGCGGTTCGACCTGCGGCGGGTGGACATGGACACCCTGGCCGGTCACTTCGCCGCCATCGCCGGGAAGGAGGGCGCCCGCGTCGACGAGGACGCGCTGCGCCTGATCGCCCGCGCCGCCGATGGTTCGGTGCGTGACGGGCTGTCGCTGCTGGACCAGGCCATCGCCCACGCCGATCCCGGGGGGGTGGTGTCCGCCGTCCGGGTGCGGGAGATGCTGGGGCTTGCCGACCGGACCCAGGTGTTCGACCTGTTCGACTCGACGATGCGGGGTGACATCCGGGACGCCCTCGACCGTCTGCGGGTCCAGTACGAGGCGGGGGCCGATCCCGTCGCGGTGGTGCAGGACCTGCTGGAGCTGACCCACTGGCTGACCCGGCTGAAGATCGTCCCCGAGGCGGCGGAGGACCCCACCGTGCCCCAGGCCGAGCGGGTGCGCGGCCTGGACATGGCCGGGCGTCTGTCGATGGTGGTGCTGACCCGGACGTGGCAGATGCTGCTGAAGGCGCTGGGTGAGGTGCGCACGGCGCCGTCGCCGCTGCAGGCGGCGGAGATGGCGCTGGTGCGACTCGCCTATGCCGCCGACCTGCCGTCGCCGGCCGAGGCCATCGAGTCCCTGCGGTCCGCTCCGGGACCCTCCTCGCCGTCTCCCCCCTCCGGGCCGTCGGCGACTCCGCCGGGGGGCGGGGGGCCAGGTCCCCAGGCGGGGGCCCGGGTCCTCCCTGCCGCCGTCGGCTCCGGCCCGCAGGCGTCGCTGGCCCAGCCGGACACCATCGGCGAGGTCGTACCAAATCCGCGCAGCTTCGAGGAACTGGTGGCCCTGTTCGGCAGTCGCCGGGAGCTTCGGCTGTCGTGGAGCTTGACCAACGAGGCGCACCTGGTGCACTTCGAGCCCGGGCGGCTGGAGTTTCGTCCCGGCCCTGGCGCGGCGCGGGACCTGGCCAACCAGGTGTCGCGCCTGCTCGGCGAATGGACCGGACGGCGCTGGATCGTCAGCATCTCCAATGCCCCGGGCGAGCCCACCCTGGCCGAGCGGCGCCAGGCGTCGGCGGCGCGGCGGCGGGACGACGTGGCGGCTCACCCGCTGGTGCGGGCGGTGCTGGCGGCCTTTCCGGGGGCCGTCGTCGGCGACGTCCGCGACATCGAGCTTGAGCCGGAACGGGACCCGGGGGCGCGGGGGCCGGACGACCTGGAGTCCGGTGACTTTCCACCGGGTGACCTTGAAGCCATCAGTGATGAGGACGACTCATGAAGAACCTTGGCCAGATGATGAAGCAGGCCCAGCAGATGCAGGCCAAGATGACCGAGATGCAGGAGCGGCTGGGCCAGATGGAGGTCACGGGCAGTTCCGGCGGCGGCTTGGTCACCATGACCGTGAACGGCAAGGGGGAGATGCGCAAGGTGGCCATCGACCGCTCGCTGATGGACCCGGCCGAGGTGGAGGTGCTGGAGGACCTGATCGTCGCCGCCTTCGCCGACGCCCGCGGCAAGGTGGATGCGCACATGCAGGAGGAAATGGGCAAGCTCACCGGTGGCCTCAACCTGCCCCCGGGCTTCAAGCTGCCGTTCTGAGAGGCTGAAAATGCTTTGGAACCTCGACCATCAAAAGCCCTCTCCCCCCTCTTCCGGGGGGAGAGGGTTGGGTGAGGGGGGAGAGAGGCCCCAAGGACCTTGCCGGTTGCCCCACCCCCTCACCCCGGCCCTCTCCCCCTCGAGGGGGAGAGGGAGTCCTGGTTCCGAACGCTTTTTCAGACTCTGAGCGATGATCGGGCCGGAGATCGAGCGTCTGATCCAGGCCCTGGCGCGGTTGCCCGGACTCGGGCCGCGGTCGGCGCGGCGGGCGGCCCTCAGCCTGATTCGCCGCCCTGCCGTCCTGCTCGACCCCCTGGCGGCGGCCCTGGCCGAGGTGGCGGCGACGGTGCGTCCCTGCCCGACGTGTGGCAATCTGGACACGCGCGTGCCCTGCTCGGTCTGTGCCGACTCGGCCCGCGATCCCTCGCTGCTGTGCGTGGTGCAGGACGTGGCCGATCTGTGGGCGCTGGAGCGGGCCGGCTCGTTTCGCGGTCGCTATCATGTGCTGGGGGGCCTGCTGTCGGCCCTGGACGGAGTCGGGCCTGAGGAACTGCGCATCGACGACCTGGTGGGGCGGGCCTCCGCTCCGGGGGTGAGCGAGGTGATTCTGGCCCTGGCGGCCACGGTGGAGGGGCAGACCACGGCCCATTACCTGGCGGAGCGACTCGCGGGAAGCGGGGTGACCGTGTCGGGACTGGCCCATGGGGTGCCGGTGGGGGGGGAACTGGATTACCTGGATGAGGGGACGATTTCGGCGGCGCTGCGGGCGCGGCGGCCGTTGTAAGTGGTTGACGATCAAAGTAAATAAGATAAAGGACGAGGGGCCGAGAGGCCCCTCGTGCTCCCCATTACTTATTATTCTGAAAAAAACGGGGAGCACGAGGGCCTGTCATGCCGCAGGCATGCATTCGCATGACCGGCCCTCGTTCTTAATCTTACTTGTTTGCTTGCTACTTTCAATAATTCATGTTCCATACTTTACCATCACAGATCCTTCATCGCCTCCCTCGCCTTCCCCGCCCAGTCAAGCAACTCCCTGGCAAAGTGCTCCGCCGTATCCACGTCAAGATCAAGCATTGTGAATCGGCTTTTCTCACGAATAGTCACCCGAATGAACTTCAGGCCGCTGTCGAAGTCCACCGCTTTGAGCGTGATCTCCTTGCCCCATGGACAGACGAACTTGTCGATCTCCGTGACCGTTTCCTGATTGTCGGACATGGCACCTCTCTATATTGCGACTTGAGCCGGATCGGGCGCCTGGTCTCCCCACTGCACCCAGCCGGGCCTCGGGTGGCGGGCGAAGAGTTCCAGCCACGGACCAGGGCTGCACGACTCGATGATATCGTAAAGTTCGTCAGGCTTGCGGCTGTGCTCCCGCTTCCGCGTGGCGAACAGGTTCGGCTGGGTCCGCCCGGGCGCCAGCGTCCGGATGCCGGTTCCCCGCGTGCCGAACAGCACCAGTTCCGTCACGTTGCGGAAGTAGAAACCTACCCCGCGCCGGTCCGGACCGCCATCCCCGCGTATCTTGTACCACACCAGATTGGTCTTGTAGGTGAAGCCCCACCGGCTCATCACCTCGAGTCCCTCGGCGAGGAGCGCATTCGGCACCCAGAGATAGAGATGCGCCGCGGTCCGAGCTACCCGGCCAACCGGCAGGGCCAGGATATCGTCGATGGTCATCGTCCCATAGCGTGACAGACGGCGGTGCTCGGGCGCCATCTTGCCGGTGCGATTCTGAAACTGCCACGGAGGATCGGCGAGAATGGTCGTAAACGCCCGTTCCCCGGCGACCGCCAGCAGATCCTCCCCTGGATCGTCCCCCAAGCCCACTGGTTCTCCCCTCTTTTCGGGGGGGGACCGGATCCCCCTCTCCCTCCCCCTCTTCCTACCACATCCGGCGTCGCGCCGTGCTCTGCCTTTCCGGGGGGGCAGAATCTGAGTTCAAGACTTATTTGCATTATCGAGCGGCGGCAAAAGCGCCGTGGGCTGAAAAAAGCGCTGGATTCTTTCGATGACTATATTATTCTCCGGTAATGTAACAAGCCGCGAGGGCCGGGGGGTCGCGCAGATCACTCCGTCCATCAAGACAAGCGGCAGCGAAATGGTGGAGGATCCGTCAAGGGTGGGTCACCGACCCGTCCGGGTGGGTCAGCCGAAGTTTGTGAGAGTCGGACTGGGCGGGGTGAATGCATCCCGTGTCCGGTGGGGACGTTGACCTCCGTTGTCGGTGGTCAGCGGCGAAGGGGTTCAATGCGCGCATCGGAGCGCGGCGTGCGGCGTCGTCGGTGGGTCGGTCCCGGCGAGTCCGTGATTGACCCGCCATGGCGGGAGTTAGTGCGGCCGACGACTGTCGTCGTGGATAGCGGTGCGTCAACCACAGGGAGATTCGATTATGGCAAAGGCTATGCCCAGCACTCCTAATCTCGATCAGCTCGAAAGCGGGCCATGGCCTAGCTTCGTCACTGGACTGAAGCGACTCGCGAAGTCCGAGGACAAGCACTATGCGGACATGATGAAGGACCTCCTTGGGCAGCTCGAGCTGTCCTACCAGACCCGCAAGGGCTACTGGAAAGGCGGCATGGTCGGCGTGTTCGGCTATGGCGGCGGTGTCATCCCGCGCTTTTCCGAGGTGGCGGAGAGGTTCCCCGCCGCCGCCGAGTTCCATACCCTGCGCATCATGCCGCCTCCCGGCATGCACTACGACACCAAGATTCTGCGCAAGCTGTGCGACGTGTGGGAGAAGCACGGGGCCGGCCTGATCGCCCTCCACGGCCAGTCGGGCGACATCATGTTCCAGGGCGCCAACACCGCCCAGGTGCAGGCCGCCTTCGACGAGTTCAACGAAATGGGCTTCGATCTGGGTGGCGCCGGCGCCGCCATTCGGACCTCGATGTCGTGCGTGGGCTCCGCCCGCTGCGAGAACTCGTGCTACGACGAGGGTCGGGCCATGCGCACCATGGTCAATGCGGTGCTCGACGACATGCACCGCCCGTCGCTGCCCTACAAGTTCAAGTTCAAGTTCTCGGGCTGCGCCAACGACTGCGTCAACGCCACCCACCGGTCGGATATGGCGGTGCTGGGCACCTGGCACGACGACATGCAGGTCAACCAGGCCGAGGTGAAGAACTACGTCACCAAGAATGGCCGCAAGTGGATCATCGACCAGGTCATCAACCTGTGCCCGACCAAGGCCCTGTCGCTCAATGACGACGACACCCTGGCCGTGGACAACAGGAGCTGCGTGCGGTGCATGCACTGCATCAACGTCATGACCAAGGCGCTGAACCCCGGCAACGAGCGCGGCGTCACCATCCTGTGCGGTGGCAAGCGGACCCTGAAGGTCGGCGACCTGATGGGCACCGTGATCGTTCCCTTCCTGCGGTTGAAGGATGACGCGGATTTCGAGAAGCTGGTCGACCTCGGCCGGCGCATCATCGACTTCTTCGCCGAAAACGCCCTCGAGCACGAGCGCACCGGCGAGATGATCGAGCGCATCGGCCTGGTGAACTTCCTCGAAGGTGTTGGGCTCGACCTCGATCCCAACATGGTCAGTCATCCGCGCACGTGCTCCTATGTGCGTCTGGATGGTTGGGATGCCGAAGTGGCCAAGTGGAACGAGCGCAAGAGCGCCCGTCAGGCTGCCGAGTAAGATCGTCAACCGAGTGAACATGCCCAGCGGGTGGGGCGCCTCCATGGGAGGCGCATCCATCGCGGGAGCAACTGTTACTGATTCTGGGAGGCCATGATGGCGGAGTTGCGTCGTCCAACGGAAAGCGGTGTGCCGGATGCGTTCCAGTACATGCACCCGACCTTGAAGAAGAATTACGGCCAGTGGTCCTGGCATGACCGTCCGCGGGTGGGCGTGCTGCACCACGTGGCGAAGAGTGGTGACGAGGTGTGGACGGTGAAGGCCGGCACGCAGCGTCAGATGGACGTCTATTCGGTCCGTACCCTGTGCGACATCGCCGATCAGTTCGCCGATGGCCATGTCCGGTTCACCACCCGCTCCAACATCGAGTTCATGGTCGCCGACCAGAAGAAGGTCGAGCCCCTGATCGCCAAGCTGGAGGCCGCCGGCTTTCCGGTGGGTGGCACCGGCAACTCGGTGTCGATGGTCTCCCACACCCAGGGCTGGCTGCACTGCGACATCCCCGGCACCGACGCCTCGGGCGTGGTGAAGGCGCTGATGGACGTGCTGTACCACGAGTTCAAGCACGAAGAGATGCCGAACCGGGTGAAGATCACCACCTCGTGCTGCCAGATCAACTGCGGCGGCCAGGGCGACATCGCCATCAACGTCCAGCACACCAAGCCGCCGAAGATCAACCACGACCTGGTGGCCAACATCTGCGAGCGGCCGGTGGTCGTGGCCCGCTGCCCGGTGGCGGCGATCCGGCCGGCGCTGGTCAACGGCAAGCCGACCCTCGAGGTCGACGAGAAGAAGTGCGTGTGCTGCGGCGCCTGCTACCCGCCGTGCCCGCCGATGCAGATCAACGACCCGATCCACAGCAACCTGGCCATCTGGGTCGGCGGCAAGCACAGCTCGACCCGCTCCAAGCCGACGTTCCACAAGCTGGTGGCCGCCGGCATCCCGAACAACGCCCCGCGTTGGCCGGAGGTGTCCGACGTCGTCATGAAGATCCTGCGCGCCTACAAGGCCGATGGCCGTCCGTGGGAGCGCATGGGCGAGTGGATTGCTCGGATCGGCTGGTCCCGCTTCTTCGAGATGACCGGGCTGCCGTTCACCAAGTACCACGTCGAGACCTGGCGCGGAGGGCGTTCGACCCTCAATGCGTCGGCCCAGGTTCGTTTCTAGGAACCGGTGGCGCAGGGGGAGAGCATGAAGTTCGGCATTCTGGTCAATGAGGGGCCGTACAACCATCAGGCGTCCGACTCGGCGTACAAGTTCGTCAAGGCGGCGCTGGGGAAGGGACACGAGATTTTTCGTGTCTTCTTCTACTACGATGGCGTCAACAACGCGAACAGGCTGTCTGAGCCTCCGTCCGACGACCGCAACATCATCAAGCGGTGGTCGGAACTGGCGAAGGAGCACAAGGTCGATCTCGTCGTCTGCGTGGCCGCGGCGCTCCGCCGTGGCATCAAGGACGAGCTGCTGGCCGAGGGGTTCCGCATTTCGGGACTGGGCCAGCTCATCGAGGCCGGCATCCAGTCCGACCGTCTGGTCGTGTTCGGTGACTGATAGGGGGAAGTGATGAGCGCTGAGGAAGACTTCGAGTCGGGCGTCGTCAAGAAGTTCATGTTCGTGAACCGCAAGGCCCCCTACGGCACCATCTACGCCCTCGAGGTGTTGGAAATGGTGTTGATCTCGGCCGCCTTCGAACAGGACGTCCATCTGGCGTTCGTGGACGACGGCGTCTACCAGATCAAGAAGGGACAGGACACCAAGGGCCTCGAGATGAAGAACTTCTCGCCCACCTATCGGGCGCTGGAGGGCTACGACATCGAAAAGCTCTACGTGGAAAAGGAATCCATGGAGCAGCGGGGCCTCACCGAGGCCGACCTGCTGGTGCCGGTCGAGGTCATCGACCGGGCGGCGATGGCCGCTCTCATGGAGACCATGGATGTGGTCCTGAGCGGTTGACAGGGGGAAGACAGTCCATGTTGCATACCGTGAACAAGTCGCCGTTCGAACGTAACGCCCTGGACGCCTGCCTGGGCCGGGCGAAGAAGGGCAGCGTCGTCATCCTCTATGAGGATGCGGTGTACGCCGCGACCAAGGGTGCCGCCGGCAGCCTGCCCAGGCTGGGACAGGCCGCCCGGGACTACAAGCTCTTCGTCCTCGGACCCGATCTCAAGGCCCGTGGCTTCGACGACAGCCAGGTCATGGAGGGCGTAACCGTCATCGACTACGACGGCTTCGTCGATCTGGTGGCGGAGCACGGCACGGTCAATTCCTGGCTCTAGGGCTCGCCCCCAATTTCAAGAATTTCCAACAGGAGACAATCCATGGCCTACGAACTCAACGGCAAGACCATCGAGCACGACGAGGAGGGCTACATCCTCGACGTGAATCTGTGGACCGAGGAACTGGCAGCCATTCTGGCCAAGGCCGAGAAGGTCGACATGACGCCTGAGCACTGGGAAGTGATCCAGTTCCTGCGGGAGTACTACAACGAGTACCAGATCGCCCCGGCGGTTCGCGTGCTGACCAAGGCGGTGGCGAAGAAGCTCGGCCCGGAAAAGGGCAGCAACAAGTACCTCTACGAACTGTTCCCGTATGGCCCGGGCAAGCAGGCGTGCAAGATCGCCGGCCTGCCGAAGCCGACCGGCTGCGTGTGATGCGGTCAGGAGGGACGGGGTGCTCCCGTCCCTCCTGCCGGATGGTCCCGTACGAATTTTGAAAGCACCAGCGTCATGTCGTTTGTGACGGTTACCTACGCGGTTCTGTTTTATGTCGCGACGGTCGTCCTGGTTGGCGGTCTGGCTCACCGGGTGGCACTGTACGCGCGCACTCCGTCGCCGTTGAAGATACCGACGACGCCGGCGCCCTTGACTCAGGGCGGTGCCGCCTTCCGGGTGGCCCGCGAAGTGGTGATTTTCGAAAGCCTGTTCCGCTCGGACAAGTGGCTGTGGACCTTTGCCGCCCTCTTTCACTTTGGCATGGCCCTCGTTCTGTTGCGCCACGCCCGCTATTTCGTGCCCTCGGGCTTTGAGCCCCTGTGGACTTTGATCGTTCTCGTCCAGCCGTTCGGCAAGTATGCCGCCTTCGCCATGGTGGCGGGTCTGGGCGCCCTGTTCCTGCGCCGACTGGTGGTGCCGCGCATCCGCTACATCACCGGTCCCTCCGACCTTCTGATGCTGGTGCTGCTGGGCGGTATCGGGCTGACGGGAGCCGGAATGACCTTCGTCAGCCATGTGGACATCGTCGGCCTCAAGGGATTCTTCCTGGGGCTGATGACCTTCAACTGGCAGGCCCTGCCGACCGACGCCCTTCTGCTCATCCATCTGTTCCTGGTGGCGACGCTGATGATCGTGTTTCCCTTCTCGAAGCTTCTGCACGCGCCCGGCGTCTTCTTCAGCCCGACGCGCACCCAGTGCGACGACGCTCGCGAGCGGCGGCATGTCGCGCCGTGGGCGATGCCCATGGACGCCCAACGTGGAAACTGATCCGTTTGCCAGCGTGAGGAGCCCCAGTCATGGCTGATTTCCAGGTCCCGGTCCTGAGCGACGAGCCCGCCGATCACGTCCCGACGCTGGTCCGCGATGCGATGGCCCACTCGCGGCCGTTCATCGCCAAGACCGACCACAATGAACCGCTGGGCTTTCCGGGGGAGCTGGTCGACAACTGGAAGGAAAAGGCCCTCGATCGCATGGGGGACCTGCTGGGCCGCTACAAGTCCTTGCGGGTTTTCCTCGACAGCTGTGTCAAGTGCGGTTCGTGCACCGACAAGTGCCATTACTTTCTCGGCACCAGTGATCCGAAGAACATGCCGGTCGCGCGGCAGGACCTGCTGCGTAGCGTCTACCGTCGCTATTTCACGCCGGCCGGCAAGGCCCTCGGCTCGATGGTCGGTGCCCGTGACCTGACCCAGGATGTCCTGGAGGAGTGGTACAGCTACTTCCACCAGTGTTCGCAGTGCCGCCGTTGCTCCGTGTTCTGCCCCTATGGCATCGACACCGCCGAGATCTCGATGGCGGCGCGCGACATCATGGACCACATCGGCTATGGCCAGAAGTACTGCAACGAGATCATCACCAAGGTCCACAAGATCGGCAACAACCTGGGGCTTCCCCAGCGGGCGCTGGCGGACACGCTGGAGGGTCTCGAGGAGGACGTGCTCGACGCCACCGGTCAGGAGGTGAAGTTTCCTCTCGATGTGCAGGGGGCCGAGGTTCTGCTGGTGACGCCGTCCGCCGACTTCTTCGCCGAGCCGCACGTGGACGGCCTGATCGGCTATGCCAAGGTGTTTCACCAGGCGGGCGTGAGCTGGACCCTGAGTTCGACCGCGTCCGAGGCCGGCAACTTCGGCATGTTCATCGGCTCCTACGAGCAGATGCACAAGATATCGAGTCGTATCCGCAAGGCGGCGCTGGAACTCGGCGTCAAGCGCATCGTATTCGGCGAGTGCGGTCATGCGTGGCGCGTCGCCTACAGCTTCCTCAATACGCTGGCCGGGCCGTGGGATTTCCTGGATCCGCGCTACCCGGTGCCGCAGCACATCATCGAGTTCACCCATGACCTGATCCAGCGCGGCGGCATCCGCCTCGACCGCGAGGCCAACACCGGCATGGTGCTGACCGTGCACGACTCGTGCAACGTGGCGCGCGCCTCCCGCATGGGCAACGTCCCGGGCGGTCAGTTCGTGCTGCCGCGGGAGGTCATCAAGGCCTGCGTGCCGAAGTTCGTGGACATGCACCCCGACACCATCGGGGACAAGACCTTCTGCTGCGGCGGTGGCGGCGGCCTGTTGACCGATGACCTGCTGGAGCTGCGGGTGAAGGGGGCCAAGCCGCGCATGGAGGCGCTGAAGCAGGCGGTCAGCCGTGAGGGGGTTACCCACATGGCGGCCATGTGCGCCATCTGCAAGAGTCAGTTCACCAAGGTGCTGCCGTACTACGGGATGGAGCGGGACATGATCGTTTCGGTCCATGGCCTGGTGAGCAAGGCGATTCGTATGGGAGCCAACGAGACGTGACGTCCGGGTGACGGGCGAGGGTAGCCGGTGCGCAGGCGCCGGTTACGTAGAGAAAAAGGTGCGACGGGCTCGATCGACAGAACTGTCTACGGCAACGGATGGCAGGGCTCGTAAGTCGTCGGCGTGGGAGACACAAGGGAGGGGTTAGGATGAGCGAAGCCGCATTGACGTTCCGCCGTTACGTGGACAACGACACCAGCCAGGTGAAGTTCAGCGAAGACATCATTCAGAGCGGCGTTTCCCACAAGTGCCCGACGTATGTCCATCGCACGCCGCCCTGTCAGGGAAGCTGCCCTTCGGGCCATGACATCCGCGGCTGGCTGTCCATCGTCCGTGGCCTCGACAAGCCGGCCAACGGTATGAAGTGGGAGGAATACGCCTTCCACCGCATGACCAAGTCCAATCCCTTCCCCGCCATCATGGGCCGCGTCTGCCCCGCTCCCTGCCAGGACGGCTGCAATCGAAACGAGGTTGAGGACCACGTCGGAATCAACTCCATCGAGCAGTACATCGGCGACTGGGCGCTCGCCAACAAGATGACCTTCCCGAAGCCGCCGAAGGACACCGGCAAGAAGGTCGCCATCGTCGGTGGCGGACCGGCCGGGCTGGCGGCGGCGTACTTCCTGCGCCGGAAGGGCCACGCCTGCACCATCTTCGACGCCTACAGCTCCCTCGGTGGCATGATGCGGTTCGGCATCCCCGGCTACCGCACGCCGAAGGACGTGCTGGACGCCGAGATCCAGCGCATCCTCGACCTGGGCGTGGAGACCCGCCTCAACACCAAGGTCGGTGTCGACATCTCCATGGAGCAGCTGGAGAAGGACTTCGACGCGGTGTTCTGGGGCATCGGCGCCCAGGCCGGCAAGTCCCTCCCGGTTCCCGGCGGCGAGGCCCCCAACTGCGTCAGCGGCATCGCCTTCCTCAAGGCCTTCAACGAGGGCCGGCTGCAGCACCTCAATGGCCGCGTGGTGGTGATCGGCGGCGGCGATACCGCCATGGACGTGGCGGCGGTGGCCCGGCGTATCGGCCACATCACCCACGCCCATGACAAGGACCGGCCGGAGAACGTCATCCTCGGCCACACCGTCCACGACGTGGCGAGCGTCGCCCGCCGCGAGGGGGCCGACGTGTGGATCGTCTACCGCCGTCCCATCGACAAGATGCCGGCCACCAAGCACGAACTGGAGTCGGTCCAGAACGAGGGCGTGGTGATCAAGGAAAGCCTGGTGCCGCTGGAAGTCATCCGCGGCGCCGACGGCCGTGCCACCGCGCTGCGGGTGGTGCCGGTCGACTGGCAGGGCAACAACATGTTCCAGCGCGACAGCGAGGCCTTCACCATCGAGTGTTCGCTGATCGTCTCCGCCACCGGCCAGGGCGGTGATTTCGAAGGTATCGAGGCCCTGGACAACGGCTGGGGGCAGATCAACGCCGACAAGTTCTATCGCGCCTCGGCCAAGGAGGGGCACTTCGTCGGCGGCGACGTGGTCCGCCCGCACCTCCTGACCACCGCTGTCGGTCACGCCCGGATCGCCGTCGAGAGCATCGACGCCTATGTCAACAAGGCCGATCTCGGCAAGCGTCCCAAGGTGGACGTGAACCACTTCAACCTGCTGGCGGAACTGGGCAGTCACGGGATCGAGCCGAAGCCGTTCCCGGGCGGCGAGCACTGGGGTACCGACAAGGCGTCCTTCGCGATCCATAACTTCGAGGATCGTTCGGCCCAGGAGATCGTGACTCACGAAAAGATGTTCCTGGCCCACTTCCAGTACGAACCGGTGAACAAGCGGTCCGAGGTCAAGATCGAGTCCGGGAACGTCCTCGGGAATTTCCAGGAGCGCTTCAAGGGCCTGTCGGAGAGCGAGGCCATCGCCGAGGCCAAGCGCTGCATGAGCTGCGGCCTCTGCTTCGAGTGCGACGAGTGCCTGATCTTCTGTCCCCAGCTCGCCGTCTTCCGCGTCGCCAAGAAGGACCATGCCATGGGACGCTATGTGGATACCGACTATTACAAGTGCGTCGGTTGCCACATCTGCGAGGACGTGTGCCCGACCGGCTACATCCAGATGGGCATGGGCGAGGAGTAAGGGGCTGATGACTGGTCTCCGTCTTTTTCTGGCCATGATCGTGCTGGCGCTGATTGGCGCCCTCCCGGTCATGGCCGGCGATGGTCTCCTGCCGACGATTCCAAAGGCCAGGGGCGAGAAGTGCGTCGAGGACGCCGCGTTCATGCGGCGCAACCACATGCAAGTGCTGAAGCACCATCGTGACGAGACCATGCATCAGGGAATCCGGACCACGGCGCACAGTCTCAACGGTTGTCTCAACTGTCATGCCGTGGACGGTGCGGACGGCAAGCCGGTGACGGTCGCCAACGAAAAGCACTTCTGCAAGTCGTGCCATACGTATGCGGCCGTCAGTCCCGACTGCTTCCAGTGTCATTCCTCGACGCCGGGGCCGGACATGCCGGACCAGAAGGCATCACGATGACGGAGGGTGGTGAAGTCATGAGCGAGCATTGCTCCTCAAGCCCGGCGCCGGCGAGGGACGGAGTGCCCGTCGGCGCTGACACCGGGGTGGACGCCTCGCGTCGCGCTTTCGTCGCCGCCACCGCAACCGCCGTCGCCGCCGTCACGCTGGCGCCGGGGGTGATGCTGATCGGCGGCGCCGAGGCCAAGCCGGCGGACCAGCCGGCCTCCGCCAAGGTGCGCTGGGGACTGCTGGTTGACGTGAGCAAGTGCGACGCTGGCTGTTCCGCCTGCGTCGATGCCTGCCGCGAGGAACAGGGCTGGCATGGTCACGGCCGGCCGGCGTCCGATCCCCAGTGGATCCGCAAGGTTGACCTGAAGGACCTCTCCACCGGCCGCAAGCTGTCGCTGCCGGTGATGTGTCAGCACTGCACGTCGCCGCCCTGCACCGATGTCTGCCCGACCGGCGCCTCGTTCAAGCGGGCCGACGGCATCGTGCTGGTGGACCGCCACATCTGCATCGGCTGCCGGTACTGCATGATGGCCTGCCCGTACAAGGCGCGGTCCTTCGTCCATGAAGAGACGGTGGGCCAGAAGCCGCACATGCCGCGGGGCATGGGCTGTGTCGAGGCGTGCACGCTTTGCGTTCATCGCGTGGACAATGACCGGCTGCCGGCCTGCGTCGAGCGGTGCGGCGAGGCGGGGACGGGGGCGATGCTGTTCGGCAATCTCAACGATCCGGAGAGCGAGATCGCGAAGCGGGTCGCCACCTATGCCACCACCCAGATTCGGCCCGATCTCGGACTGAAGCCGGGCGTCCACTACCAGGGTCTGTAAGGGGAGCCCGCCGGTGATACATCAGCACATCTCCTACCGTGAACTGGATGGCCGCAGTTCCAGGTATTTCGCCGTGATGGGGGGCTTCCTCGCCCTGATCCTGATCGGGTTCGCCTCGGCGTTCTACATGGAGCATAATGGTCACCACGTGACCGGCATGAGCAACCACATCGTCTGGGGCCTGCCGCACGTGTTTGCGGTGTTCCTGATCGTCGCGGCATCGGGGGCGCTCAACGTCGCCTCTATCAGCTCGGTGTTCGAGCGCACGCTGTACAAGCCTCTGGCGCGGTTGTCGGGCCTGGTGGCCCTGTCGCTGCTGGCGGGTGGGCTGTCGGTCCTGTTGCTGGATCTGGGGCGGCCGGATCGCCTGATCGTGGCGGTTACCAGTTACAACTTCAAGTCGATTTTCGCCTGGAACGTCATCCTCTATTCGGGCTTTTTCGTCATCGTCTTCGGGTATCTGTGGACGATGATGGACAAGTCGGTGTCCCGCTTCTACAAGCCGGCGGCCTATGGGGCGTTCCTCTGGCGCCTGACGCTGACCACCGGTACGGGGTCGATCTTCGGGTTTCTGGTGGCGCGGGACGCCTATAACTCGGCGGTGATGGCGCCCATGTTCATCGCCATGTCGTTCGCCTTCGGCAAGGCGATCTTCATGCTGATCATGCTGGCGGTCTACAAGGGCACCGGTCGGCCGCTGGGCGACGTGGTGGTGACCCGGCTGCAGCGGCTGATGGGAATCGTGCTGGCGGCGACGCTGTACTTCGTCGTCCTTCAGCACGTGACGAACCTCTACGTCACCGAGCGCCATGGGATCGAAGCGTTCATCCTGGCCGGGGACAACGTGTACACGTTCCTGTTCTGGGTGATGCAGATCGGTCTTGGAACGGTCATTCCGCTGGTGCTGCTGCTTCACCCGGCGCTGGGGGGCAACCGGTCGGCGATCGTCATCGCCTGTCTTCTGATCATCGCCGGCGGACTGTCGCAGATGTATGTGATCATCATCGGCGGCCAGGCGTATCCGTTGCGTCTGTTCCCGGGCATGGAGGCGATGTCGTCGTTCATGGACGGGCAGGTGAGCAGTTACACGCCGACGCTTCCCGAGTTTCTCCTCGGGGTGGGAGGGTTTGGCGTGGCGTTGTTCCTGGTTGGACTGGTGACGACGCTGTTCCGTTTCCTGCCGGCCAGCCTTGCCGATGCGGACATCGATCCCGATCATGTCCATGACATCGTCGATCAGGAGGATGAGTCGGCGGTGATTGAGGAACCGGAGCGGGCCGAGGCGGTATGACGCAAGGACGGGGAGCATCGCGTTCCCCATGACTTTTCATCCTGGTGAAAAAATGGGGAGTGTGAGGGCCTCAGGCCCTCACGTCTTCTCTTTCTGTTTTTTTGTCGAAGCTCATCTCTCGTTATCACCCGAGGAGCGCCATTTCGGGGCTACCGCCCCGAACCCCGTTTGGGGCGATGCCCCAAACCCCCTTTATTTTTTGTAACTGTCCAGGCACCCCTATACATAGGCCTCCTCGACGCCGGGAATGGAATCGCTCATCTCGCCGGCCGGCCAAACCACCGCCTGTTAGTTGAATTTCCTTCTTGGCGTGCCGGTTTGTAACCGGTTGGTGGCCTTCCCAGATC
>JAMOBE010000196.1:0-2768 GCA_039908285.1 Alphaproteobacteria bacterium
GCCGACCAATCGTAACCTTTGCCTGATCCATTGCCGCATTCCATTGCACAAGTTATGTGTACCAATTATAACAGACAATGCGCATTATTTGTAGTAATAAATGAGGGGATCCCTGAGGCCAGAGTCCGCGTTCGCCGGACGGCCGTCATTACCTATTTCGGCCGCAGCGGCTCCTATCTGCTCTCGAATCTCCTGGATGGTCATCCGCAGGTCCTGTCCCTGCCGCCGCACTCGTTCTCGGGATTCTTCAAGGAAACCGACCGCTTCCTGAGCCGGTGGACCGGTGGCGGTCCGGACGTCGTGACGCGATTCGTGCTCGAGACCTTTCCGTACCTGTCACGCGACGCCAATCACAACAGGAAGCTGCGCCTCCCGGACGGGGTGCGGCTGGACTATGGCGTACCGACCGAGGCGTTCGCCGATCTCCTGATGGCCATCATACTCAAGACGATGGCCGACAAGGCGGTGAGTCCCTCGGAATTCATGGGGGTCCTGTTCATCGCCGTCCACGTCGCCTACGCCGCCTGCAGGGGACGTCCCATACCCGAGGATCCGGTGATCGCTTTCCAACTCCACGCACCGGAGTTTCGTCCGCTGCGTTCGCTCATCCGCGCCGCCCTCGGGAATGTGGTCTTCATCAAATGCGTGCGGCAACCGGAGAAGACGATCGATTCGTATATTGCCCACTACATGGATGAAATCGATCAACCTCCGTGTTCGGATCTGTTCGTACCATCAAAGATGATTCTGGAGACGCTGGCCACCGACCACATCGATCCGGACGAAAGCAAAGACAGCATCGCCGTTCGCTTCGAGGACATGCACCGCCGGACCGAGGCCCTGACCCGGGCCGTGGCGCGGGAACTGGGGATCGACTGGCATCCCATAGTGCTGGAAACGACCCTGGACGGCCAGCCATTCTACTTCAGCAGTCGGGGAACGTTGATCACGGGGACCCGACCGGAACTGGCCGATGGGAGCACTCTGAAATATCTGGATCAAGCCGACGCGATGAAGATTCTGATCGCCATGCGTGCCAACTGCGAAGCCTGGGGGTACGAGGCCATCCTCCCGGGGAGGGACATGCCGGTCCTGTTCCAGAGACCGCTTCAGGCCCACTGGGTCGCATTGCGGCGCACGGTGGACTGCCTCCTGCGCCGCGATCCGAGCCGTGACGCCGCCCAGCTCCGATCGGAGCAGCACGAAATCATGCTGCGGGAAGCCGCCCGCGTCAATGCCGCCCTGCTTGAGCGCGCCACCGGGGAGAAGGTAACGCTGCCCCGACTGCTGTCGATTTCATGATGCGGAGCACGGCTCAGGCTTTTTCCGGAGGCCGCCAGTAGCACATCACCGGCGGCGCCTGCCAGACCACCGCCTCGGCCCCCTCCCGATTGACCTGTCGATAGCAAACTGAAATGACCGGTACAGGGTGCACATCAATTGACCGCTCGTTGATGCTCTGTTCTGTCGCACGGGAGGGGTTTCAGTGCGCAGAGCTGGAGCCCTGTGGATAAGTGGCCGGCCGCAGCGACCGCCCACGAGTCCGGCGGCGGCCGGCCACTTATCCACAGGGCGGGCCGCCAGACGGATCGTGAGGGGTCAGGCTGCCGCCCTCTTTGGTGCAGCCCCGATCGGTTGGCCCTTTGCATCGAACCGGGCCAGGCACCGCGGGCCGTGGAAGATCGCCAGGGTTCCGTCGGGGTGCTCGTGCACCCGGACCTTGGCCTTGACGTAGTGATGACGGTGCTGATCGGCCGGGATTTGCAGCACCAGCCGGTTGTAGCGCACCGTGTTGTCGTTGCCGACCGTGCGCTCTTCCTGGATACAAAGGATTTCCGCCAGGTCCCCGCCGGCCCAGGGCACGAACGCCGAGCCGCTTTCCGTCGGCTCCACCCGGAAGCGGGCATTGTGCGCGGGCAGGAACGTCTCGCGCAGGTACCGATTGGCCTCGTCCATGGTCGTGATCCCTGCCAGCCGCAGTTCCTGGGGCAACCGCTTCTGCAGAGTGCCAAACATCCGCTCCGACCGCCCGCGAGCCTCCGGCGAATAGGCCGCAATCAATTCGATGCCAAGCTGCCTGCACCCCCGTGAACCTGCGTCGGGTTGGTCTTGTCTACTTTGCCGCCGGCCTCGGTCGTGATCCAATAGTGCGTGCCCCGATCCGCGTACAGAGAGCCAAACAGCCATTTCTGCTCGATCACGTCCCGGACCCCCTGGAAACTGCTCATCGTCCCTTCCTCTGCGACGAGAAATGCCGAGCAGATCATGCTGTCGGCATCATCCGTCACGCCGAAGGCGTGCCTTCGGCACGACGTCACGATTAGATCGCACTCCTGGCCAGCAACCCACTCGTGCCGCGATCCATCCTGGTGCAGCATCATCCCGACCAAAGGCTTCCTCGGACGTCTGCGGCGGTGCGCGCCGCGCCGCTTCGCCTTGCCGATCTGCCCCGCTTCCTGAAGCCGGTTCTTCGTCCACGTGTAGCTCCGCTTCAGGTCGTGCTCCGCCACCGCCTTCTCATGGAAGTGCTTCGCCGTGAAGTCGAAATACCGAGTCTCGTACAATGCCAGCATCCGGGCGACCTCGTCCGTCGGCGCCCGACGCCCCGACGCCTTGCCAATCCGGCCATCTGCCAATCCCTCCGTCCCACTGGCCTCGTACCGACGGCGCCAGCGGTAGAACGTACTCAACGACATCCCAAGAACATCCGCTGCCTCTTCACACGACAGCCGGCCGTCGCCGTACCGACCCATAACCTCTTCAAACCG
>JAMOBE010000055.1:0-24439 GCA_039908285.1 Alphaproteobacteria bacterium
GTGAGAAATGCGGGCTAGAGCGTTTTCCGCCTGAGCGGAAACGCTCTAGAATTTGCCTCTGGCCGCTCAAGCGCCGCGCGGGCTTTTCGCAGTTTCCGCTTGAGCGGAAACTGCTCTAACCCCTCATGGGGCACGCCGGGAAGACGGGCAGTCCATCACCGTCTACCACCATCCACCCCAAGCGAGCATTCGTTTGTGGGTTGGCTTGTGGGTTGCCCCCCGGGCCGTTTCGCCCAGTCACTGAAAAACAAAGGAAATCTGCTCTCTCTTGGCGGATGGGGTGGGATTCGAACCCACGGTGGGCTTGCACCCACGCCGGTTTTCAAGACCGGTGCCTTAAACCGCTCGGCCACCCATCCAGGTCCATGGAGTCATCGGCACTCAGGGAATGACGTAGCTTTTGGCGACGATGGTTTCGAGCACCGTCTTGTAGATGACCCTTTCGTCAGCGGTCAGGGGGCGCATCGCCTCGACGGCCTTGCCTTGAAGGTCCACGGCGCGGATGGTCGGGGCAGAGGCTCCGCTGTCGAGACAAAGCGTCTGCCGGGCGATTCCGTGCACCTTCTGCTCGTAGCAGGTGCGTCCTTGCTTTTCATAGTAGTAGTCCCCGTGCACCTTGCCGGCGACCAGGGTGCCGTAGGCGGTGACGGTGACGCCGCCACCAGTCTCGACCACGCGACCCGCCCCATCGGCGAGACCGTTGCGGCAGGCGCCGTGCCAGACGATGGACTCGTTCTTCTCAGGGTACGGGTTCCACATCTTGCAGCCGTCGCCCCCGACGACGATCCAGTCCTCGGCGAGTGCGGCGCCCCATACGGACATGGTCAGCACCCCCGCCCCGGCGATGGCCCGCAGTCCACCTCTGGTCACTTTCCGCATCACGCCCTCCCCGACCGTGCATCATCCGGCCCGCAGTGGCCCGATGTGTCTTTACGGAGCGGATGATAGCATCCATTGTGTGATCCCTCCAGATCGGCGATCGTCGGTTGCCGGCATTTTTTCAGGTGATGGCATGAGCTTCATCGCGTCCAAGCTTCTGTGGATCGATCCGATGACGGTGCTGTTCCTGATGCTTGCGGGGGGCGGTCTGCTGCTGTGGGCCGGCCGGTGGCCGCGGGTCGGCCGGTTTCTGATCGGGACCGGGACGCTGGCGGTGGTCCTGGTGGCGACGGTGCCGCTCGGAGAGTGGTCCCTGCTGCGGCTCGAGGACCGTTTCCCCATCGTCCGGACCCTGCCCCCCCGCGTCGATGGCATCATCGTGCTCGGCGGCTTCGTGGACCAGTTCATCAGTGCCGCCCGGGGACAGCCGTCGGTCAACGGCGCGGTGGGGCGGCTCATCGAGTTCGTCGCCCTGGCCCGCGAGCACCCCGAGGCACGGCTGATCATCACCGGCGGTTCCGGCGACCCGCTACGCCAGGACATCAAGGAGGCGGGGGTGGCCCGCGACGTGCTTCGGCGGCTCGGGTTCGACGACGGCCGTGTCGTGTTCGAGGACCAGTCGCGGAACACCTGGGAGAATGCCGTGTTCTCGAAGGCCCTGATGACGCCCGCTCCCGGCGAGACCTGGGTGCTGATCACCTCCGCCTTCCACATGCCGCGGGCGATGGGGGCGTTTCGCGCCGTGGACTGGCCGGTGCTGCCCTATCCGGTGGGCTACCAGACCGAGGGTCGGATGACCTGGCGAATCGGCGTCGGCAAGGGGTTGTCGTCCCTGTGGGTGGCCCATGAGTGGATCGGCCTCGTTGCGTACTGGCTGATGGGCCGCTCCCCGGACATTTTTCCATCTCCCGATTCTCCCTAGCATGTGGCACAAGGTGCCGACGCGTGACGAGGACATCCAGGGGAAGGAAGCGGAGACATGGCGATGCGGCTCGGACTCAGGGGCTTGGCGACGGTGGCGTGTCTGGCGGGTGGCCTGCTGGTGGGAGCGGGAGCGGAGACGACCGCGGCCGCCGAACCGCAGACCCAGTCCTTCGAGGCGTGGCTTCAGGACCTCCGGACCGAGGCGGCGGGCCGGGGCATCACCGCGAAGACCCTCGACGCCACCCTGACCGGCGTCCAGCCGATTCCAAAGGTGCTGGACCTCGATCGCCGCCAGCCGGAATTCAAGCTGTCCTTTGAGAAGTACATGGCCACGGCCGCGTCCCCGGCCCGCATGGACAAGGGCCGCCGGCTGATGGCCACCCACAAGGCCCTCCTCGAGGCCGTCGGCAGGAAGTACGGTGTGCAGCCCCGCTTCATCGTCGCCCTGTGGGGCATCGAGACCGACTTCGGCCGCGTCACCGGGGGATTTCCGGTGATACCGGCACTGGCCACCCTGGCCTACGACGGACGCCGGTCCAAATATTTCCGTCAGGAACTGATGGACGCCCTGCTCATCGTCGATCAGGGCCACATCGCCGCCGACCGGATGATCGGCTCATGGGCGGGGGCCATGGGCCAGAGTCAGTTCATGCCGTCGAGCTTCCTCAAGTTCGCCGAGGACTACGACGGCGACGGCCGCCGCGACATCTGGGGCACCCGTGCCGACGTGTTCGCCTCCGCCGCCAATTACCTGGCGAAATCGGGCTGGAATGCGGACGAGACATGGGGCCGGGCGGTGCGACTGCCGAAGGGATTCGACACCTCCCTCGCCACCTTCGACGTGCACAAGTCGCTTGAGGAGTGGAGCCGCCTCGGCGTCAGGGCGGCCGATGGCCGCCCCCTGCCGAAGAAGGCCATCAGGGCGGCACTGGTGCTGGCCCAGCCCGGCGGTCCGGCCTTCCTGGTCTATGGCAATTTCGAGACGGTTCTGAAATGGAATCGCTCCAATCTATTCGCCCTCGCCGTTGGACACCTTGCGGATGCCTTCGCTCACCGGTAGACTTCCAGATATCGTCGTCAGGGGAGAGCAGGTACGCCAATCCATGCGGAGCAGGCCAACCATACGGGCCGTCGTCCTCGGTCTTGCGTGCCTGTTGCCCGCCGCGTGCGGAGTGACTCGCCCGGTGAGCCATCAGCCGCCGCAGCCGGCGGCGGGGCCGGTTGCCGCCGAGACGGGGAACTACAAGGTCGGAGAGCCCTACCAGATCAACGGCATCTGGTACTACCCCCACGAGGATTACGACTATCGGGAAAACGGCGTGGCCTCGTGGTATGGCGCGGATTTCCACGGCAAGCGCACGGCCAACGGCGAGATCTACGACATGAATGCCATGACGGCGGCGCATCGCACCTTGCCGATGCCCAGTCTGGTACGGGTCACCAACCAGACCAACGGCCGGACGCTGGTGGTCAGGGTCAACGACCGGGGCCCCTTCGCCAACGACCGCATTCTCGACCTGTCGCGGCGGTCGGCGCAGTTGCTGGGGTTCGAGGAGGCCGGGACCACCCGGGTGAAGGTCGAGATCCTGACCGAGGAAAGCATCGCCCTGAAGAGCCAGCTCCTGCGCAACAACCTCGCCGGCGCTCCCCGCGTCGATTCGGTTCCCCGCGCCATCGTGGCCAGCGAAACCCTGCCGCCGCTGCCGGTCACCAGCGAGGCCCTGCCGCCGGTGGCCGCCGCCCGTTCCCCGGCACCTCCCCCCAAGGCCAAGGTCGCGACCCCGGCAGCCGCGCCAACGCCCGCCAAGGCCCCGGCGAAGGCCGCGCCTCCGGCCACGCCGCCGGCAGGCGTGGAAAAGCCCGGGGTATTCGTGCAGGCCGCTTCCTTCGCCAACGAGGATTTCGCCCGGCGCCTCGGCACCCAGCTCAAGTCCTACGGCCCCACCAGCCTTCTCCCCCTGGACATGGGCGACCGCCGCATGTGGCGGGTGCGACTCGGGCCATGGGTGCGGCAAAAGGATGCCGAACAGGCGCTCGACAAGGTCCGAAAAGCCGGGTTCAGGGATGCGCGCCTCGTGGTCGTCGACTAGGAATACCCATACCACCTGCTCTGAGATGGAGAGTCATATGCGTCTTCCACGCCTTGCGCGCGACCTGCGGTCGCTTCTCGGCGCGCTTTCGCTGATCCTGCTATCAGCGGCGGCGGCGGCGGGCGCGGCCCCCATGGAGACATCGGCGAAGCAGGCCTACATCGTCGACTTCGAGACCGGCAGCGTTCTGCTCGACAAAAATTCCGACCAGTTGATGGCGCCGTCGTCGATGAGCAAGCTCATGACGGTGTACATGGTGTTCGAGCGATTGAAGGAGGGGACTCTGTCCCTCGACGACCAGTTTACCGTCAGCGAACGCGCCTGGCGGACCGGCGGCTCGAAGATGTTCGTCCCACTGAACGGCCGGGTAAAGGTGGAGGACCTGCTCCGCGGCATCATCATCCAGTCGGGCAACGACGCCTGCGTGGTGGTGGCCGAGGGCCTGGCCCAGTCGGAAGAGGCCTTCTCCGCCGAGATGACCAAGAAGGCCACCAAGATCGGGTTGCAGCACAGTACCTTGAGGAACGCAACCGGCCTGCCGGCGCCCGATCACCTGATGACGGCGCGTGACCTGGCCATTCTGGCCAAGCGAATCATCGCTGACTTCCCCCAGTATTATCCGATCTTCAAGGAACTTAACTTTACCTACAACAACATCAAGCAGGGCAACCGCAACCCTCTGCTCTACCAGCCCGCAACCGGGGGTGACGGCCTGAAGACCGGCCATACCGAGGGGGCGGGATACGGCCTGACCGCATCGGCCATCCGCGACGGACGGCGGCTGATCATGGTGCTCAACGGGATGGAGAGCATGAAGATTCGGACCCAGGAATCCGAACGACTGATCGACTGGGCCTTCCGCGATTTCGAGAACGTCCGGCTGTTCGATGGCGGCGAGGTCGTCACCACGGCCGAGGTCTGGCTGGGCGGCCAGCCCAGCGTGTCGCTGGTGGCGGAAAAGAGGATATTGGCCACCCTGCCCCGCACCGCCATCAAGGACATCAAGGTGGCCGCCGTGTTCGACGGCCCGGTTCCCGCCCCGATCCGCAAGGGCGAGCGCATCGCCACCCTGACGATCAACGCCCCCGGCATCCCCGCGACCCAGGTGCCGCTGGTGGCGGGGGAGGACGTGGACCGCCTGGGCTTCGTCGGGCGCCTGTTCGCCGCCGCCAAGCACATCCTGTGGGGCTTCGCCAACTGATGACCCGGGGCCGCTTCGTCACCTTCGAGGGGGGAGAGGGTGCCGGCAAGTCGACCCAGGTCCGCCTCCTCATCGAGGCACTGGGTCGGGCCGGCATCGACGCGCTGGCGACTCGCGAGCCCGGCGGCGCTCCGGGGGCCGAGCAGATCCGGCGGCTGCTGGTGGAGGGCGACGTCGGGCGCTGGGACCCGATGACCGAGGCCCTGCTGCACTTCGCCGCCCGGCGCGATCATATGGCGAGAACGGTGTGGCCAGCCCTGGACGCCGGCCGGTGGGTGGTCAGCGACCGCTTCGCCGACTCCACCATGGCCTATCAGGGCCATGGCCAGGCCCTGGACCGGTCCGTCATCGAGGGGCTGTACCGGCTGGTTCTCGGGGACTTCGCCCCGGACCTCACCGTGATCCTGGACCTCCCGGTGGAAGTGGGCCTGGGGCGCGCCGCCGCCCGCAACGGCTCCGGGGTCGAGGACCGCTACGAACGCATGGGACTCGACTTTCACCGACGGCTGCGCCAGGCCTTCCTCGACATCGCCGCCCGCGAGCCGACCCGCTGCGTGGTCATCCCCGCCGACGGCACCCCAGCCGCGATCCACGCCGCGATCCTGGACGCCCTCCGCCTTCACCTGGACATCCCGGTGGCTTGATCCAATGCGTCAGAGATTGTCCGCAAGCTCTTGAAGAGCCACGACAAGTACCCGTTCCCGCCAGGGCTGGAAGCGGCTCAGCGCCTTTTCCTCCGTCTCGTTGCGAAAGAACACGAAGGCCTCGTCGGCAACCGGAATGATCGACGATCGTGTCTGTCCCTCGCCGTCCACATCCCTGAATTCGAGGAACGGCGCGCAGACCAGACTGCCGTTGAAGACACGGCCGATGCCGTGGAAGCTGAACACCAGTGATGCCTTGCGCTTCCAGGCCATCTTCAGGCCAACCCAGGCCCTATACTCACTGGTGTTGGCGAAATAATGCAGACCCCTGGCAGTTTCAATGATCTGCGAACGGTAATAATGCTCGGTTCCCTCTTCAGATCGCCTGACGGAGACTTCTGCCGCCGCCGTAAAGCGTTGCAACGCCTTGAGGACATCGGGCGAGATCGTCTCAAGACGCCGCCGAATATCGTCCTCGAGAACCCGGGCGTGGTTGAATACAGTCTTCAGATCCTGTTCGCCAATCTCCTGTTTACGCTCGGCCGCCCGCAACAGGCCGCCAAGAACCTGGCCAACATCCGCCGTGGCCGAGATGAGATTTTCGGAAATCGCCGTCGCCCGGCGGAACTGATCGCGTTGAAGCCGGGCGAAGAAGGCGACCAGCGGCTTGAGATCGCCCTGGTCAGCCTTCTCCAGGGCATCCAGGTAGATGGTCCTCCCGTCCCTGGTGACGACCAGCGGAAACAGGCCGGCCTGTATCAGGACCAGGGAGGCCAGGGCACGCGCCACGCGGCCGTTGCCATCCTGGAATGGGTGAATCTGGCTGAAACGATGATGGAGCCAGGCCGCCTGGACGTCGGCCGGAACTCCCTTCTCCCGATGTTCCAGGTGCAGCGCGACCAGACGATCCATTTCGGAGGCGACCTGTTCCGGCGGACAGTACGTATACAGGATGCCATCGCGGGTCGGATAATTGACCTGTGTCTTCCAGGCACCGCGTTCGAGGAGCACCTCAATGCCGCGACCACTGGGATCGACGGCGTCCGTATGGGTCTGACTTCTGAGCAGCGCGGCGTGAAGCTCCTTGATGTAGGACACCGATAGCGTCCGCCGGTTGGTAACGAAGTCGAAAACCCCCTCCAGGGCATCCTTCTGGTCCTCCAGCAGCCGGATGACGTGGTCGCGCGGCTTGTTGGTCGCCCCATGGCCGATGAGTTCCGCCTGAAACCCCCGTTCGATGAGGGTCTGGGTCACGCCCCGGTCCAAGTCGTAAAGATTCTCGATGATCCCCGTCTCGATCGCCCACTCGCGGTTCAGATGTTCCCGGAATTCGGCAAGCTGCCTGGTTCCCTTCAGACGCTCCTGCTGCTCCTTCCAGATCGCCCGGATGCTCTCCATCTCGCTGGCGCCAAGGTCGGGCCAATTCGGCTCGAGATCGAGGATCCCGGTTTCAGGTGGCCAGATGCTGATCACTCCGCGTCACTCCCCTTTGCCATCCTCTCCAGGTCCTCCGGAGTCGGCGCGTCCACCACCCGCCGCGCCAGGTCGTAGGAAAAACCGGCGCGACCAAGGGCGGCCAGGTCCCGACTTCGCAGCCCCGCCCGCGTCTCCGGCGCGCGGCAGGGGCCGAGCCGCTTGCGGCGCACCAGCGCCGCGGCCGCCGCCAGGTCGGGATCGGCGACGCGGCCGGTCAAGGCTTTGATCGCCTGGTCCACGTCGTCCCCGCCCACACCGCCGGCGCGCAGGGCGGAGCGGATGACCGCCAGCGGACGCCCTCGGCGGTTGAGGCTGACGGCCTTGGTCTCGGCGAAGCGGCCATCGTCCAGGTAGCCCAGGCCCCGCAGCTTGACGATGAGGGCCTCGACCCAGGCCGCCGCCTCATCCGGGTTGGTCCCGTGGGTGATGACCGACCGGCCCACCCGGCGCATCAGCAGCCGGCGCAGGTTGTCGGCCGAACTGGCGAACCTCTCGAGGTAGTACAGGGCCGCCCGCTCCAGATAGGCGGGGGAGACGCGGGAGACACGGCGCTGCCGACCGGTCTCCGGAACGGACTGGCGAGGCTGATCCATGCGAACTGGTATAGCGGGCGGCTTGCTCCCGCGCCAGAGGCCGCTTATGGTTCGGAAATGATCGACACCCCGCCCCATGGCTCCGGCTCCCCGCCTCTGCCGCCCCCGCCCCGTCTGGTGGGGCGAATCAACTGGCGCGGGATGTGGACCCTGTACCTCAAGGAGGTACGCCGCTTCGTCAAGGTGCACTTCCAGACCATCAGCGCGCCGGTGGTGACCACGCTCCTGTTCCTCGCCATCTTCTCCCTGGCGCTGGGGCGCTCGGTGGAGCATGTCGGCGGCGTGCCGTTCGATCAATTCCTCGCCCCCGGCCTGATCATGATGGCCATGGTGCAGAACGCCTTCGCCAACACCTCCTCGTCCATCATCCTGGCCAAGGTCCAGGGCAACATCGTCGACGTGCTGATGCCGCCGCTGGGACCGGCCGAGCTGACCGTGGGCTTCGCCATGGGCGGGGTAACGCGAGGCCTGGCGGTCGGCCTGGCGGTGGGCGCCGTGATGGCCCTGTTCGTCCCCATGGGCATCGACAGCCTCGGCCTTGTCCTGTTCCACGCCGTCGGCGCCTCGCTGATGCTGTCGCTGCTGGGCATGATGGGCGGCATCTGGGCCGACAAGTTCGACCACATGGCGGCGGTGACCAACTTCATCGTCACGCCGCTGTCGTTCCTGTCGGGAACCTTCTACTCCATCGACCGCCTGCCCGAGGCGGCGCGCGCGGCCGCCCGGCTCAACCCGTTCTTCTACATGATCGACGGCTTTCGCTCCGGCTTCATCGGCCACGTCGACGGCAGCGTGCTGACGGGCATCCTGGTGGTGGGCGGAGTCGACCTTCTTCTTCTCGGCCTGACCTGGCGGATGCTGAAGACGGGATACAAGCTGAAACCCTGAGGGTTCTAGCGGTGGGCCCTGTTGACGGGAACGAACTCATAGCCGAGTTCGTTCATGCACTCTTCCGTCAGCTCGGCGGCGCTGATCTTTTCCATGACGGAGATCCGCCGCAGCTTGTCGGTGAGCGCACCGGGGTCCGTCGCCGGAGTCGGGTTCTCGATCTCCATGGCGATGGACGAGCGCTGCCAGAAATGCTTGCGGAAAGCGGCCTTTTCGCCCCGCTTGCTGCAGGCGGCGAGATCCCGATCCTCCTGCTGGGGGTCCCAGCCGGGCTTGGACCACACCATGGAGTCGAGGTCCCGCCGTCGTGGGCCGCAGGAAATCAACACGCTCGCGACCACCAGGGCGACGACGAGTCTGTGACCCACGACGCGTCCGTGCCCCACGATGGCATTATGACCCTGGACGAAGGCCCCGCGGCGAATCGCCGAAGCCCTGGTACTCATGACATCCCAAACCCCCACCCCTGGCCCACAGTCGCGGTCCGTGACACGAACCCCTATGATAAGGCATGATGCGCCGCGACACGATAGTGATATGATGCGGTCGTGACGATATCATCTTCGTACCGGACTCCGGCATCGCCGATGGGCGCTGCCCTGAACCGAAAGGTTTGTCGTGACATCCACACGTCTGCTGTTCGTCCTGACGCTCCTGGTGACCGCCATCGGTGGCGGCGCCAGGGCGGCGGACGACGCCTCAGCGGTTCGGGCACTGGTCGAGTCCAGCGTTTCAGCCATTTCCAAGGTCCGTGCGAGTCGCGTGGCGACGCTGTCCGGCATCGCCAGTCACGGCCAGATCCTCGAATATTTCAAGTCGCCCGAGGGTGAACGCAAGGCGCAGCTCCCCGCCGTCAAGTCGTTCTTGAAGGATGCCGACATGGGGTCGGAACTGTGCCTCATCGACAACCAGGGGGTGGAGCATCTACGAGTCGTGCGTGGCCGATTCGCCTCCGACAAGGAATTGTCGAAGGAAGAGATGGATGCCCCCTTCTTCGCTCCGGGAATGGTGCTGCGGGAAGGGCAGTCCTACCAGTCCAATCCCTATTTCTCGCCGGACGTCGAGGAATGGGTGCTCGGAGTCGCCGTGCCGGTGATCCCGGGACAGGCCATCCTGCACTTCGAACACCCGGTCAAGGAATACCACGACGCCCTCGCCTCCGCGGTCGGCGGCGGGCACCTTGCCCTCGCCGTGGACCGCGTCGGCCACATCGTCATCAACAGCCGGGACATGGCCACCAGCCGACCGGCGGACCTCATGGTCAACCCCCGGACCTATTTCCTCAGCATCCGCAGGGGCGAAGGGGCGATGCCGGCCGAGGTCGTACGCGCCATGCTGGCCGGCGAACCCGGCGAGGCGCAGGTGACCTGGCGGGGAGCCAATTACCTGATGGCGTGGAAACCCACGGACGGACTGACCATCGCCGTCCTCGAACCGGCCCACTGACCCCCTGCCCTATCGCTTCTCTACCGCTTCTTCCCGCCGCCGCCGCCGGCGGCCTTCTTGGCGGCGGGCAGCGTGACGGCCGTACCCCCCTTGTCATCCGGAGCGAAATGGAGGGTGAGCGGCACATCCTTGCCGCAGGCGCGCATCGTCCACCGCTCGGTCCAGGCGGCCCCAGGTTTCTTTGCCGGAACATCAACATCGGTGTTCAGGACATTGATTTCCTTGCAGCCCTTGCCCTGGCCTGAGCCAATCGAGGCCACGGCCAGGTCCATCGCCGAACGCATCGCCAGCGGACTGGCGACAGTCTTTCCCGGTGGCAGCATGGTGGCGGAGGGAACCTCGCCAGCCCGGGCGATCATCATCAGGTTGAAGAGCCTGACCTTGCCGCAACGCCGCGCCTCGAAGCGGTACTGCCAGGCCCCGGTCGTGGGATGGGCTGCTCCCTCCGGGTATTCGAGCGCCGTCAGCACGGCGATCGTCAGCGGACGGATGTCATACGTCTCGGCGCACAGGATGCCGACCTGACCATCCTGTTCGAGGGCCACCGCATACATCGTCTGGTACGCATCGAGGGACATCAGGTATTCACCGATGCGGCCACCGGGCTTGCCGGACGCCGGGACATCGGCCGCTCCGGCCGTGAACGGCAGCACCGCAAGCAGAATCGCAGCGGCAATCCGTCCCCGGCGCCGCGATGCGAACTTGGCCATCGTGTCGTCCTCCCGCAAAATCTCCGGCGGCTATTAGTGCAGACCGGGTGACTGGGCAAGCGGAACCTTGATCCGGCTACCCCGGTCGCGCCGTTGACGGCATCGCGCTGTGGATTTGATACTACCACAGGCCTCTATCTCGGATTACAGCTTTCACCCACAGGCGGGGGAGAAACGGCCATGATGGCGCGAATGGTGGCGATGATGGTGGTGGCGGGAACCACGGCCGTTCTCGGCGGCTGCCAGCCGACCGTGGGCAATGGCGTCACGCCGGTGGAGGTGATGCCGTCGGCGCGGCGCATCATCGACGACGACGGCATCGTGGTGCCGCCGGGCTTCCGCATCGAGGTGGCGGCCCGCGGCCTCACCTATCCGACCGGCATCGCCTTCGACGGCCAGGGCCGTCCCCATGTGGTCGAGGCGGGCTATGCGGCCGGCGAGGACTGGACGACTCCGCGCCTATTGCGCATCGAACCCGACGGCTCCACCACCGTGGTGGCCGAGGGCGGGGATGGACCGTGGAACGGGGTGGTCTGGCACGACGGGGCCTTCTTCGTCGCGCAGGGAGGCCATCTGAACGGCGGCGCCATCCTGCGGATTGCGCAGGACGGAACGGTCCGGCCGCTCGTCGAGGGCCTGCCGAGTCTAGGCGATCATTCCACAACCGGCCCGGTGGTCGGTCCGGACGGCTGGATCTATTTCGGTCAGGGAACGACCACCAACGCCGGCGTGGTCGGCGAGGACAGCGCGAGACAGGGCTGGCTGAAGCGTTTCCCCACCGTCCACGACGTCCCCTGCCGCGACGTCGTGCTCAACGGCCACAATTTCACCTCCACCGACCCCTGGCATCCCGGCCGCATGATCCTCACCGGAGCCTACTCGCCGTTCGGCATTTCCACCCGCCGGGGACAGACCGTAGCCGGCCGCGTCCCCTGCGGCGGCGCCATCCTGCGCGTCTCCCCCCAGGGCGGGGCTCCGGAACTCGTCGCCTGGGGGCTGCGCAATCCCTACGGCCTCGCGTTCGCCGCCGACGGCCAGCTCTACGTCACCGACCACGGCTATGATCGGCGCGGCAGCCGGCCGGTGCCGCAGGCGGACGACCTTTTGTGGCGGATTACCGCGGATCGCTGGTACGGCTGGCCCGACTACCACGGCGACCGGCCGCTGCCGGCATCGGATGACGGCGACGGACCAATAACCGCCCCCCCTCCCCTGCTGGCCACGCCTCCCGGGACGCCACCGCCGCCCCTCGCCACCCTGGGGGCCGGGGCCGGAGCCGCCGGCCTCGACATCTCACGCGACGGGGCGGCGCTCGGCCTGCAGGGCAAGGCCCTGGTGGCCCTGGAGGGACCGATAGGCAGCCGCGTGGTCGCCGTCAACCTCGCCACCGGTGCGACCGAAAACTTCGCCGTCAATCGGGACTTCGACACCAACCGCGCCCAGGAGCGGGACTCGGCATCATGGCTGGAGCGAATCGGGTTCGGCCGGCCGGTCGCCGTCGGAGTCGCCCCCGGAGGGCAATCCGTCTACGTGGTCGACTTCGGAACGATGACCCTGAATGGTCGACAGGAGAGCGTGCGCCGCAGGAGCGGTCTGCTCTGGCGCATCACGAAAGCGACGCCCTGAGGGCATGTTACAGGCAGAAAGCCTGGCCGGCAGAGAACGACGGCACCCCGGGACGCCACTCCGGACGAGGGAGTGGCACCCCGAAGCTCTCGCCGGAAGTCCCTCTAGTCGATGAGGGTCAAATTCCCCGCCGCCGTCTTGCCCCGATCGGCAACAAGGTCGTACTTGACCTTCTGGCCTTCGTTGAGGCTACGCAACCCCGCCCGCTCAACTGCGGAAATGTGGACGAAGACGTCCTTGGAGCCGTCCTCGGGCTGAATGAACCCGTAACCCTTGGTGGTGTTGAACCACTTCACAGTACCAACTGACATACCAGATCCTCTCGCCGAATCCGCCCAACAGCGGACGATAGTGAACCAGTCAACGCCCAAACCGCCCGATGAGTCAAGAACGCAAAGTTGCCTATGGCCGAATATGCCTGGCGGGTGGGTATGGCACCCTGCGTGCAGTGGCCGTCGTTTCCCCTCCGCCGTGGGCATCCCGTCCCGGAGAACCGCGCGGAATGCGAAGAACGCCCCACCGCTCCGGGTAGGCCCCCCGCCGTCGCGGCATCCGTCGCCGCCGCCCCTCCGGCGGGGTCACCTCCCGTCAGGATGGCCCCCGAGTCGCCCGTATCGGAAGGCCTCAACTGCCGGTATGCTCGCCGCCACCAGGCAGCCGATTCGGCCGCACCGCAGCAATCACGGACACCGCCAGACACCGGTACCGCCATCCGTCACGGGGGCCGATATCCCTTCAATGCCAAAGGGATAGGGGGAGCGGCAAACTTTGTCTTGCGCCCGGGGGGAAGTTTCAGTCAACTTCACGGACGGACCGGCGCAACTGATGCACGCGGACCGACACACGAGCATGGAATCGATCAGCATGGGAATGGAACTTATCGAGCGCATCCGCGAGTGTGCCTACCAGCTCTGGGAGGCCGAAGGCTGCCAACATGGTCGCGACATGGAGTACTGGTTCCGTGCCGAGGCTCAGGTGTCGTCGGAACAGTCCGCCGGTGCGCAGACGCTGTCCGACTCTTCCGCCCCGAAGAAGAGCATGAAAAGGGCAGCGGCCGAAGGCGTGACCGCACCCGCCGACGCCGACCCCGTCGAGGTCAAGTCGGCAGAGGTCAAGCCCGCCGAGGCCAAGCCCGCGGCCAGGGCGACCGCGGCGAAGACGGCCAAGGCGAAGAAGGGGTGAACGGACGGCTTGGCCGGTGAGCCGAGCCTCGTTTCCTGGCGAACCTGGGGGGGCCCGTTCGCGGACGGGAAGTTATGATGTACGTGCCCACATCGGCTCAAAGCCGATGACCATGGGGGCGTGGCAGACGGGGGTGAATGAGGATCTGGGGTCTATCGCGGATCCAGTCCGATCTGGTATGCAATGTTCCTCCTGGTCGGGGAGCAAGTGCGAGTTGTCGTGCCCCCCGCCGGGCCAGAAAGCAAAGGTAGAATTAGACATGAACCACCAAGCCATCGACGGCGCCGTTCTGGCCATCGTCAATTCCGATCACTCGGACCCGTTCTCGATTCTCGGCCTTCACCGCCTCGGACCCGATGGGGGCAAGGTCATCCGGGCCTTCCTTCCGCACACCCTGCGCGTCGAGGTGATCGACTACGAGACCGGAGCCGTACTTGGCGAAATGGAGCGCATCCACCAGGACGGCTTCTACGCGTCCGAGTTTCCCGACCGCAAGGAGCGGTTCCGCTACCGGTTCCGCCTCCATTTCTGGGGAGGCGGCTCAACCGATGTGGAGGATGTCTACCGCTTCCCGCCGGTCCTCGGTGAGATGGATCAGTATCTGCTGGCCGAAGGCACCCACCTGCGCAGCTATGAGAAGCTCGGCGCCCACCCGGCGATGTTCGACGGCGTGCCGGGCGTCACCTTCGCGGTGTGGGCGCCCAATGCCCGCCGCGTCAGCGTGGTCGGCGACTTCAACGAGTGGGATGGCCGCCGCAACCCCATGCGGGTGCACCATAGCTGCGGCGTCTGGGAGATGTTCATCCCCAACGTCGGAGTTGGCACCAACTACAAATACGAGATTCGCGGCCGTCACGGCAACCTTTTGCCGCTGAAGGCCGACCCCTACGCCTTCATGGCCGAGACCCCGCCGCGCACGGCCTCCCGGGTGTACGATCTGAACAATTACGAGTGGAAAGACGGCGACTGGATGCGCGATCGCGCCGCCACGGCCAACCGCAACGCCCCGATTTCCATCTACGAGGTGCACCTGGGATCGTGGCGTCGCAACCCGGATCAGGGCATGCGCTCGCTGAGCTATCGCGAGCTGGCCGATGAGCTGGTCGGCTACGTCCAGGAAATGGGGTTCACCCACGTCGAGCTGCTGCCGGTCAGCGAGTTTCCGTTCGAGGGCTCGTGGGGCTACCAGCCCATCGCCCTGTTCGCCCCCACCAGCCGTCTCGGTGAGCCCAACGAGTTCCGCTACCTGGTCGACCGCTTTCACCAGGCGGGCATCGGCGTGATCCTCGACTGGGTGGCCGGTCACTTCCCCGAGGACCCGCATGGTCTCGGCTATTTCGACGGCACGCACCTTTACGAGCACTCCGACCCGCGCCAGGGACGGCATGGCGACTGGGGCACGCTGGTCTACAACTACAGCCGCGCCGAGGTGGCCAACTTCCTCCTGTCCAACGCCCTGTTCTGGATGGAGCAGTTCCACATCGACGGCCTGCGCGTGGACGCGGTGGCCTCCATGATCTACCTCGACTACAGCCGTGAGCCGGGCGAGTGGATCCCCAACGAATACGGCGGCAAGGAAAACCTGGGCGCCCTGGCCTTCCTGCGGCGCATGAACGAGATGGTCTATGCCCAGCACTCCGGCGTCTTCACCGTCGCCGAGGAGTCCACGGCGTGGCCGATGGTGTCGCGCCCGACCTATCTTGGTGGTCTCGGCTTCGGCTTCAAGTGGAACATGGGCTGGATGCATGACACGCTGAGGTACATTTCCAAGGAACCGATCCACCGCCGCTTCCACCACGATAACCTGACCTTCGGTCTGCTCTATGCGTTCCACGAAAACTTCATGCTGCCCATTTCCCACGACGAGGTGGTGCATGGAAAGGGGTCGCTTCTCGGCCGGATGCCGGGTGACGAGTGGCAGCGCTTCGCCAATCTGCGTCTCTATTTCACCTTCATGTTCACCCAGCCCGGCAAGAAGCTCCTGTTCATGGGCTGCGAGTTCGGCCAGTCCTGGGAGTGGAATCACGACGGCAGCCTGGAATGGTCGCTGTTGCAGTTCCCGATCCACAAGGGGGCGCAGCTCGCCCTGCGGGATCTCAACCGGCTTTACCGGGCGGTCCCGGCCCTGCACGAGAAGGACTGCGAGGGCGACGGATTCATGTGGATCGACTGCCACGACCACGACCAGAGCACCCTCTCCTACCTGCGCCACAGCTCCGACCCCGAGGACATCGCCGTCGTCATCTGCAACTTCACGCCGCTGGTGCGCGAGAACTACCGGATCGGCGTGCCGAAGCCCGGCCTCTATGCCGAGGTCTTCAACTCCGATGCCGGGATCTATGGCGGCAGCAACGTGGGCAACGCCGGCATGGTGATGGCCGACGAGCACGCCATGCACAATCAGCCGTATTCGGTGTCGCTGACGCTGCCTCCGCTGGGGGGTGTCATCCTGCGGCCTGTAAGGCAGTAGGGGACCTGAGGTATGACGAAAGGTCTGGGCTGGGCGATTTCGCCCGGCGTTCCGTACCCGTTGGGAGCAACGTGGGACGGTCGTGGTGTCAATTTCGCCCTGTTCTCGGCGCATGCCGAGAAGGTGGAGCTGTGCCTGTTCGATTCCCACGGCCGCCACGAGGAGGCGCGGATCGCCCTGCCCGAGTACACGGACCAGGTCTGGCACGGGTACCTGCCCGATGCCCGGCCGGGCCAGCTCTACGGCTATCGCGTCCACGGTCCCTATGAGCCGAAGCTCGGGCATCGGTTCAACGGCAACAAGCTGCTGATCGATCCCTATGCCCGGGCGATCTCCGGCAGCATCCACTGGCACAGTTCCCATTTCGGCTATCGCACCGACAGCATCCGTCAGGACCTGTCGTTCGATCGCCGTGACAATGCGCGCTACATGGCGAAGTGCGTCGTGGCACCGCCGGTGTTTCCCTGGCACGACGACCACCGGCCGGACGTGCCGTGGTCGGACGCCATCGTCTACGAGGCCCACGTCGCCGGCATGACGGCGCTGCATCCGGCCTTGACCGAGGCGCAACGGGGGAAGTTCACCGGTCTGGCGTCGGAGCCCATCCTGCGCTACCTGCAGGACCTTGGCGTCAACGCCATCGAACTGCTGCCGGTCTACCCCTTCCTGAATGAGCAGCACCTGGTGGAGCGGGGGCTTTCCAACTACTGGGGCTACAACCCTTACAACTTCTTCGCTCCCCATCCGCCCTACCTGAGCGACAACTCGATCGACGATTTCAAGCTGATGGTTCGCCGCTTCCACGAGGCGGGAATCCTGGTCATCCTCGACGTCGTCTACAATCACACGGCGGAGGGCAACCACCTTGGTCCCACCCTGTCGCTCAAGGGCATCGACAACGCGAGCTACTACATCCAGGTGCCGGGCAACCCGCGCTATTACCTGGACCACACCGGCTGCGGCAACACCCTGAACCTCACCCATCCGCGGGTGCTTCAGATGGTGACCGACTCCCTGCGCTACTGGGTGCAGGAGATGCACGTGGACGGGTTCCGCTTCGACCTGGCGCTGTCCCTGGCGCGGACGCCGACCGGGTATCATGCGGACTCGGCCTTCCTCGCCGCCATCCGTCAGGACCCCGTGCTGTCCAACGTCAAGCTCATCTCCGAGCCATGGGATCTCGGGCTCGGCGGCTATCAGCTCGGCGGCTTTCCTCCGGGCTGGTCGGAGTGGAACGACCGCTATCGCAACGCGGTGCGCAGCTTCTGGCGCGGCGACCACAAGATGGTGCCGGAAATGGCCACCCGCCTGACCGGGTCGAGCGACCTGTTCGATCACGACGGCCGGCGGCCCCAGGCCAGCCTCAACTTCATCAACGCCCACGACGGGTTCACCCTGCACGATCTCGTCAGCTACAACCACAAGCACAACGAGGCCAACCAGGAAGGCAACCGCGACGGCACGGACAACAATCTGAGCTGGAACTGCGGTGCCGAGGGAGCCACCACCAGCCCGGACATCCTGGCGCTGCGCGAACAGCAGAAGCGCAACATGATGGCGACCCTGCTGCTGTCGCAGGGGGTGCCGATGTTCGTCGCCGGCGACGAGCGCGGCCGCAGCCAGAACGGCAACAACAACGCCTACTGTCAGAACAACGAGATCAACTGGATCAACTGGTCGTTCGCCACCGAGGAGGACCACCAGTTCTTCGAGTTCGTCAAGATGCTGATCGCCCTGCGCCACGCCCACCCGGTGTTCCGTCGCCAGGGGTTCTTCCGCGGCGCGATCGCGCCCGGCTTTGGCGTCAAGGACGTCTCGTGGCTGTCGCCCGAGGGACGCGAGATGCGAGACGAGGAGTGGCGTCTGCCCTTCGTCCGCTGCTTCGGCTTCCAGCTCGGCGGCATCGTCGCTTCCGGCTCCCCGGGCAGCAGCACCATCCCCCAGGATGATCGCTTCATCGCCCTTCTCAATGCCCACGATGGTTCGATCGACTTCCGGCTGCCGCCGTCGTCGCACGGCATGCGCTGGAGCCGCCTGTTCGATACGGCGCGCCCCGACGCCGGGTCCGGTGACGCCGCCTTCATGGCCGCCGAGGTTTATCCCCTCGAGGGTCGGTCGTTCGTCCTGCTGATCGGCGATCGTCGCAAGGGCGGGGGGACCACCCGCGTTCTGCGCCGCGCCACCGACACCACCCAGGCGCCGGTTCGTCCCGCCGCCAAGAGAAAAGCAACGGCAGCCGTCGCGCCGCGCGCCAGGCTCCGCGCCAAGATCAAAAACAAACCCCACATCAAGAGGACTCGTCCATGGACCAAACCGAAGCCCTGAGCCGGCTCGCGGATCTCGTCGGTATCGAACCCGTCTTCTGGGACATCTTCGGAAAGCGCAACGAAGCCAGTCTTGAGACCAAGCAGGCCCTCATGACCGGCATGGGTCTGAGGATCGAGACCGAGGCGGCCGTCGACGAGCGGCTCAAGGCGTTCGAGGAGCGGACGTGGCTGCGCCGCCTGCCGCCGGTGACGGTGCTCCGCCGCGGCCGGCCGCTGGAGGTGACGCTGGCCCTGCCGGCGGAGGCCGCCGCCGGGTCCGTGGCGTGGTCGGTCGTGACCGAAAGCGGCACCACCGTCGAGGGCGTGGCCGCACCCGGCACGCTGCCGGTGGAGCAGAGCCGCGAGGTGGGCGGGCGCCTGGTCCATCGCGTCCGCCTGCCCCTGCCCGACCACCTCCCCGACGGCTACCACACCCTGCGCCTCGCCGAGGGCGGTCCTGAAGGCAAGTCGGAAGAACGGGGCATGCTGATCATCGCCCCGGCGCGCTGCTATCTCCCCGACTGGTTCGACGGTGGCGAGCGGCGCTGGGGGGTCGCCTGCCACGTCTATTCCTTGCGTTCTGGCACCGACTGGGGCATGGGAGACTTTTCCAGCCTGGGGGCGCTGGCCGGTTCCCTCCAGGGGCTGGGGGTGGCGTCGGTGGGCGTCAACCCGCTGCACGCGCTGTTTCCCCACAATCCGCTGCACGCCAGTCCCTATTCGCCGTCGAGCCGGCTGTTCCTGAACCCGCTGTACATCGACGTCACCGCGATTCCGGAGTTCGCCGAGTGCGACAAGGCGCAAAAGCGCGTCGCCACCGTCAAGTTCAAGAAGCGTCTCGACAAGGCCCGCGACTCGGCCATGGTCGACTACCCGGCCGTGGCGGCGCTGAAGTCGGAGGTGCTGGAGCTGCTCCACGCCTGGTTCGAGGCCAAGCATCCGGCCGGAGCAAAAGCGTCTCCCCGCCGCCAGTCCTATGAGCGCTTCGTCACCACCCACGGTGATCCCCTGGTCCGCTTTGCGGTGTACCAGGCACTGACCGATGCCCACGAGGGTCGCACCTGGCGTGCCTGGCCCCGGGAGCTTCAGCACCACGACAGCCCCGAGGTGGCCGCGTTCGCCCAGGCCAATGCCTCACGCGTGTCCTATCACCTCTACCTTCAGTGGGAGGCCGACCGCCAGCTTGGAGAGGCCGCCGCCGCCTGCACCGCCAACGGCATGGGCCTTGGCCTCTACCGCGACCTGGCCGTCGGCGTCGATCCGCAGGGAGCGGACGTGTGGTGCAATCAGGCCGCCTTCGCCGCCGCCCACGTCGGCGCCCCCCCCGACCAGTTCAACGCCAAGGGCCAGGACTGGGGCACGCCGCCGTTCAATCCGGTCCGCCTCCAGGAGACCGCCTACGCCGATTTCATCGCCGTGCTGCGCGCCAACATGCGCCACGCCGGGGCCTTGCGCATCGACCACGTGATGGCGTTGAAGCATCTGTTCTGGATTCCCTTCAACACCGACCCGCTGCATGGGGCCTATGTGGTCTACCCCTTCGACGACCTTCTGGGGATCGTCGCCCTGGAGAGCAGCCGCAATCGCTGCATGGTCATCGGCGAGGATCTGGGCACGGTTCCCGACGGCTTCCGCGAGCGCATGACCGCCGAGGCCATTCTCTCCTATCGGGTGCTGTTCTTCGAGCGCTACCCCGACGGCCTGTTCTTCCGCCCCGGCATCTATCCGCCGCGGGCGCTGGCCACCGCCTCGACCCACGATCTGCCGACCATCGCCGGCCACTGGATGGCGGCCGACGTGGCGCTGAAGCTGGAACTCGGCCTGGTCTCCGAGGATCAGCCGGAGCGTGTCCTGATCGAGCAGCGCATCAAGGACCGGGGGCTCCTGGCGGCAGCGCTGGTGGACCAGGGACTGATCCCCGACACCTTCCCGGCGGGCCCCGACCTTACCGATGAGGCGATGAAGCAGCTCATCCTGGCCGTCCACCGGTTCCTGGCCCGGGGCACGTCCCAGTTCATGCTGGTCAACCTCGACGATCTCCTGATGGAAATCCGTCAGCTCAATCTGCCGGGGACGGTCGACGAATACCCGAACTGGAAGCGCAAGCTGTCGATCCCGGTGGAGGAGTTCGCCGCCAATGCCTATCTGCGCGAAAGCGCCGTGACCATCGACGCCGACCGCCGGGCCCTCCCCGCGCCGCCGTGATGGCACACAAAGCCCCCCCCCCCCATCGAGGGGGAGGGCTTAAGTTTGCTGGAATCTTTGCTGCGGCTCACTCTTTCACCCGATTGCCCTGTGCTCCTCCTCGCGGATACTCGCACTGCTGCTTCGATGGTGGTAGGCTGTCACCTTGATGTGGGCGGACTTCCGGGAGCACTCCGACAATGTGGTGGAGAGTGGCGTTTCTCGTGGCGGCGGCCGCCGCCGGGTGGGTGGAGCCGGCCGGGGCGGTGACCTGCCGCACATCCGCCGACGTGACCTATGAGTCGCGGAGTGGCACCTGCAATTTCGGCGAGACGCAGGTGTTCGAGGCACCGGCCGTGACGAGGGGGGCCGAGGGTCCGCCGCCCGCCGGCCCGGGCCGCGATATCACCGTCGCCCAGTCGCCGGGCGAGCGGCGGGTGGCGCTGGTGATCGGCAATGCCACCTACGCCAGCTCGCCCCTCGCCAACCCGGTCAACGACGCCCGGGCCATGACCAAGGTGCTGCGCAGCCAGGGCTTCGAGGTGATCGTGCGGGAGAACGCCACCAAGGCGCAGATGGAAGATGCGGTTGCCACCTTCGGCGAGAAGCTGGGGCCGGGGGTGGTGGGACTGGTGTACTACTCGGGCCACGGCATGCAGGTGGGCGGTCGGAACTTCCTCATCCCCGTGGACGCCAACATCACCAGCGAGCAGACGGTGGCCCTGCGCACCCTGGATGCCGATCGCGTGCTGGAGCAGATGACGGCGGCGCAGACGCGGGTGAACGTGGTGATCCTGGATGCCTGCCGCAACAACCCCTTCGAGCGCCGCTTCCGCGCCGTGGGTGGGGGGCTGGCACAGATGAACGCGCCGCGCGGGACCATCGTTGCCTATGCCACGGCACCGGGAAAGGTGGCCAGCGACGGCGCCGGCAGCAATGGCCTTTATACCAGCGAGCTGCTGAAGGCGATGTCCGTGCCGGGCATGAAGGTGGAGGAGGTGTTCAAACAGGTGCGCGTCGCCGTGGCACAGGCATCCAGCGACGCGCAAATCCCCTGGGAGGCGTCGTCGCTGACCGGCGACTTCTATTTCAAGCCGGGTGGGGGAGCGGGAGCGGGAGGGACAAAGCCCCCGGTGCAGGAGGTCTCCGACTCCGACGAAGCGGGCCAGATTCAGGCGGAACTGGCGGCGGCGCGGACGGAGACGGAGCGGCTGAAGCTGGCGGCGGCACGGGCGGAACTGGAACGGTTGAAAGCCGAACAGGAAAACCTGCGCCAGCAGCAGGTCGCAATGACACTCGGTCCTTCGCCCGGGTTGGCTCCGTCCGGCGGGGGAAGCAGCAGGGCACCGGGCACGGCGTTCCGCGACTGCCCGGACTGCCCGGAGATGGTGGTGGTGCCCCCGGGCGGCTTTTCCATGGGCTCGAACGACGGTGAAGACGACGAGAAACCACCCCATTGGGTGACGATCGCCCGCGCGTTCGCCGTCGGCAAGACGGAGGTGACCGTGGGGCAGTGGAGCTCCTTCGTCACCGCAACGGGACATTCGAGCAGCGGTCCCTGCTCCCTGTGGACCGGATCGGGATCGAAATGGGAGGTGCAGCAGGGAGCGAGCTGGCGCAGTCCGGGGTTCAGTCAGACCGAGCAGGATCCGGTCGTGTGCATCAGCTGGGACGACGCCCAGGCGTATATCCAATGGCTCAACAATAATGTTCGGTCCTTCGTTCGGGCGAGCGGGTCAGGCCCATACCGTCTGTTGACGGAGTCGGAATGGGAATACGCGGCGCGGGCAGGATCGATATCGAAATGGTCCTGCGGTGGTGATGAGTCATGCCTCGACGGAGTGGCCTGGTACAACAACAAGAGACGCTCGACCCGCCCGGTGGCAGGCGGGTCAGCGAATGCCTTCGGCCTTTATGACATGCACGGCAACGCGGCGGAGTGGACCGGGGACTGTTACGGGGCAAGCTACGTTGGTGCGCCCTCGGACGGAACCTCCAGGACGGGGGCGGACGGTTGCCGATATGCCACACGAGGCGGGGGCTGGGTCAGCCCCTCCTCGAGCCTGCGCTCGTCCTACCACAACGGATATACTCCTTCCGCCCAGAGAGATTTTCTGGGATTCCGTCTCGCCAGGACCCTGTGATACGAATGATCGATCTTTATCCGGTGGCTCTGTCGCCCGTTCTATCCATGAGGCGGCGGATATGATAAGGCGGGGGCCATGTTCACGCCCGCGACCTTTACTCCTGAGTCGGTGCTCGTCTACGTCGGTCTCGACCGGGTGGGCGATGCATTGTTGAAGCTGCCGTTCGTCCGCGGCCTGCGGCAGCGGTTTCCGGGCGCCCGCATCACCTGGGTGGCCGGGCGAGACACCAGCGTGTATGCCTCGGTGATGAAGCCGGTGGTGGCCGGGCTGATCGACGAGGTGATCGAAAAAGCCGACCTTGGCCTGCACCCGCGGGAGCTTCTCGGCCGATCGCTGGGTGGGCGGCGGTTCGACCTGATCATCGATACCCAGAGGGTGGGCCTTGCGTCGCTGATCCTGTGGCGAATCCCGCACCAGCGCTTCATTTCGCCCTTCGGCCAGTTCATGCTGTCGAGTCGACGGCCGCCACGGGGGTATCGCTTTCCCAAGCTGATGGTGCGCCAGCTCCTGGACCTGCTGGAACTGGCCGGTGACCACCAGGTGCCGACGCCCGCGACCATCGAGATCACCATCGACGACGCCCTCGACCAGGCGGCGGCGTCCCTGCTGCCGCCCGGACCGGTCTACGTGGGCTTTGCGCCGGGAGCCGGCGGGCGACCCAAGTGCTGGCCTCTGGATCGCTTCGTCGCCGCGGCGAAGGCTGGAACCGAGCGCGGACGGGTGCCGGTGTTTCTGATCGGACCGCAGGAGCTGGACTGGGTGGAGCCGCTGCGCTCCGCCCTGCCCGGCGCCCTGTTCCCCCTGCAGGTCGAGGGCATGCGCGAGCGGTTCGGCTTCTCGCCCCTGTTCACCATCGCCCTCGGGCGGCGCCTGGCCGCCAGCCTGTCCAACGACTCGGGCGTCGGTCACATGCTGGCCGCTTCCGGCACGCCGCTGGTATCGCTGTTCGGCCCGACCAGCCCGCAGAAGTTCACGCCCATGACCCGGGACCTGACCATCCTCTCCGCCCAGACCTGGGGCGGTCGCGACATGAGCCTCATCCCGGTCGCGGCCGTGGTGGAGGCCATGGAGCAGACGCTACGCGGCCAGGGAATTGCCCTGGAACAGGGATAGCGTCGCGTTCAGGCTGGGACGAAGCTGGTGGGCGAGGTGCTCCGCCTCCTCGGCGCAGCCCTCGCGGCTCGCCAGTTCGACCGCCTCGGCCAGCCGGTGGACCGCCAGCAGCCCGAGATTGCCGGACATCGCCTTGAGGTCGTGGGCCTCCGCCCTCAGGCGGTCGTGGTCCCTGGACGCCACCGCCGCCTCCAGCCGCCCGAGCGACTCCTCCGCCGCCCCGCGATAGGCGTCGATCACCTCGGCGATGTAGCCTTCCCCCAGCATCGCCGTCAGTTCATCGAGCTTGCTGCGATCGAGGAGACCGTCACGATGCATCCCCGACGGCCCGGGGTGTTCCTCGGCGGCGGCGCCAGCGGATCCTCCCGGGGCATGGCGATCCAGGGTCGCGAACAGGGTGGCCGGCTCGACGGGCTTGGAGATGAAGTCGTTCATGCCGGCGGCGAGACAACGCTCGATGTCGCCGGCCATGACGTTGGCGGTCATGGCGATGATCGGAATCGCCGCCACGGGGCTCTCCAGGGCGCGGATACGGCGGGTCGCCTCCAGTCCATCCATGC
>JAMOBE010000197.1:0-2735 GCA_039908285.1 Alphaproteobacteria bacterium
GCTGCGCGCTGGCAGCAGGGGTCCGCTGAATGCGGCGGGGCCTGGTGGATGCCGACGCCGGCCATCAGCACTGCACCGCTCCGTCAGTTGGCCCCGCAACAGCGCTTGTGCTTCTTGCCAGCACCTCGTCATTCCCCCGAGGGCGTCGCCCACCGATTCGCTGGATACCGATGCCCCCGAGTCGTGGGCTCGTCCGTCATGGGTGCATCCTGCCCTGGGGCGACGGGCGGGGAATCGGCGGTGGAGCCGGCATCGGCCACACTCTTGTTCCGCTTTGTACCCAGGCCGGACTTGTGCGCCAGTGTCGAGCGCGTTTCGGCATATTCTGGTGCGACCAGTGGGTGATCGGGCGGAAGGCCCCATTTGGCCCGGTATTCCTTGGGCGTGAGACCATGGTCGACAGATAGATGCCGCTTCAGCATCTTCAGGTGCTTCCCACAATCGAGGCACACCACGTGCCCGGCGGTGACCGATTTCTTGATCGGCACGGCAGGAGCCGGGGAGTCGGCAGCCACGGGCTCCCGTCCGGAATCGGCCAATGCCTGGTGAACGCTTCGGATCAGACTCGGCAGGTCGGACGCGGCAACTGTGTTGCCGGCCAGATAGTCGGTGACGAGGCGCGCGGTCAACTTGATCATCGGGCAACTCCGTGGAGCGGCGGAAGCGAAGCCGAGTCGCGACTCTCACTCGTGGTCCAGGCAGCTTCAGCCGTGTCGGGGATTTCCCCGCCGCAGCGGACGCACAGGCGCACATCAATGCCGGGCAGCGTCATGCGGAACGCATGCCTGCGGCACGACGGGCCGCAGTGCGCGTTGCCGGGGCAGTCGTCGAAAAGTGTCATGGCTCAACCAACCCATCGTTCGCTGGAACTTGGTAGCACAACATCTAGCGGCTGAGAAGCGGTGTCCCAATGGGAGAACAACCATCAAAGCGCAACTTGACTTGTCCGGGCCGAGCGGCTTTCCTGGAGAAACGGTCACCCGGGACCGCAAGCGGGACCGCAAGCCGGGAGGCATGGGAGGGAACGAAGCCGCAAGGTGGGGACCGTCCGGTTTTGCGGGCGGGAACGAGGGAGAATGGCCGGCGGGTTCAGATTTCTCGCGTCGCAAGGAAACGCAGCTCGACGGGTGGTCGTGAGGTTCTCCTGGATAGCGGTCGGGCGGTTGGGAACTACGATCTTGATTCACATCAGCCGGCTAGTTTTTCTGCACGGGCAGGTGACTCGGAAGGGGAATAATGCAATGACCAAGGTCATCTTCGTCTGCGACGAGTCGGGCGCCAAAGGCTACTGGCCCGAGTCAGCCAAATTGCGGGTAGAGGTGTTTGAGCTTGATACGGGCGTCCTCGGTTGTGAACTGCCAGTGGTGTGATGGCGGTTTCGGTCCGTTTGTCAAGCGACGATTTCGTCGATGAGCATCTGCTTTTCGGGAATACGGCGGTCGAAACATTGCGAGGAGAGGACGCCCAGTTCGGACTCGGCCAAGTCGAGCCAACTGCCGTGCTTCGGGGTATAGTGCCACTCGAAGCGTTCGACGAGGGCCTTCTTCCACGTGTGAATCTGGCTGGCATACACGCAAAACCGGCTCGAAAGCTCGGCTACCGTCGCCTCTCCCTTCTGAGCCGCGATCGCAACCTTGGCTTTGAACTCCGAGTTGTGCTTTTTGCGAGTCTGTCCCATGTTCCGCTCCTGTGGTTTCGCAAGTTATACGAGCAGAACCCTCTCTTCGCCAGCTGTCCAGAAAACGGGGACCACCTCAGCTTGGCCACCTCGTGGCGGGGTCGAGCAGAATGGCGAGCGGGTTGTGATTTCGGGCATGGCAGGACCTGGCAAGGGGGTGATCCGTCATGGATGCCTCCGGTAAAAGTGGCGGCCTGGGCGCTACCCTGGTCGACGAAACATTGAGATCGTGCGCTACGGCGGCAACGACGGCGTCAGCGACAAGCAATCGCGAATGGACGCCCTGGCATTTGCCGACCGGTCGGATAAACTTGGACCGCGTTCGGGTTTGGTCGGCGAAGGGCGTTGTGCCGGTCGGGCCCGAGTGGCGCGGGCTCTTTGACATCGTGAATCGAATATGTGTCCTGCCGGCGGCTGGCTTGAGCTTCGCTCGCTGCCGCCGGCAGGATTCATGCCACATTGCACGATGTTCCTTGGGGTGGCAGTGGCTGGTTCAGGTGATGATGATCACGACGGGCTGAGTGGCCGTGGGCGCCGGAACGCCACCTCCGACGGGTGTCAGCACCTCGACAACGAGGTGGGTGGCGAGGGTCTTTGCGGTGCCGGTGGTGAGGACCTCGGTGAGGACGTGGGTGACCAGGGCCTTGGGCGCGCCCTGGGTCAGGACCTCGACGGTGGTCTGGGTGACGCGGGCGGCGGTCATGTCTCGTACCCAAAGCTGGCCGCGTTGACGCCTGTATCACTGATCTCAATAATCTTCGCGTGCGGCGAAGATTATTGAGATCAGTGATACGAATCTTTTTGGTTGCGGCTCCGCCGCGATAGGTCGGTCCAGGCTGCTCCTGTCGCGGGATCGGTCGCGAACACGTCGGCGAGATACTGATAGCGGGTGCCGAGGGCATTGGAGGCCCCGGTGGCCTCGGTGGCGCCGGATTTGGCCACCGTGCGCAGGGAGCGGGCTCCGGCGTCGTCCTTGCGCGCCCGGGCCGAGACCTGGACGCATTTGATGGCGCCGGGGTTGGCCGGCAGGCTGGTGAAGCGCAGCAGATCCCTGGTG
>JAMOBE010000198.1:0-2732 GCA_039908285.1 Alphaproteobacteria bacterium
CGCCGTCGCGGTCACCGGCATCGCCGGCCCAGGCGGCGGCTCGCCGGACAAGCCGGTCGGGCTGGTCCACTTCGGCGTTGCCGGACGCGGGACTCCGACGGTCCATCGCCGAGTCGTGTTCAGCGGCGATCGCGACGCCGTTCGACAGGCCGCGGCCACCACCGCTCTTTCCCTGGTGACCACCATGGCCCTTTCCCTTCCCGCGAAGACCCGGCGGGAGACGACTCCGTCCAGGCCGAATGGCCTCGACGTTGCGACCGTCTTCGCCGGGGTCGTGGCCGGCCTGGTCCTGACCGGAGCCGTGGTCATCGCCGTCCTGCTGGCGCTCGCCGGACTGGAGACCGGAGAGGCGACCATCGCCGGCTGGATTCGCTCCCATATCGCCGGTCACCCGCTCGTCATGGCGGTGATGCTCACCTCGGTCCAGGTGGTGGGCATCACGGTCGGAGTCTCCGTCGTCGGCGCGCTCTGGCGCGGCGTGAACTGGGCCGATATCGGCTTCCGGCGGGTGAGGCACTGGAAATGGTACGCCCTGGCCGTGGCGGGGGGGGCGTTCGCCCTGCCCCTGGCGACCTCGGTCATCAGCACCGCCCTCGATCAGGTCGGCCTGCCGGTGGTCGACCTGCGCCCGTTCCTCGAGGAGGCCTCCCAGCAGCCGCTGGCGACGGCGGCGATGGTGGTGCTGGGCGCGTTTCTCGGGCCCCTCACCGAGGAGATCCTGTTCCGGGGCTATCTCCACACCTGGGCGAGGCGGCGCTTTGGCCTGGCCGTGGGCATCGTCGGCAGTTCGGCGCTGTTCGGCATGGCCCACGTCAGCCCCGGTCACGCCATCGCCACCGCCGTGGTGGGCGTCGCCCTGGCGGCGATCTATGAGGCGAGCGGCTCCCTGTGGCCGGCCGTCGTCATGCATGCCGCCTACAACGGCATCGCCCTGATATCGGTGCTGGTGGTGCTATGAACGGCCCTGGCGCAGCCGGGACCGCACCATCGGCGCGCGGCGCACGACGGGAGGGGCCGGAGTCGCCTCGGGAGGAGCCGACTCGGAGGCCTTGCCGGCGCTCGCCATCTCCCGGCCATCGGGGCCGTAAAGGTGAAGGGCGCGCTTCTGGAACGCCGAGACCATCAGCTTCACCGCCTCGTTGAACAGCGCGCCGATGATCTTCTGCAACACCTTGGAGTGGAACTCGAAGTCCACGTAGAAGTCGATGAGGGTCGTGCCGTCGTCCAGCGGCTCGAACACCCAATGGTTGTTCAGGTACTTGAACGGTCCTTCCGAGTAGGCGACATTGATGCGATCGGGTCGCACCATCTCCACCCGGGAGGTGAACCGCTCCCGCACCAGCTTGAAGCCGATCATCAGGTCGGCCCACACCACGTTCCCCTCGCGCTTGCGGATGCGGGCGGCGGTGCACCACGGCAGGAACTGGGGATAACTCTCGATATCCGCCACCATGTCGAACAACTGCTGGGGCGTATAGGGCATGCACCGCTTTTCGGCGTGAGTGGGCATGGGCGTCAGCCGCCTGTCGGGGACTGAGCCCGCGCGAGGCGCAGGCGTTCGAAATCCCGGTCGGCGTGATAGGACGAGCGGGTCAGCGGCGAAGCGGCAACCAGCAGAAAGCCCCGGGCGCGGGCAAGGGCGGCGTATTCGGCGAATTCCTCAGGGGTCACGAAGCGATCCACGGCCATGTGTTTCAGGGTGGGTTGAAGATACTGCCCAATCGTCAGAAAATCCACGTTTGCGCACCGCAGATCATCCATGACCTGGGCCACCTCGCTCCGCTCCTCGCCGAGCCCCACCATCAGTCCCGATTTGGTGAACAGCGACGGGTCGATCTCCCTGGCCCGCTGCAACAGGCGGACGCTGGCGAAATAGCGCGCCCCCGGTCGCACGGTCTGATAGAGCCTCGGCACGGTCTCTATGTTGTGGTTGAAGACGTCGGGCCCTGCGGCGATCACCGTCTCGAGCGCCCCCACCTTGTCGCGAAAGTCGGGGGTCAGGACCTCTATCGTGGTTTCCGGCGAGGCCTGGCGCACGGCCCCGATCACCGCGGCGAACTGCCCGGCCCCCCCGTCGTCAAGATCGTCACGGTCCACCGACGTCACCACCACGTGCCGGAGCCCGAGCGTCACGACGCTCGCGGCGACTCGAGCCGGCTCGCCGGCATCGACGCCGCTGGGCTTCCCGGTCCTGACGTTGCAGAAGGCGCAGGCGCGGGTGCAGGTGTCGCCCAGAATCATGACCGTGGCATGGCGCCGCGCCCAGCACTCGCCGATATTGGGACAGGCCGCCTCCTCGCACACGGTGTGCAGGCCCTTTTCCCGCATCAGCGCCTGGACCTCGCCGAAGGTCCCGGAGGTCGGTGCCTTGACGCGGATCCACGGCGGCTTGCGCGGCGATGGGCTGTCGGGGCGGTTGACCTTTTCCGGGTGGCGAACGTCCGAGGAATTGCTCATGGTAAAGATTTGCCCATGGATACGGGCGGCGTCAAGCGGCGGATCTTGCCGTGGGATGGCACCTCGAAAGCTTGACACACCACAAGATAAGTAGTATGTGAGTATAGGAGAGTACGCGTTTATTATTGACAATTGTCTGGCTTAGCGAGGGATGCGCATGACACACGTCATGAGAATTCATTTCGTAGTTATTTTCGTGACTGGAGCGGCAATTCTAGCCATGCAGCTTCTGTCATCGAGGATGCTTCTACCGTACTTCGGAGCAAGCCTGTATA
>JAMOBE010000056.1:0-23930 GCA_039908285.1 Alphaproteobacteria bacterium
AGAGGGGGGAGAGGGAGTCCAGGTTCCGAATACATTTTCAGGCTCTGAGAGAGAGAAGGTTCGGTCGTCACTTATAGGCTCTGACCGCCATGTATCCCTTCCGCTACCATCGCCCTAAGTCTCTGGAAGCCGCCGTCCGGCTGTTCGCCGACGCTGCGGAGCCCCGCTACCTGGCTGGCGGGCAGACGCTGCTGCCGGCGCTGAAGATGCGGCTCAACCGGGTGTCGGACCTGATCGATCTCGGGCGGGTGCCGGGGCTGGGCGACATCGTGGTCGAAGAGGGGCGGGTGCGCATCGGCGCCCTGGTCCGCCATGCCGACGTCGCCGCATCGCCCGTGGTCCAGGCCGTCCTGCCGGCCCTGGCCGGGCTGGCCGGGGGCATCGGCGACCCGCACATCCGCGCCATGGGCACCGTGGGCGGCGGGCTCGCCAACAACGACCCGGCGGGAGACTGGGCGGCGGCAGCCCTCGGGCTTGGCGCCACCATCCACACCGACCGCCGCGACATTGCCGCCGACGCTTTCTTCACCGGCCTGTTCGAGACCGCCCTCACGCCGGGAGAAATCGTCGCCGGAGTCTCGTTCCCCATTCCCGTTGCGGCCGGTTACGTCAAGTTCCCCAGTCCGGCCTCGCGCCATGCCATCGTCGGCGTGTTCGTGGCGAGGACCGCCGCCGGCCCACGGGTCGCGGTCACCGGAGCCGCCTCCTGCGTCTTCCGTCACGCGGCGATGGAGGCGGCATTGGCCGACGCCTTCGCATCGGAGTCGCTGACGGCCGTGGATACCCCTTCCGACGGACTCAACGAGGACCTGCACGCCACCGCCGCCTACCGGGCTCACCTGGTCGGGGTGATGGCGCGGCGAGCGGTGGAGCAGGCGGTGAGTGCCCCCCGGACCTGCCACGCCGACGGTGGCGGCTGTCGGATGAGCGCCCAGGACGTCGGGAAGACGGTCGTGCCGCGACTCCTGCTGGTGGGGGCCGTCCCCATCGCGCGGGTCCTGGCCCCCATGGCGACCCTGGCCGGTTTTGCGGTAACCGTGATCGACCCCCGCCCCATCCCGGAGCACTTCCCCGAAGTCCCCCTGCTCCGCGAGTGGCCCGAGGCGGCCCTGGCGGCGCTCCGCCCCGACCGTGACACCGCCGTCGTCACCCTGGCCCATGACCCCCGGCTCGACGATCCGGCCCTGGCGGTGGCGCTCCGTTCGGCGGCCTTCTACATCGGCGCGCTGGGCAGCCGACGCGCCCACGAAATGCGCCTCACCCGTCTCGCGGCCCTCGGCTTTGGCGCGGAGGACCTGGCGCGCATCCACGGACCGGTCGGTCTCCCCCTGGGCGACCACTCTCCCGCCGCCATCGCCGTCTCCGCCCTGGCCCAGATCATCCAGACCCTGTCCTCGGTTCGGTCATCGCAATGAGGCTATTCCCGATCGTCTTCCTCGCGATGGTCTCGTTGGTGTCCGCCTCCCTGGCGGATACCTTCCAGGATGCCGAAACGGCACTCGAACGCGGCGATTTCGCCGCCGCCAGGCCAGCCTTCGAACGGCTCGCCGCTCAAGGCCACCCCGGGAGTCAGTTCCGGCTTGGGTATCTCCACCGCAATGGTCTGGGAGGCCGGAAGGATCTCGAGGCGGCCGCGCACTGGTACCGCCGCGCGGCAGTCCAGGGCCATGTCCAGGCTCAACGATCCCTGGCGGTCGCCCTGGAATTGGGGCGTGGCCTGGCCAGGGACCCGGAAGAGGCTTCCATCTGGTATCATCGGGCCGCGGAGAACGACGACGGCTACGCCCAGCGCTGGCTGGGCGACGCCTATCTTCGCGGCACGGAATCGATAGGGGGCGATCCAACCCGGGCCTATTTCTGGTATCGCCTGGCCGCATACCACGACCCGGGCTGCCCAGCCATCGCCGATGGCCTGAAGGAGTCAGGCGCGTCCCTGACCGCGCGGCAACGACAGGATCTGGACGCGAAAGCCGACGACTGGCGCAATGATCGCGACTTCGGACGCGACTGAATCCTACAACACCCCCATGGCCTTGGCGCGGCCATAGGCGGCCAGGGTGTGGGAGTCGGTGACCTGATCGGTGACGATCATCCGCTCGAACTCGGCGGGAGAGACCTGGACGAGGCCGGTGATGCCCTCCTCCAGGGCCGGTTCGCCCACCTCGCTCAATTCGGCCAGGAACATTCCCATGGTGTCCCGGAAGTAGCTGGTGGACACATGCAGGGCGCCGAGAGACGTGAGGCTCGCCACCACGCCGCCCAGTTCCTCGGCCACCTCGCGGCGCGCCACGTCCTCCTTGGTCTGACCCGGCTCGGCGCTGCCGCGCGGGGCCTCGAGGTGCCAGGTGCGGGTCGAGTGGCGGAAATGGCGCAGCAGCACGACCCGCCCCTGGTACAGCGGCAGCACCACCGCTCCCCCGTTGTCGAACGGCTTGGTCAGGATGCGGAAATAGGTCCCGGGCGAGCCATCGGGAAAGCGCACCGCGTCCCGCACCACCAGTACGTACTGGTCCTCGTAGTGCACGCCGATGCGCGCCCACTCCCGCGGCAGGCCGCGCGCCTGCAGGCGGTCGGCCTGCCCCTCCTCGATGGCGCGGATCTCATCGCGCTCCAGCAGGACGGTGACACCGCCCTCGGGATTGACGTAGTGCTCAGGATGGGCGCGGACGAAGGCGTAATAGCGCGCGAGGTCAGGATCGTCGGTATGGCTGCTCATGGCCCGGTCATCGCGCGAGGAACGCGCGGACCAGGGCAATCTGGTCGGCTTGCATCAACGAGGGAGCGTGGCCGCAGTCCGGGATTTCCACCACCTCGCACGTCGGGCCGCGGGTCTTCATGGTCGCCACCGTCTCCGGTGCCAGCAGATCTGAATTGACCCCGCGCAGCACCAGCACCGGGCAGCGAATCATGTCCCAGATCACCCACAGGTCCATGTCGAGCTTCAGGTTATGGACGATGCTCGGGTCGTAGTGGAGGGCGAACCTGCCGTCCTCCATCACGCGGGTGCTGGTGACGGCGATATGGCGCCACTGGTCGTCGCTCAGCCGGCCGAAGGGCGCCAGGACCTCCCGCAGATAGGCCTCGGCCGCCGCCAGGTTGGGGAAGTGCGGGTTGCGGCGGAGGTAGCCCTTGATGCGCTCCAGGGCTTCCCGGCCGATGAAGGGACCGACGTCGTTCAGCACCAGGCGGCGGATCGGCGTGTTGGGCTGGGCCGCCAGCAGCATGCCGATGACGCCGCCCATGGACGTGCCGATCCAGTCCACCTGCTCGGCGCCGCTGCGGGCGATGAGCGCCACCATGTCGGTCAGGTACTGGGGAAAGCCGTAGAGTGAAGGATCCTTGATCCAGTCGCTGCGGCCGCGCCCGACCACGTCCGGACAGAGGACTCGCCACTGGTCGGACAGCGCCGCCGCGATGGTATCGAAGTCGCGGCCGGTGCGGGCCAACCCATGGGCGCAGATCGCGACCCGGCTCCCGTGGTCGTCGCCCCACTGGGTGTAGGCGACGCGGTGGAAACCGCGCGGACTGAACCCCAGGTAGGACCGTTCACTCATCCCCATCGAAATCGTCTCCCCTGTTCCCGTATCGGGCGGACGATCACGAAATACGCCACCTCTTTCCGTCCGACAATATAATATGGGTCGGAGGGAACGGAGGTGTCCATGATCCTGATTCGGCGTGCGGTTGTCGGCCTTGCCGGCGCCCTGGCCATGGCGGCGGCCATCGGCTGGCTGGTGCTGCGCTCGTCACTGCCCGAGACCAACGGCACGCTGCGGCTTTCCGGCCTGACGGCGGCGGTGGAGATCACCCGCGACGCCCACGGGGTGCCCACCATCCGCGCCGCCGACGAGGCCGATGCCTATTTCGGCCTCGGCTTCGTGCACGCCCAGGACCGGCTGTGGCAGATGGAGTCGATTCGCCTGCTGGGCACCGGCCGCCTGGCCGAGGTCATCGGACCCGAGGGGCTGACGTCGGACCGCTACATCCGCACCCTTGGCCTGCACCGCCTGGTCAGGGAACAGGTGGCCCACCTGCGGCCCGAGACGACCGCGGTGCTCGAAGCCTATGCCGCGGGCGTCAACGCCTGGATCACCGCCCACCGCAATTCTCCCCTACCGCCCGAGTTCCTCGCCCTTCGCCATCACCCGGAGCCGTGGACCCCGGCCGATTCGCTGCTGTGGGGCCGATTGATGGCGATGCAGCTCTCCGGCAACTGGCGCGACGAGATGCTGCGCACCCGGCTGGCCCGCACCCTGCCGGACTCGCGCATCGCCGAGCTGTGGCCCCCTCCCCCATCGGGGCATCCCACCACCCTCGCGGAGGCCCAGGCCGCCATCTCTCCCGAAGCCGCCCTGTCCCTGCTGGCGGCGGTGCCGGAGTCGCTGCGGCCGACCCTCGCCTCCAACGAGTGGGTGGTCTCGGGCCGACGCACCGTCACCGGCCGCCCCTATCTCGCCAACGACCCTCACCTCGCCTTCAACGTGCCGATCCTGTGGTATCTGGCGCGGATCGAGGCGCCCAATCTGACGCTGGCCGGTGCCACCGTGCCGGGCGTTCCGTTCCATGTCCTGGGTCACAATGGCCGCATCGCCTGGGGCCTCACCACCACCCACAGCGATACCCAGGACGTGTTCATCGAGCGGCTGAGCAGCGACGGCGCCAGCTATGACACGCCAAAGGGACCGCAGCCCTTCACCGTCCGCCACGAGACCATCCTGGTGCGCGACGCGGCACCCGTCGACCTCATGGTCCGGGAGACGCGCCACGGCCCGGTGATCTCCGGCCTCGGCAAGCCGATGCCCGAAGCCGAGCCCGAGCCCGGTCACGTCCTGGCCCTGGCGGCGGCGGCCCTCGCCCCCGACGACACGACGCCGGAGGCCTTCCATCGCCTGGCGCGGAGCCAGGACTGGACCTCGTTCCGCGAGACTCTGCACGGGTTCCGCTCGCCCCAGCTCAACGTGGTCTATGCCGATACCGGCGGCACCATCGCCTTCATCGCACCCGGGCGGGTGCCGATCCGCGCCGCCGGCGACGGCAGCGCGCCCGTGCCCGGCTGGACCGGAGCCCACGACTGGATCGGTTCCGTTCCCTTCGACCGCCTGCCCATGGCCGTCGACCCGCCGTCGGGCATGCTGGTGAACGCCAACAACAGGATCACCCCCGACGGCTACCCCTACCTGCTGGCCTCCTGGTGGCACGATGGCTATCGCGCCAGCCGCATCCAGCAGCTTCTGGGACGGCGGACGGACCTCAGCATGCCGGATATGCTCACCATCCAATCGGATACCCGCTCGAACATGGTCGACGACCTTCTGCCGCTGATGCTGAAGGTCACCCCCGCCGACGACACGGGGCGCAAGGCGTTGGCGATGCTGGAGGCCTGGAACCGGCACATGGATCGCGGCCGGCCGGAACCCTTGATCTTCACCGCGTGGATCCTGGCGCTGAAACAGGCGGTGTTCCGGGACGACCTCGGATCCACCTTCGACCACTGGCGGGGGGAGCGGCCACTGGTCCTGAAGCATGCCCTGACGGACGGTCAGGACTGGTGCGACGACACCGACACCGCGGTCGTCGAGACCTGCGCCGAGATGCTGGAGCGCTCCCTCGCGCGAGCCCTTGCCGACCTCACCACCCGGCATGGCGCCCGCCTCGAGACATGGCGCTGGGGCGCCGCCCACCGCGCCACCTTCGACCACGCCCTGTTCAGTCACATCCCCGTGCTCGACCGTCTGGCGGGACTGTCCATTCCGAGCGACGGCGGCGACTTCACCGTCAATCGCGGCACCGTCACCGGCAAGGCACCCGGGTCCTTCAGCCATGGCCACGGACCAGGCCTTCGCGCCGTCTACGACCTCTCCGATCTCAACCGCTCGGAGTTCATCATCGCCACCGGCCAGTCAGGCAACCTGTTCTCGCCCCACTACGACGACCTGCTGAAGATCTGGCGCAACGGCGGCAGCTTCCGCCTCGACGGCCCAATCCGTCATCGCCTGACCCTCGTTCCCCCGCACTGGTCGGTGACATCGCGGCCACAGGCACGGTAGCTCAGGTCCTTGGAAAGGCACAGCCGAACCTCGGACACCTCCCCGCCTTTGCAGACCACGGCGACCCCAGCGGCGGGCAGGCCCGGATTGGCGCCGACGAACATCGACCGCACCGTGTCGGCGGAGGCGTCCAGACGGGACGGTGTCCGCAGGGGAGCGGGGACGTTGACATTGCGGTACGCCGTCGCCGCCATGGCGAAGTAGTCGTTGGCCGACATGCCGCTGCACGTTCCATGCTTCGCCCATTCATGGGTGATCAGGTCCCTCGTCGGCATGAGCGGCAGCATTTTCCGTATCACCGGATCCGGAACCGGCGTCGCCGTCCCGCAGGACTGCGGGTAGCCCCCGGCCTCATACTGGGGCCACAGCCCGTGCTCGACGAAGCCCCTCGGGGTAGAGCACTGAGGATTGGACCGATGCCGGCCACAGAACGTGGGAGACCACGACAAACTCAGCACGTAATAATCGAAGTTCCCCGCGCCGTCGCCATCCTGCCGCCCCAGCGCGTCCTGCGCGCAGAGGCAGAACAACGACGCGACAAATGCCGCGATCACCCTCATTCGCATGAAACGCCCCCCGTCATTGGATCGGATCTTCCCCTTCCCACCGGAACCATGGGGAATCAATGAGCCCAAATCCGACAGTTAGAGCAGTTTCCGCTCAAGCGGAAACTGCGAAAAGCCCGCGCGGCGCTTGAGCGGCCAGAGGCAAATTCTAGAGCGTTTCCGCTCAGGCGGAAAACGCTCTAGAATGAAATTTTCTATGCTGATCTATGTGTTGCAGCAACTCTCGGCTCACCCGACGAGCCAAGAGGCCAGCGACCTTTCCCGCCAGTCGGGGGCCCTGCGGTCGCAGGTCGATGGCTTCATCGCCCGCATCCGCGTGTCCTGACCCTCAATAAGAGAATAGAATCAACGTCACGGATGGTGGAGAGACAAGGAAAGCACTTCATTGAGGGAAAAGCAATTCTCTCGTTTCTCCATCCCCCCCTTGCCCCCTCCCCCCTGTGCCGGGTTAGAATGACGGGGGACGAACAGGACGGGGAGGGTTCGATGCTGAGTCGGCGGCGGTTCGTTGCGGGTGGAGTGGCCTCGGCGGGGTTGGCCGGGGTGGGGTTGGCCGGGGTGCTGGCGGGGTGTGGCGGCGGACCGGCGGGAGGGCCGTCCCTCGATGTGCCGGGCATCGGCGACATCACCCTGAAGTCCAGCCTGGCCGAGGACATCGCCAACGGCCGGGCCTGGCATGCCGGGATCATCCGCCGGAAGGGCGGGGAGTACCGGGATGCCCGCCTGCATGCCTATGTGGACGGGATCGGCCGGCGGATCGCCGCCCAGACCGAGCATCCCGACCTGCCGTACAGCTTCACCCTCATCGACAGCTCGGAGATCAATGCCTTCGCCACCTTGGGTGGGTTCATCTACATCACCCGTGGCCTGATCGCCGCCGCCAACACCGAGGCGGAACTGGCCGCGGTGATCGCCCATGAGGCGGGGCACATCAACGCTCGGCACGTGGCCAAAAGCAAGGTGGCGCGGGGGCGTCTCGGGCTCGACAGGTACAAGGTGGCCAGTGTCGGGCAGATACGGGCCCCGGCCGCCCGACCGTCCGTTCTGGCCTTCCAGCGGTACGAGCGGGAAGCGGAGCGCGAGGCGGACATGCTGGGCTTCCGCTACATGACCAAGGCCGGGTACGACCGCCAGGGAATGATCAGCCTGGTGGCGATGTTCCGAGAGTACGGCGCCCTGGAGCTGGCGATGGGGGGAATGGATGCATCGCAGCAGGATGCCTTTAGCGCTATCTGGGACGACCACCCCCGGAGCATCGAGCGGGTGGTGGCCGCCGCCCGCAACCCGGAGTTCGTCCGCCAGGCCAACCCGGAGACCGGCCGCGAGGCCTATCTGAACGCCGTCGTCGGCCTCAGGTTCGGCGACGACCCGTCGCGCGGAGTGGTCATCGGCGACACCTTCATGCACGCCGGTCATGGCTTCGCCTTCACCATCCCCGAGGGCTTCGTCGTCCGCGGGGGAAGCGTCGATGGCGTGCGCGGCCTCCATCCCCTGGGGGGTGACATCGAGTTCAGCATGCGGCCGATCAAGTACGGCGTGCCCATGGACGACTTCATCCGTACCGACCTGAGCGAAGGCGGCCGGGTGGACAAATTCGCCGCCATCACCGCCGGCGGCTTCGACGGCACGACCGGCGTCCTCGAGACCGGCAGCGACGCCGACACCCGCGAGGTGCGGGTGGTGGCCTTCAAGGCGACTCCCGATCTGGTCCTCAGCTTCCAGTTGAGTTCGCCCATGGACATGGTGGCCGACTTCCGCGACCGCCTGATGGCGGTTCCGAAGAGTCTCCGTCGCCTTACGCCCGCCGAGAAGGCGCGGATCAAGCCCTACCAGCTCCGGGTGGCCCGGGTGCGCTCCGGCGATACGGTGGCGAAGCTCTCGGCGGTCGGTCCCTATGGCCGGTTCAACGAGGGCTGGTTCCGCCTGATCAACAATCTGGAGGCCGGGGAGTCGCTCCAGGTGGGCAGCGACGTCAAGGTGGTGACGGTGCCGGGCGTGGCGTGAGAGATCACTTCCGGCACTCGAGCAGGCTGAACAGCCCGAATGGCGGCACCGGCTGGCGCGAGACGACGGTGAGCAGGCCGTCGTCGAGCAGCGTGTCCAGCGTGAAGTCGGGCCGCCAGCCGAGGGAGCGGGCGAACGGGGAAATGCTGCGGGTAATCCACGCGGCGCTCCGCTCCGGGGCGAAGAAATGGTTGCAGATGAGGATGGCGCCGTCGGCCCGGCAGACCCGCCGCATCTCGGCCAGGCAGCGCACCGGGTCCGGCACCACCGACATCACGAACATGGCGACCACCACGTCGAAGTGGGCGTCGGGGAAGGCCAGGCTCTGGGCATCCATCTCGAGGATCTGCTCGACGTGGGTGAGGCGGCGCCGCTCGACCCGCCGCCGCGCCAGGGCCAGCATCTCCCGCGACACGTCGATGCCGGTGACGGCGCAGTCCCGCCGATAGCGCGGCAGGGCGAGGCCCGTGCCAACCCCCACCTCGAGGACCCGCCGCGGCGCCAGCCGGTTGACCTCATGCACGGTGGCGATCCGGCCCATGTTCATCGCCGGACCGAACAGGATGTCGTAGACCGGCGCATAGCGCCGGTAGGCTCGCCGCACGGAGACCAGATCCATCGCCTCACGTCCTCCCGCCAATGCCCGGTTGAAAGCGACCGGAAAATGTTCTTGTGCAGGATGCAATATAGTCGTGAGCCAGCGGCCGTACCAGGGTCAATCCAGATGGATCACCATGGCCTTCAGGTAGGCCGACTCAGGCAGGGAGGGATGCACCGGGTGGTCGGGAGCGGCCCCGGCGACGCGCAGGATGCGGCCGGTCCGCCCGGCCTGGGCCAGGCCGTGGCGCACTTCCTCGGCGAAGGCCTCGGGTGTTGCGTGGTGGGAGCATGACGCGACCAGCAGGAAGCCTCCCGGCTCCACCAGACCGGCGCCGAGCCGCGTCATTCGCCGGTATCCTTTCAGGCCAGCGGCCAGGTCCTTGCGACTCTTGACGAAGGCGGGAGGATCGCACACCACCATGCCGAAGCGTTCGCCCTGGTCGGCCAGGCGCTCCATTTCGCCGAAGGCCTCGGCGCGGACGAAGCGGCAGCGCGGGGCCACCCCGTTCAGCTCCGCCGCGCGCTCGGCCAGGGCCAGCGCCGACTCGGAGCGGTCCACCGCCACCACCTCGGTCGCCCCGCCCAGCGCCGCCTGTACGGCGAAGCCACCGGTATAGGCATAAAGGTCGATCACCCGCCGTCCGCGGGCAAGGCGCGCCACGAAAGCCCGGTTGTCCCGCTGGTCATAGAACCAGCCGGTCTTCTGGCCGTGGAGCAGGTCGGCGAGGAAACGTGCGCCGTTCTCCCGTACCTCCACGGGTTCCTCAATCGTCCCCCGGACGTCTTCCTCACGCGTCCCCCGGACGACGCGGGTATAGCTCTCCAGGCCCTCCAGGGTCCGGAAGGGGCCGTCATTGCGCAACACCACGGCCGACGGCGCCAGCACCGTGTCGAGGGCTTCCAGAAGCTCGGGCAGCAGCGACTCCATTCCGGCGGTGTTGACCTGGCAGGCCAGGACGTCGCCATAGCGGTCCACCACCAGTCCAGGCAGGCCATCGGCCTCGGAGTGAACCAGGCGATAGAAGGGCTCATCCAGCATCTCGTCCCGGAGCCTCAGCGCCTGGCGCAGGCGGGCGGCCAGGAACGCGGCGTCGATGGTCGCGTCCGGGTCGCGCGACAGCATCCGCGCGGCGATCAGCGGATGGGGGTTGAAGGTGGCGACTCCGAGACGCTCGCCGCCGGCATCGACCACCGTCACCACGGCTCCGGGCGGCAGCGCCCGGGCCTCCGCCGTCATCTCCACCTCGTTGGAGAAGATCCACGGGTGTCCCCGGCGAAGCCGCCGGCTCATGCCGGCCGCGAGTCGGATCGAGGGGCGGGCGGAAACGGGCGGCGGGGACTGTTCCGTGGTCATGGACCGATGAGCCTTCATGGGCAGGGGGTGCGGGACGCGAGGGGTAGACCATAGCCTAATCGCCGGGCTGGTGCGAGCGCCGGAAAATATCGCCTTATTGGCTCGGTCTTGGATTTAGAGTATTGCTAAACTGCGACTCTTGTATTAGAGGATATGCAGGTTCGGCGGGGCAAGGTGGTCCCCCTCTTCCGGGTAAGCCCGGAGACGATCAGGGGGTGTGGCCGGCCGTCGGCGCGGCGTCGGGGGGCCGTGATCCCTGGGGTTTTGAGATTCTTTGAGATTCTCGATCGAAACAGGAGGCGGAATGAACCAGCCGGCCACGGCGCGCAACGCCCGCGCCGATACCACGCCCTATGTCGAGGACGTGGTCAGGAAATTCGCCGTCGCGGCGCTGTTCTGGGGCGTCGTCGGCTTCATCGTCGGCACCTACATCGCGTTCCAGTTGGCCTATCCGGCGCTGAATCTCGATCTCGAGTGGACGACATTCGGGCGCCTGCGGCCCCTGCACACCTCGGCGGTGATCTTCGCCTTCGGTGGCAACGTCCTGCTCGGCACCTCGATCTTCGTCGTGCAGCGCACCTGCCGGGCGCGGCTGTTTGGCGGCGATGCCATGGGGGAGTTCCTCTTCTGGGGGTACCAGGCGTTCATCGTCATGGCGGCGCTTGGCTACGTGCTGGGCGTCACCCAGGGCCATGAGTACGCCGAGCCCGAATGGTACGTGGACATCTGGATCACCGTGGTGTGGGTGGCGTACCTCGCAGCCTTCCTCGGCACGCTGCTCAAGCGCCAGGAAGAGCACATCTACGTCGCCAACTGGTTCTATCTCGCCTTCATCGTCACCATCGCCATGCTGCATATCGGCAACAACATGGCGGTGCCGGTGTCGTTCCTTGGCGTTCGCAGCTATGGACTGTTTTCGGGCGTCCAGGATGCCCTGACCCAGTGGTGGTATGGCCACAATGCGGTGGGCTTCTTCCTGACCGCCGGGTTCCTGGCCATCATGTACTACTTCGTGCCGAAGCAGGCGGGACGGCCGGTGTACAGCTATCGGCTGTCGATCGTCCACTTCTGGGCGCTGATCTTCCTCTACATCTGGGCGGGACCGCACCACCTGCACTACACGGCGCTGCCGGACTGGGCCCAGACCCTTGGCATGACCTTCTCCATCATGCTGTGGATGCCGTCGTGGGGCGGGATGATCAACGGCATCATGACCCTGTCGGGGGCGTGGGACAAGCTGCGCACCGATCCGGTGATCCGCTTCCTCGTCACCTCCATCGCCTTCTACGGCATGAGCACCTTCGAAGGGCCGATGATGTCCATCAAGTCGGTCAACAGCCTGTCCCACTACACCGACTGGACCATCGGCCACGTGCACTCGGGAGCCCTCGGGTGGGTCGCGTTCGTGTCCTTCGGCGCCCTGTACTACCTGGTGCCGGTGCTGTGGAAGCGTCAGCGACTCTACTCCCTGCGGCTGGTCAGCTACCACTTCTGGACGGCGACCCTTGGCATCGTGCTCTACATCACCTCCATGTGGATCGCCGGGATCATGCAGGGTCTGATGACCCGCGCCTACGACGCCAACGGCTTCCTCCAGTACGCCTTCACCGAAACCGTGGTCGCCATGCACCCCTACTACGTCATGCGCGCCTTTGGCGGAGTGCTGTTCGTGCTCGGGTCGCTGATCATGGCCTACAACATCTACCGCACCATAAAGGGCGACCTGCGCGAGGAGGAGCCTTACGAGTCGCCCGACGGGCTTCGCGCGGCGGCTCGCTGAGGAGGGACCGGAAATGGGTATCATCAATCGCCACAAGATCTTCGAGACCAACGTCCTGGTCCTCATCCTCGGCATCTTCGTCACCGTCATCGTCGGCGGGCTGGTGGAGATCGTGCCGCTGTTCACGATCGAGTCCACCATCGAGAACGTGAAGGGGGTCCGGCCTTATTCGCCGCTGGAGCAGGTGGGGCGCAACATCTACATCCGCGAGGGCTGCTACGTCTGCCACAGCCAGATGATCCGCCCCTTCCGCGACGAGGTGGAGCGCTATGGCCATTACAGCCTGGCGGCCGAGAGCCGCTACGATCATCCGTTCCAGTGGGGCTCGAAGCGCACGGGTCCCGATCTGGCGCGGGTCGGCGGCAAGTACTCCAACGACTGGCACGTCACCCACCTGGTCGATCCCCGCTCGGTGGTGCCTGAGTCCATCATGCCCGGCTACCCGCATCTGATGCGGCACGAGGTGGGGTATCCCGACATCGCCGAACACCTGAAGACCCTGCGGATCGTCGGCGTCCCCTACACCGAGGACGACATCGCCAGCGCCATGGCCGACATGAAGGCCCAGGCGGGATCGGGCGCCGATACCGCGGCACTCCTCCAGCGCTATCCCAAGGCGCGGGTGGGCGATGTGGACGGCGATCCCGCTCGCGTCACCGAGATGGATGCGCTGGTCGCCTATCTCCAGGTGCTGGGAACCATGGTGGACTTCACCAGCTTCGATCCGAAGTCGATCGAGCGCTGAGCATCGGGGGGGCATCGTGACGCTGGTCGAGGTGTCGGATTTCCTGCGGTCCCTGTGGGGGGTATGGCTGATGGTCATCTTCCTCGGGATCGTGTGGTGGGCCTTCCGGCCGAAGAACAAGGCGGTGTGGGAAAGTCGCTCCGAAATCCCGTTCAAGGACGACGAGCACGACAAGAACGAGGAGCGCTGACGCATGGCGAAACAGGAACACGATCCAATCTCGGGGACGGCGACGACCGGCCATGAGTGGGACGGGATCAAGGAGCTGAACACGCCGATTCCCAAATGGTGGGTGTACGTGTTCTATGCCACCATCATCTGGGCGGCGGGCTACTGGGTTTTCTATCCGTCGTGGCCGACGCTGACCGGCTATCTTAAGGGCACGCTCGGCTATTCGAGCCGCGGCGAAGTACGGTCGGAGATGGCCGCCGCCGCCGAGGCCCGCAAGGTCTGGCTCGACCGCTTCAAGGGCGCCTCGGTGCAGCAGATCGCCGCCGATCCCAAGCTGCGCACCTATGCCATGGCCGGCGGGGCGGTCGCCTTCAAGGACAACTGCGCACCGTGCCACCAGGCCGGCGGGGCCGGTGCCGTGGCTTATCCGACCCTGGCCGACGACGAGTGGCTGTGGGGCGGCACCCTCGACGACATCCAGGCCACCATCACCCACGGCATCCGCTGGTCGCAGGATTCCGGCACCCGCGTGTCGGAAATGCCGAAGTTCGGCACCGACAAGCTGCTGGACGCGAAGCAGATCGACCAGGTGGCGGACTACGTGGTGGCACTGGCGGCTGGCGGCAAGGCCGATGCCCTCCCCGGCAAGGCCATCTACGCCGAACAGTGCGTCGCCTGCCACGGCGAGGGCGGTGTCGGCATGCAGGCCGTCGGGGCTCCTGCGCTCAACAACAAGATCTGGCTGTACAACGGGACGAAGGATGGTATCGTAGCCCAGATCAAGGCGCCAAAGCATGGCGTGATGCCGGCCTGGGGTGGTCGTCTCGACGAGACCACCATCAAGCAGCTCGCGGTTTACGTCCACGCGCTGGGCGGCGGCAAGTAAGGGTAATACGGAGGGGCTGGTCGTGGCGTATGGCCTGTGATGACTGACCTCGCGCCACCTCCGTCTCCACCGGGGGCGCCGCCGACAGCGGCGCGAAAGAAGAAGAAGGGTGCCGCGTCGCTTTACGCGGCACACGAAAAGGTCCATCCCCGCCAGGTGTCCGGGCGCTTCCGCACCATCAAGTGGGTGGTGGACGTCGTCCTGGTGGGGTTCTTCCTTGTCTGCCCGTGGCTGCGGTGGGACCGGGGCCCGGGCGTGCCGGACCAGGCCATCCTTCTCGACATGGCGGGCCGCCGCGGTTACCTCCTCGACGTCGAGATCTGGCCGCAGGAAGTCTATTACCTGACCGGCGTGCTGATTCTCGGCGCCATCGGCCTGTTTCTGGCGACGGCCCTGCTGGGACGGGTCTGGTGCGGCTTTACGTGCATTCAGACGGTCTTCACCGACATCTTCCAGTGGATCGAATACCGCATCGAAGGCGACCGTGCCGCGCGGCAAAAGCTGGACGCCGGCCCGTGGACCCTCGGGAAGATCGCCAGGAAGACGGTCAAGACCATCCTGTGGCTGGTCGTTTCGCTGATCGTCAGCCACACGTGGCTGATCTACTTCAACGATGCGCCGACCGCGACCCGCGCGGTGCTGGACGGCTCCGCCTCGGCGGAGTTCTACGGCTATCTGGCGCTGTTTGCCGGCACCACATTCCTGCTGGCCGGATACGCCCGCGAGCAGGTGTGCATCTACATGTGCCCGTGGCCACGGTTCCAGGCGGCCATGTTCGACGAGGACAGCCTGATCGTCACCTACGAAACGTGGCGTGGCGAGCCACGGGGACCGGCCAGGGCGGGGCAGGCCTTCGAAGGACGGGGTCACTGCGTCGATTGCACCATGTGCATCCAGGTCTGCCCGACCGGGATCGACATCCGCGACGGCAGCCAGCTCGCCTGCATCGGCTGCGGCCTGTGCATCGACGCCTGCGACCAGATCATGACCAGGGTGGGGCTGCCGCCCGGTCTCATCACCTATGACTCCACCGCCAACCAGGTGGCGCGCTCGAAGGGCGAGCCGACCCGCGTGCGGCTGGTGCGGCCGCGGACCGTGCTCTATGCGGGGGTGATGGTGGCGGTGCTGACGGTGATGGTGGCCGCCCTCGTCCTGCGCTCCCGCTTCGACGTCAACGTCCTGCACGAGCGTAGCCCGCTGTTCGTGACCATGTCGGACGGGTCGATCCGCAACGGCTACACCGTCAAGGTCCTCAACATGGACCGGGGGCCGCATAGCTTCGCCCTGACCACCGAGGGGGTGGCCGGAGCCCGTCTCAGCGTCATCGGCCATGGCGCCGGCGACGGCGCCGGGGTGGACCTGCCGGTGGAGGGCGACAGCGTCGGCACCTTCCGCGTCTATGTCTCGGCGGAGGGCGGCGCCAGATCCCGCGCGCTGGCCTTCGTCGTCACCGAGCGCTCCAGCGGCCACACGCGGCGCTACGAGACCATCTTCGCCGGACCATAGGGAGCAGTCATGACCAGACAGCGGGCTCGAGGGTGGTGGTACCCCTACATCTTCGTCGGCATGTTCGGCGTGGTGATCGTCGTCAATCTGGTGATGGCCTATTTCGCCACCAGCACGTTTCCGGGTCTGGCCACCGACCGGCCTTTCGAGCGGGGCCTCGCCTACAACGCCGCCATCGCCGATGAGGAGGCCCAGGCCCGGCTTGGCTGGCGGATGAGCCTCGCCGCACGCCCATCCGCGCCTGGACACGCCGACGTGGCGGTGACGGTGGTGGACCGATTGGGCGCTCCGGTGGACGGTCTCGCCGTGTCGGCCGACCTGCGCCGGCCGACGGTGGCCGGTCACGACCGCACCCTGACCCTGGTGCGCCGCGCCCCCGGGCACTACGGCGCCGAGACGTCGCTCGACCTGCCGGGGCAGTGGGAGGTTCGCGTCACCGCCAGCCTTGGCGACCACGTCCATCGCCTGCGGGAGCGGATTCTGGTTCCATAGGCGAGAAATCCAGGCCAGTTGCGCCGGGGCTGGCAACCTGCTACGGTCCGCCGCCATTGATCACAGGCACAGCAGCGGAACCGACGCCCATGAAGATGCAAGCCAACCTGATCCGTCCGGGAATGATTCTGGAGCACCAGGGCCGTCAGTGGTCCGTGCTCAAGATCCAGCTTATCCAACCGGGGAAGGGCGGCGCCTTCATCCAGGTGGAGATGCGCGACTTCCGCACCGGCAGCAAGACCAACGAGCGCTGGCGCACCCAGGACACCGTCGAGAAGCTGCTGGTCGAGGAAAATGACTGCCAGTACCTGTTCGCCGACGGCGATCACCTGACCTTCATGGACGTGCAGACCTACGAGCAGTTCACCATCCCCCGCGACACCGTCGGCGACCCGGCGGCGTTCCTGCAGGACGGCATGGCGGTGACCGTGGACTTCGTCGAAGGGGTGCCGGTGTCCGTCAACCTGCCGGCGACGGTGGTCATGGCGGTGGTGGAGGCCGACGCGGTGGTGAAGGGGCAGACCGCCTCCTCCTCCTACAAGCCGGGTGTCCTCGAGAACGGCCTGCGGGTCATGATCCCCCCGTTCATCGAGGCCGGCACGCGCATTGTCGTCAACACGGCGGACTGCACCTATGTGGAGCGGGCGAAGGACTGACCATTCCGGTCGGCCCCTGACTGCAGCGTAAGAGGTCATGGCGTACCTTTCCCCCCAGATCAACGTGATGGTCGCCGCGGCCAGGAAGGCGGCGCGTGGGCTCGTGCGCGACTTCGGCGAGGTCGAGCAGCTCCAGGTGTCGCTCAAGGGCACCAATGACTTCGTCACCGCCGCCGACGTCAAGGCGGAGCAGGTGCTCTATCGGGAACTGAAGAAAGCCAGGCCGGATTACGGCTTCGTCGGCGAGGAGTCGGGCACCGAGGTCGGCCGCGACACCGCCAACCGCTGGATCATCGATCCCCTGGACGGCACCACCAACTTCCTGCACGGCATTCCCCATTTCTCCATCTCCATCGGGCTGGAGCGCGACGGCGAGGTGATCGCCGGCGTGGTGTTCAATCCCGTCACCGACGAGATGTTCTATGGCGAGAAGGGGCTCGGGGCCTTTCTCAACAGTCGGCGGCTGCGGGTGTCGGCGCGGCGGAAACTGGATGAGTGCGTGGTCGTCACCGGCATTCCCCACCTGGGCCGGCCGGGCCACGACGAGTTCCTGGGGCAGCTCAAGGCGGTGATGGGGGCGACCGCCGGGGTGCGGCGGACCGGCTCGGCGGCGCTTGATCTCGCGTTCGTCGCCGCGGGGCGGTTCGATGCCTTCTGGGAGATGAACCTGTCGGCCTGGGACCTGGCCGGTGGCCTGGTGCTGGTGCGGGAGGCCGGCGGCTACGTCGGCGAGGTGGACGGCGGCCGTGATGTGCTCGGCACCGGCAGCGTGCTGGCCGCCAACGACCATATCCACCAGCCGCTCGGCGACCTCCTCCGTGCGGCAAAGCCGAAATAGCCCTCTCCCCCCTCTTCCGGTACGGATGGCGTGATGGTGGAGATCGTCGAGACACCCCTGGCGGAGGCCTTGAGCGAGCGCTACCTCGCCTATGCGCTGTCCACCATCGTGTCGCGCTCGCTCCCCGATGTCCGCGACGGGCTGAAGCCGGTGCACCGGCGGCTGCTCTACGCCATGCGCCAGTTGAAGCTCGACCCCGACGCCGGCTTCAAGAAATGCGCCCGGGTGGTGGGCGACGTCATCGGCAAGTACCATCCCCACGGCGACGTGGCGGTCTACGACACCCTGGTGCGGCTGGCCCAGGAGTTCGCGGTCCGCTATCCGCTGGTGGAGGGACAGGGCAACTTCGGCAACATCGACGGCGACAACGCCGCGGCCATGCGCTACACCGAGGCGAGGCTGACGGCGGTCGCCCAGGCGCTGATGGACGGCCTGGACGAGGACGCGGTCGACTTCCGTCCCACCTACGACGGCGAGGAGCACGAGCCGGTCGTCATGCCGGCGGCGTTCCCGAATCTTCTCGCCAATGGCGCGACGGGCATCGCCGTCGGCATGGCCACCAACATCCCCCCTCACAATGTGGGCGAGTTGTGTGACGCCGCCCTGCATCTGATCAAGCACCCCGAGGCCGAGATGGCGGCGCTGGTGGCGATGGTGCCGGGTCCGGACTTTCCGACCGGCGGCGTGCTGGTGGAAAGCCGCGAGGCGATTCTCGAGGCCTATCGCACCGGCCGCGGCGGCTTTCGCCTGCGGGCGCGGTGGACGGTGGAGAAGCTGTCCCACGGCCTGTACCAGATCGCCGTCACCGAGATCCCCTACCAGATCCAGAAAGCCCGGGTGATCGAGCGCATCGCCGAGCTTCTCGCCGCCCGCAAGCTGACCCTGCTGGCCGACGTGCGCGACGAGTCGACCGACGAGGTGCGCATCGTGCTCGAGCCCCGCAACCGCACCGTCGAGCCCCAGCACGTCATGGAGCAGCTTTTCCGCCAGACCGATCTCGAGGTGAAGTTCAGCCTCAACATGAACGTGCTGGACGGCGACGGCGTGCCGCGGGTGATGACGCTGAAGGAGGTGCTGCAGGCCTTCCTCGACCATCGCCAGGTGGTGCTGATCCGCCGTTCGCGCCATCGCGTGGAGAAGATCGCCCACCGGCTGGAGGTGCTGGAGGGCTACCTCAAGGCCTACCTGAACCTGGACGAGGTCATCCGCATCGTCCGCGAGGAGGACGAGCCGAGGCCGGCGCTGATGGCCGCCTTCGACCTGACCGAGGTGCAGGCCGAGGCCATCCTCAACATGCGCCTGCGCAGCCTGCGCCGGCTGGAGGAGATGGAGATCCGCGGCGAGCACGCCAAACTCGAAGCCGAGAAGGCGACGCTCGAGGAGCTTCTCGCCAGCGAAAGCCTGCGCTGGAAGACCATCGCCGACCAGATCCGGGCCGTGCGCAAGCAGTTCGGCGCGGCGACGAAACTCGGCCGGCGTCGCACGGAACTTGGCTCCCCCGCCGCGCTGGTGGAGATCCCCGACGACGTGCTGGTGGAACGCGAGCCGATCACCGTGGTGCTGTCGGACAAGGGCTGGCTCCGGGCGGTGCGCGGCCATGGGGAGACCGACCTCAAGTTCAAGGAAGGGGACGAACTGCGCTTCGCCCTGCCGGCCAGCACCGCCGATCGCATCCTGCTGTTCGGCTCCAACGGTCGGTTCTACACCCTGGCCGGCGACAAGATCCCCCGCGGGCGCGGCCACGGCGAGCCGGTGCGCCTCGCCATCGACCTGCCCAACGATGCCGACGTGATCGCCATGCTGGTGCACCAGCCGGGCCGCCGGCTGCTGGTGGCCAGCCACGACGGCCGCGGCTTCATCGTCGAGGAGACGGAAGTGCTGGCCCAGACCCGCAACGGCAAGCGGGTCCTGGACGTGAGCGAGGGCGAGACGGCCCGCTTCTGCGTGCCGCTGGTGGGCGATGCCGTCGCCGTGATCGGCGAGAACCGCCGGCTGCTGGTGTTCATGGCCGATGAGGTGCCGGTGATGACCCGCGGCCGCGGAGTGACGCTCCAGCGCTATCATGGCTCCCTGGCGGCGGACATCCGGACCTTCGTTTTCGCCGAGGGACTGTCCTACCGCTTCGGCAACGGCTCCCGCACCGAGACCGACCTTCGCCCGTGGCTCGGCCGCCGCGGCCAGACCGGCCGCCTGCCCCCCACCGGCTTCCCCCGCTCCAACAGGTTCGCGGGGTAGGATGAACACGGATGAGAAGGCGGGGCAATCGGGTAAAAGAATTTGCATTGGTACTGAAACCAACAAACACCAGCTTAGGGGACCTACGCCCATCCACCGTCCAGACAATGGGGTCCACCCTATGCGCGTGAAATTGCCGCTGGTTGGCGCCGTTCTGCTGTTGCTGGTCTTCGGACTGGCGGAGGTGCGCGCCGACGCGCCGTCGGTCGATCGCAGCGACGATGTTCCGGTGCCGCTCGACATCCCCCTCGATCGCATTCCCAACTATCGCGAATACATGCGGGCCATCGTCGAAGGACTGAGCGACTATGCGCGGGCTCGGGACCGCAATGTCATCATCCTGGTACGGGGTGGACTTGAGCTGTTCATCAAGGGGGAGCGGGAATTCCAGCTTGAGGAAATGAAGGACCCGGACGGCGTCGAGAAGCATCGGCGGCTGCCGCTGGGGACACCGATGCGCCGCTACATCCGGTCCGTGGACGGGCTGGTGATCGACAACCGCTACTGCGGCGCGGCACTGGCGGAGGACAAGCCGAAAGACAAGGACAAGGACAAGCTAAAGGACAAGGCGAAGCCAGCCCCTCCCGCCAACTCCCTGCTGGCCGAGGCCGAGGCGGCCAAGGCCAAGGCCGAGCGGGAGCGGGTCGAGGCCCGGCGGACCTACAAGGACCGGCTGATCGCCAAGGTCCGGGACCAGGGGGTGCGGCTCCTGTCAATCGAGCGCTGCAAGACCGCCGACCAGGCGGCCAATGCCATGTCCAGGGCGGGACGGGACGGGGTGCTGACCTTCGCCGACGCCGAGTCGGGCGGCCGCTTCGATCGCCTCCCCAGCGGGCGGCCGTCGAGTGAAAATCCGGGGTCGGTCGACTCCCTGCAAACCGTCCGCAACATGGCGGTGATGCTGGACTCGCGACAGTTCGCCCGCCGCGACGAGTGGATCGTGGCCCTCACGCGCTCCAATCACGACCTTCTGTTCATCGACGGTTTCCACAAGGGAAACGAATCGCTGACCAGGGAGGAGGTCTATGACCTGAAATTCAAGCGCATGGGTCCCCGCCGTCTGGTGCTGGCCCGCATCAACGTGAGCGAGGCCCAGGACAATCGCTACTACTGGAAAAAGGAGTGGCTGGTCGGCGATCCCGGATGGCTCGACGCCCCCTCGCGCCGGGACCCTGCGGCCACGGTGGTGCAATACTGGTCCGACGACTGGAAAAAAATCATCGGCCAGTACTTCAAGGGGCTGATGGACCTGGGCTTCGACGGCGTGGTGCTGGAGGGCGTGGAGGCCTACGAACACTTCGAGAAAATGACGCCGCTGGAATGATCTTCGCCCCCCCGACCAGACCGAATAAGCGCTTGCGTTCCGATCGAACCCCTGGTACAAGCCCATCTCTCCCGGCCCGGAAGGGCTGGAGGTGGGGGTGTAGCTCAGTTGGTTAGAGTGCCGGCCTGTCACGCCGGAGGTCGCGGGTTCGAGCCCCGTCACTCCCGCCACTCACCATCGGCCAGGTCAGATCCGAACCTGCGATTTCCCGAGTCGCGCTGACGAGAGTGCCGAGTCCGCACACTGATGGGGGCCCACTGGGCCATGCCGGTTGTGTGGAGTGGTGCCTGAGGCGGTATCCGCCCTTCAATTCCCGAGTCGTGACCCAATTCGTCGGCTACGCGGCGTGACAGCCGCGCTTCGGCTTTTCCTCTCGGCTCGAGAATGGTACGCTGCACCGGTTTACGGCAACACGGGTCGACCGCGAGCGCGAGTCATGATGGAAAGCACGATCATTGGCGGTGTAACGACGGCGGCCTTTGCGCCGGTGATGGAATCGGTTTACCCGATCGCCATCGTCGTCCTTCTCGTGGCCACCTTGGCGATTCTGGCCAGCATCGCCCGCCGCCTTGCGGCCCTGGCCGGTCTGGCGCAGGACATCCACCGCGACCTGATATCGTTCAAGTCCTCCGCCGAGCTGGCCCGCTCACTCGACGTCTCTCTGGCGGAAATCCGCACGCTGATGCGCGCCAGTCACGGGGAGATCGAACGGACCCGCGCCGATGTGACGGAGATGCGCACCGCACTGGCCGATCGGCGTCCCGCCGCGGCTCCGGTGGCGGAACAGCCGCGCGCCAGCCTGCCTGCCCCGCAGCAACAACAGCAGGGAACGTCGGCGGCTGGAAATGCCGGTCCAGCACCAAAGCAGCAGCAGCCGCGCCCGCAGGCACCGGCAGGCAGGCCGCAGTCCCCCTCCCCGGTTTCGCCTCAGGCGCCGGTGCAAAAGACGTCGGCACCACCGTCGAAGCCGGCCACCCCCGAGGCCCCGGCGACGGCCAAGGCACCCGTGGTGATGGTCACGTCACGCCCGGCACCGGTCAGTGCCCCGCCTCCGGCGGAGGCTCGTCCGGCCCCGGCGGATGCGGATACCAGCGATCAGGGCAGGATGGCCGCCGCGGCAGCCGCGCTGTCCCACGTGCGCGCCACGCTGGATCGTGCCACGGCAACCGGTGACGGGGCCGGAGCCCCCGAAGCGCAGGCCGGCAATGTCACGCCTTTGCGCCGCGAGACCGGCTGAGAAGGGGCTATAGCGAAAGAAAGAAAGAGTGAAAAACGAGGGGCCGAGGGGCCCCTCGTGCTCCACGGGACTTTGTCTTTCTGGAGGAAACGGGGGGCTCACCCCGCCACGGAGGGCGGCGCCCAGCCCAGGGTGGCGCGCAGGCCGTCTTCCAGCGACACCGCGGCGACGAAGCCCAGGTCTCGCCGCGCCAGGTCGGGAACGCCGATCGATGCCTGGATGTCTCCCGCCCGGGCCGGGGCATGGCTGATGGTGCTGCTGCTGCCACTGGCCGCGACGACGTGACGAGCCAGTTCGTTGATGGTGACGCCGACGCCGCGGCAGACGTTGTAGGCGGCGAACCTGGCGGCCGGCGAGGCCTCCAGCGACGCCATGGCCCGACGCAGACATCCCACCACATCGGAGACGAAGACGAAGTCCCGGGTCTGCTCGCCGCAGCCGAAGATGGTGAGCGGCAGCCCCTGTCGCGACCGATCGGAAAAGATCGAGATGACACCGCTGTAGGGGGAGCCCGGGTCCTGGCGTGGCCCAAAGACGTTGAAGAACCGCAGGCCGATGATGCGGCTGCGGTGGATCACCTCACCCGCCCGGGCATGCAGCTCGGAGCCGAGCTTGTCGGCGCCATAGGGGGAAATCGGCCCAACCTGCGCGGTCTCCGCCAGTGGAACCGCCGTGTTGCTGCCATAGACCGCGGCCGAGGAGGCGAACACCACCGGCAGCGGCGTGCCGCCCCCGAGCCGCCGCGCCGCGTCGAACACCGCGATGGAGCCGGTCTGGTTGGAACGATGGGTTTTTGGCCATTCCTCCGTGCTCCGCTGCACCGAGGCGACGGCCGCAAGGTGGAAGCAGGCGCTCACGTTCGCCATGGCGGCACTGACGGCGTCGGTATCGGCCACGTCGGCCACCACCAGCCTCGCCCGGGGATCGAGATTGCTGCGGCGACCAGTGGACAGGTCGTCGAGAACCGCCACCTCATGCCCATCGGCCAGGAGCGAATCAACCAGGTGGGAGCCGATGAAGCCACAGCCTCCCGTCACCAGATATCGGGACACGCTGGTCACTCCTTGAACAGGGATTTCAGCGTCGCCTCCAGGATGTCGGCGGTGACCAGCTTGCGCACGAAGGCGTCGAAGCGAGCATCCTCGATCAGAAGGATGGCGTGAAGCGCCTTGGCTTCGCCCTTTCCCGAGACACGCTTTCCATCGCCGACCATCGTCGCCCTCCTGGCACCCCGGCCCGTCAGCATTCCTCCAATTCGCAAGAAATGCAACTGTGCATCAGCAGTTCCACAGGGCAATCGGGTGAAGTGAGAACCGCCATCATCACTCCCTCTCCCCCCTCTTCCGGGGGGAGAGGGCCGGGGTGAGGGGGGGGCAACCGGCACCATTTTGGGAGCTTCGGCACCCCCCTTGTGTATCGCAAATCCTGTAAGAATTAGCCCCGGACGGCGCGCCCCGAGCATGCCGTCCGGGTTGGCCGACCTCGACCC
>JAMOBE010000199.1:0-2697 GCA_039908285.1 Alphaproteobacteria bacterium
CATGAAGGACGATGGTGTGATGAACAAGTGGGTATACACGTTCGGTGACGGGAAGGCCGAGGGCCGGTCGGCGATGAAGAACCTGCTGGGTGGCAAGGGGGCCAACCTGGCGGAGATGGCGGGACTTGGTCTGCCGGTTCCTCCCGGGTTCACCATCACCACCGAGGTGTGCACGTACTACTACGCCAACCAGGAGACCTATCCCTCCGACCTGAAGGCGCAGGTGGACGCGGGCATTGCCGGGCTCGAGAAGAGCATGGGCATGAAGTTCGCCGATCATGACAACCCACTTCTGGTGTCGGTGCGCTCGGGCGCGCGGGCGTCGATGCCGGGCATGATGGACACCATCCTGAACCTCGGCCTCAACGACCACAGCGTGGTGGGCCTGGCCAAGCGCTCCAATGACGAGCGGTTCGCCTATGACAGCTATCGCCGCTTCATCCAGATGTACTCGAACGTCGTGCTGGAAGTTGACCACCACAATTTCGAGCACATCCTGCAGGCGCACAAGGACGAGCGCAAGATCAAGCTGGACACCGAGCTGACGGCGGCCGACTGGAAGCTGATGGTGGAGCGCTACAAGGCCAAGGTGCAGGAGAAGAAGGGCAAGCCGTTCCCGCAGGACCCGCAGGAGCAGCTGTGGGGCGCCATTGGCGCGGTGTTCGGCAGCTGGATGAACAACCGGGCCATCACCTATCGCCGTCTGCACGACATCCCCGAGGCCTGGGGCACGGCGGTGAACGTGCAGTGCATGGTGTTCGGCAACATGGGCGACGACTGCGCGACGGGCGTTGCGTTCACCCGCGATCCGTCCACGGGCGAGAACGCCTTCTATGGCGAGTATCTGGTGAATGCCCAGGGCGAGGACGTGGTGGCGGGCATCCGCACGCCGCAGAACATCTCGATCGTCGGCAAGCAGAAGCAGAAGTCTGACCTTCCGGCCATGGAAGAGGTGATGCCGAACCTCTACAAGGAACTGAACGACATCCGCCTGAAGCTTGAGAGACACTACACCGACATGCAGGACATGGAGTTCACCATCCAGTCGTCCCGCCTGTACATGCTGCAGACCCGCAACGGCAAGCGGACGTCGAAGGCGTCACTGAAGATCGCCATCGACCTGGCCAACGAGGGTCTGATCTCCAAGGAAGAGGCGGTGAAGCGGGTGGAGCCGGCCGGTCTCGACCAGCTTCTGCACCCGACCCTGGACCCGAAGGCGAAGAAGACGGTGGTCGGTCGCGGCCTGCCGGCGTCGCCGGGTGCGGCCTCGGGCAAGGCGGTGTTCTCGGCCGACGATGCCGAGGCGTGGGTCGAGCGGGGCGAGAAGGTGATCCTGGTCCGCATCGAGACCAGCCCCGAGGACATCGGCGGCATGCACGTGGCCGAGGGCATCCTGACGACCCGCGGCGGCATGACCAGCCACGCGGCGGTTGTGGCGCGCGGCATGGGACGTCCGTGCGTTGCGGGTGCCGGCGAGATCACCGTTGACTACAAGACGAAGACCTTCAAGGCCGGCAGCGCGCTGGTGAAGGAAGGCGACGTGGTGACCATCGACGGCTCCACGGGCGAGGTGATGCTGGGGGCGGTGCCGACGGTTCAGCCGGAGCTGACGGGCGACTTCAACCAGCTCATGGAGTGGGCGGACGCGCTGCGCACCATGAAGGTGCGGACCAATGCCGAGACGCCGCTGGACGCGCAGACGGCGCGCAAGTTCGGCTGCGAGGGCATCGGGCTGTGCCGGACGGAGCACATGTTCTTCGATCCGACGCGCATCACGGCGGTGCGGGAGATGATCCTGGCCAGTGACGAGGCGGGTCGGCGGGCGGCCCTGGCCAAGCTTCTGCCGTACCAGCGGCAGGACTTCGTCGAGCTGTTCACCATCATGAGCGGCCTGCCGGTGACCATCCGTCTCCTCGACCCGCCGCTGCACGAGTTCCTGCCGCACACCGATGCGGACATCAATGAGGTGGCCAAGGCGTCGGGCATGGACGCCGGCCTGCTGCGGGCCCGCAACGCGTCGCTGCACGAGTCGAACCCGATGCTTGGCCATCGCGGCTGCCGTCTTGGGGTGACGTACCCTGAGATTTACGAGATGCAGGCGCAGGCCATTTTCGAGGCGGCGGTCGAGGTGACGAAGAAGGGCGGCGAGCCGGTGGTGCCGGAGGTGATGATCCCGCTGGTGAGCACCAAGAAGGAGTTCGACCTGATGAAGGCCGCCGTGGACAAGATGGCGGCGCAGGTGTTCAAGGCGACGGGGAAGACCCTGACCTACCAGGTGGGGACGATGATCGAGCTGCCGCGGGCGGCCCTGGCCGCCGGCCAGATCGCCGAGACGGCGGAGTTCTTCAGCTTTGGCACCAACGACCTGACGCAGACGACGCTCGGCATGTCCCGTGACGACTCGGGCGCGTTCCTTGGGGTCTATCGGGAGAAGGGGATCTACGAAAAGGACCCGTTCGCCAGCCTGGACCAGGAGGGTGTGGGCGAACTGGTGAAGATCGCCTGCGAGCGCGGGGCCAAGACCCGTCCGGGCATCAAGCTCGGCATCTGCGGCGAGCACGGCGGCGACCCGGCCTCCATCGAGTTCTGCCAGCGGGCGGGCCTGACCTACGTGTCGTGCTCCCCGTACCGTGTGCCGATCGCCCGCCTGGCGGCAGCCCAGGCGGCCCTCGGGGCGCGGGACGATCGCACGAAGTA
>JAMOBE010000200.1:0-2685 GCA_039908285.1 Alphaproteobacteria bacterium
ATGCTGCCGAGGGTAACGGGATGCTCCTCCCCCAGCACCCGGCGACGCACGGCAAGCACCTGCTCCTCCAGCGCCCGCGCCCCCGCCAGGTCGCCCTGCGACCTCAGCGTCTCGGCCAGGTTGCTCATGCTGGTGAGGGTATCGGGATGCTCCACCCCCAGCACCCGGCGGCGCACGGCAAGCGCCTGCTCCTGCAGCGCCCGCGCCCCCGCCAGGTCGCCCTGCGACCTCAGCGTCCCGGCCAGGTTGTGCATGCTGGTGAGGGTACCGGGATGCTCCGCCCCCTGCACCCGGCGGCGGACGTCCAGCACCTGCTCCCCCAGCGCCCGCGCCCCCGCCAGATCACCCTGCGCCATCAGCGTCCCGGCCAGGTTGTTCATGCTGGTGAGAGTGTTGGGATGCTCCTCCCCCAGCACCCGACGGCGTCCCTCCCACTGCCGCCGATAGGCGGCGGCGGCGGCGGCGTAGGAGCCGCGTTCCCGGTCATACTGGCCGGTCCAGCCCAGCAGGGACAGGGTGATTTCGTCATCGGCCTCCCGCGTCAGGTGGCGGGCATGGGGGAGCACGGGGGCCAGGGACCCGTGCAGGCGGATGTCCTTGGCGGCAACCATCACCGTGTTCAGCACCGCCACCGCCGCGGTACGGAGGGCGTTGCGGCGGGTCGGGTCGGAGTCGTGGAAGCGAATGGTGCGCGACACCAGGACGTGGGTGGTGAACGAGTCACCCCCCGCGTTCTGGACGAGACTGAGGTTCACCGCCTGGTCGATCGCCAGGACGGCCGTGTCCTCGCCGGCGGTTTTGCCCATGCCATTGGCCACGGAAAAGACCAGGGCCGTCAGGACTTTGGGGATCGGCGCCGCCGCCAGAACCGAGGCCAGGCGCAGGAGATCGCGGCCGCTCTCGTCAAGTTGCCGGATGCTGTGCAGCAGGGTGGCGGCGATGCTCTTCTCGTGGCCGGTCGGCAGGTCGCCCCTGAACTTGGCGGCCAGATCCATGGCGTCCTGATCCGGAGTCCGCAACTTGTCGAGAAAGCGGGCGAAACCGAAACTCGTCACCCCCCGTCCGGCCACGTCCACCGCCAGGGCGTGATGGCCCAGGTCGGCGATGATGGCGTGGGCGAGGTTTTTCTCGTCCTCACCGACGGGCCGGCGGTGGGAGGTCAGCAGACGGTAGGCGTCCTCGGCCGTCAGCACGTCCAGCGCCACCGTCGTCCCCAGGGCACTCAGATCCCGGCTGCGGGTGGTGACCAGGGTGCGGCCCGGACCGGCCGGGGCGACCCAGCGGTGGAAGGCCTCCACCCCCACCCCGTGGGGCACGTCGTCGATGATCCACAGATAGGGCTCTTTCAATGCGTGCAGGGCGCTGATGACGGCCGCGTCCACCTCGCGCGGGTCCAACATCCCCGCCACCGGGATCCCCAGGTCGATGGCCAGCGCCCGCATCTGGTCGGTGCGCAGCGCCTCCAGGTCCGCCGGCGTCATCGCGACCCCGCCGCCCCGCGAGCCGCGCAGCCAGACGATGCCGCCGGGATAGGCGGTGGCGAAGCGGCGGGCGTATTCCTCCGCCAGCATGGTCTTGCCGATGCCGCCCATGCCCTGAACGTGAGTCAGATGGCCCTCGGCGGCAATGAGGGCAAACTTGCCGCCGTTCAGCGCCGAGTGCACCTCCCACAGTTCCGGCAGTCGCCCGACGAACCCTTTGGCGCCCACGCTCCGCCCCGCCGCCGCCGGCCGCCAGCGGGTCTGCTCCGGCGCCGGGATGGCCCCGAGCGGCTTCGTCAGCGGCCGCACCTTGGCGGCGATGCTGGCGGCGATTTTCTCCGGCCCCGTCGCGGTGACGGCGTACCTGGCATCCCGCAGGTCGACGGGGTGGATGTGGCCGCCGCTGGCCTCCGGGTTGATCACCAGGACCCGGTCGGTCGGGTCCCCGTCGGCGGATGCGGCGACGAACGCCGCCGTCAGCTCCCACTGGCAGGGCCGCGACTGCGTATAGATGGCGGAATACAGCGCCACCAGGGCCCTTGAGCGCGACAGTCCTTCGGTGACCCTGGCGCTGATGGGGTCGAAATCTTTGATGTCCTCCTCGTCGAAAAAGACCGTCAGCCCGGCCGCCTTCAACGCCGCGACGATGGGCCGCGCCGTCTCCCGGTCCAGGCGTCGGTAGCTGAAGAAGACGTCGTACTGGTCATCCATGGTCCGCACCCGCTCGAGTACCCCTCATGGGATACCGCACGGTCGCGGGATGATCAACCGGAAAGGATGCAGGGCACAGGGCAATCGGGTGAAGTGGGAACCGCCATCTTCACTCCCTCTCCCCCCTCTTCCAGGGGGAGAGGGCTTTTGATCGGTTCACCCGATTTCCCTGGGAAAGGATGCCTTGTGCTTCGTCCAAAGAAACAGAAAGAGAAGATGTGAGGGCCTGAGGCCCTCACACTCCCCATTTTTTCACCAGGATGAAAAGTCATGGGGAGCGTGAGGGGCCTGTCATGCCGCACGCATGCATGCGCATGACCGGCCCCTCGCATACTTTCTTTTCGTTGATAGTTGTTTCACGAACTCCCCTATGTATGGTTCTTCGACGTTTCAGGTGGAAACGAGGATGTCGCCCAGGGGCGCGGCGATGAGGTAGATGATTGTCGCAAAGGTTGTTGTGTTGCGGTATCCCCTGGCGCGCGCTCGGGCGGCC